>JAYTVD010000185.1:0-46772 GCA_043744175.1 Phyllobacteriaceae bacterium
TTCGACAATATGAGTATTGTCCGTCGAAATGCGCACCGGCGCATCCAAATCAGGATGGTCAAAAATGAACAGTGCCACCTCAACATCATCAAATTGTGAAGCGTCCTCGCCGGTCCGCGCATGAAGGGATTGAAGGCGGCTCATAGCGGCATCACCATGATTTGGAACGACACACGAAACTCCACACCGGCAATGGCAATGGATGGCAGGGCTTGGCCAAAGACGCACAGCCAGTCAGCCACCATCGTTAGCGGATTGCCCGCCTCATCCGTCAGCGGGTTGCCCGCCTCGTCACTGATAGGCCAGCCATTGGTAGTCGGGTCGGCCATAATAAAGGCCAGCGAACCGGACTTGAGCGTTTCATCAAAAAACGTCTCAAAGACGGCCAGTTGCCCGCGCGTCAAAATCACCGTCATGGCAATCATCTTGGCAGCTTTGGAAAAGCGGCGGCGGATGCGCGGCGTTCCGGCATCCGGCTGTGTCATCGAGCGCCCATCGCCAAAGGCAAGGTTAAAACCATCGCGTAAGGGCAGAGGAAGGGAGGCTGGCCAGCGGGGATAATTCATCGCATCACCGTCTGTCGTTTGCCACCAAACGCCGCAACCGCGCGACCGGAAGCCGATCCGGCGCGACCAATATTAGCCGCAGCCGCATCATCCAAAATATAAGTTGTGCGCCGCCCGCCTTGCCCGTCTTCTTCATGGCGCTGTTCAACAACGCGCTGGGGCGTTCCATTGTTGATAAAGGTGATTTGAGGGGCGGAAGCCCTGTTAAAGTTTGCAGCGGTAATGCCTGCACCATAGTTTGACCCGATATCGCCACCCGTTGCGAATTTGCCGAGCGTGTCGTTATTGATGGCATGGAGCAGCGGGCGGTATTTTGCCGCTGACTTTGCGTTCGTCATGTGCTCGCCGGTCGAGGCCAAAATGGGGATTGAGTCGGATGTGCCCGTTCCTTTGCCCCAAATATCACCACCACCGGCAAAGAGACCGCCGATCTCTACTGGCGCAGGCGGGGCGGCAGGAAACGCATTGGCATTGCCACCAAAAAGGCCACCAAACATTTTCCCAAGGAACCCAAATATTCCGCCGCCGCCACTATTGGAACCTGTCTGTGATAGCATGCTACCAAATTTACCGAGGCCATTCCCCATAGTCTGTAAACCTGACGACATTGTGCCCAATGAATTCGTCGCCGTGCTTGCGCGTGTGCCAAGTGCTTCGACTGCTTTTGCCGCACCATTCATATTGCTGGCTTGGATTTTCCAGAGCGACATTTGACCGGATGAAAGCCCCTTATCCCACGAGCCTCCCCCCATGCCGACTTTGTCGCCGCCAAGGTCAAAGTGCATGGTGTCCATGGCACCATATTTGCCTTTTCCACCCGCAAAATAGCCACCCCAGCGGAATTTATCGGCCAGTTCCGGATATTTCTGCATTTGAACTTGCCGCGCCGTCTGGGCAAATTTTTCATATTGCCCAAACGAACTGGCATCCTGATAATTGCCCAGTTTGCGCCCGGATATTAGGTCTGTGAGCTGAATATCAGTCGCCAACCCCTTACCGTGGAAACGCGGATCACCAGCGCGGTAGCCCGAAATAGCATCCACTTGATAGCCGCCGAATTTCTGTGCGGCTTCACTCAAAATATCCATCAATTTCGGATCTACACCGGCCTTGAAATTGCCAACTGTGCGCAACGGATTGCCATTGAGATTTTGCGAGGGATTACCACCTCCCGAAATCAATTCACCGAGAGTGGTATTGGGCGTAAATTGGTTATTGCCAAGCGTTGAACCAGCAATGCCTCCAGCCACCCCGCCATTGATCATCACCGTTCCAGCGGTCACCATCATTGAGGAAACGGAAGAGCCAAGGGCGCTGGAAACGGCACTGGCCGCATTATCATTTGCCCCGCCAAACAATCTGGCGACCAGCCCCTTAAGCCCTCCTAAATCGTCTAACGTGCCTTTGTCTGTGCCAAACAAGGCATTCTTGAGCGGGTTTTTGACCGACAACTCCAAGAGGCTCTTTTCAATATCGGCAAGCGCTCCCTTCCAGTCCCCGTTGAACAGCGAGTCAATCGCGCCTTCGCCAGTTGACTGCACTTTGGACCATGCATCCTGTTGCCGGTGTAATTCATCGGTAACCCGCGCCAGCTCTGCACTCTTTTGACGGATGGCATTGGCTTCCGCCCCGTAGGCATCCAGACCTCTATGCCGGATTTCTAGTTCGGCCTCATATTGAGCCAGCGCTTGACTATGAATGGAAACGCTCGTGCCAAGGAGCTGCTGTTCCAACCTTAACTTTGCAATTTCCTCATTCTTCGAAGTGATAAAGGAACGGGCATCAGTCAGTGTTTTAAGCTGTGCATATTCAGCGGCCTGTTTCTTGATGGCTTGCAGCTCCGCTGCGCTGGCCTCAACGCCTCTTGCCGCCGCATCAGCGCGAACCGCTGCGGTCAGCTGATATTCCATTCGAAGTTGAGCTACCTCCGAGGCTGACTTGCCGACCAGTAATAGGTCTAGTTCAGCCTGCGCCATGGTGTCCTTGAGCGCCAATGCGCGTGTGCGCTGGGCTTCCGATAGGTCATGATTGGCCTTGGCAAGAGCCAATGTTCCTGCTGTTTCAATGCGCAGCGCCCGCGTTTGAGCGCTCTCGCCATCGACAACATCATTAGCCGCGGCTGCTCGTGCCGCCGCCGCGCGTTCAGCAGGTGATCTCGCCGTTATTTCTGACAATGATATGTCACGGGCCGCCAGCATGCGTTTGCGCTGTTGTTCTTGCTGCGATTCAAACAGGGCTAGATTGCCCATGTCATCGCCCGCCATTTTGCCAAATGATTTCACACGCCCATTAGGGTCAATGGAAGCCGCCAACTCTTCGCGGCGACGGCGCACCTCAATAAGCATGCGTGACATTTCAGCCAGCGGTTCGAGACCTGCGACAATGTCATCAACCATCGACTTGATGCCGCTATTTTGCGTTCGCTCACCCATCAACTGCAGGCTATGGATAAACCCGATTATCGCCGGTTTGCCTTCAGCTGTTGCCTTTATAGTGGCGTCTAGCTCCTCTCTGAACCCCTTGAGGAAGGTCGACCCGACCGGAAAATTAGCGTCTCCCGTGATCTTGCTTTTATTATTATCCCAAGCCTCCTTGGCAACCGACTGGATATTGTTCTTGGAAAACATTCCATCTTTTGTCTCATCACGCAGCCGCTTACTTAGGGCTGCTTCAGAGCGCTCAAGGCCATAGCTCAAAGCCACAGTCGTTTGGCGGCCGTATTTTGCCGCCTCTTCGCTGGCAGCACCCCATGATATTTTGAGACCATCCAGCTGCTTCTTTTGGCGATCTAAAACGTCATTGATAGGCTCAATGGCGGGCGTCAGCATTTTCCACGCAGCGGAGCCTGCGTAGCCGACGGCGAGCATTCCGGCCAATACGAGATTAGTCGGGGTAATTAAGGAGGAGAGGCCTTGCCCGATGGCTGGTAATATCTGCCCGAGGCCGCGCTTACCGAGAATTTGAGAAACCTGCGGGCCTTGCTGCATCATCATGATGAAAGGCGATTGCCCGGAGGCCAGCATTGTTCCGATATCGTTGAGCTGGTAAGTAAGGTTGGCAACCTCATGCGATTGTAGTCTGGTTGCATTTGCAGCACCACCAGCAAGAGCCTGTTGTCTGGCCAGAGCCGCATTCGCCGCCCCAAGCGCCGCCGTCCGTTCAGTCTCGGAGAGCATGCCTGCTTTTGTGAGCGATGCAATTTGTTCTAACGACTTGGCATGGGCTTTTTCGGCAGCATAAAGCGGCGCATATTTTTCGCGCAGATCATCCAGCTTTTGTGCGTTTTTGTTGGCCGCTGCCCCGACCATATCGAGTGCGCCAGCCGCTTCCTTGGCGGCAGGCGAGACGCCAGAGGCGTCCGCCTTAATAATCATTGATACGATCAGTGGATTACTTGCCGCCATGATCAACCTCCCCAAAGAGGTTGAGAGCCGCACGCTCCATCACACGAATGTCATCAAAGACAGGCTGTGGGTCAAGCTCCGTGCGCAGCACCATGGCGAGTGCCGGATAGTCGAGACCGGTTCTCATTATTGAACCGATCCCTGCAACAATTCGCCATTGTGTTTCCATGGCGAGAAAGGCTGACATTGCGGGCCAGTTTTGGTCCCAAACTTCAATGTCGCCGTCATCATCTTCAACCTCTTCGTCGGTTAGAACTGTCACACCCAGTTCGGCCCACTCGTCGATTTCAGATTTCGTCAGGCGGTGCGCTTGGGTAGGATCATGAACATTTGCTACCGCACATGCCCATGCCCGCCCCGCCTCGCTTAGTTTTTTAGCCGTGCTCCATCCCCTGACATGGCCTCTTGATAGGCAGAATAGAGACCGATGCGGAAAAAATTATCCGCGATCAGGGATGACAGCATTTCCTTGGAAAACGGGATTGCCTGACCATCTTCATCAACCACCTGGTCATCCCAGTCGCGGCACACGCTCTTCAATAGGTCGTGTTCGCGATCAATGCGCTCCTGCAAGTCCATCCCTGCCAGTTTGATCTGTTCCTTTTTGGCGTCATCCTGCGGCATGGATAGGAACTGCATGTTAAACTGTTGTTGGATCATCTTACCGGCGCGGGCTGGGTCTGGGTCCGGCACGGCAACTTTGACCGGCCACCAAAACAGCCGCTCTTTGGCTACTTTGAATTTCATAATATTTTCCTTTTGGCTTTTTATAAATGAATGAAGGCGGATTAAACCGCCTTCAAATACAGTTCGAAGCGCCTTAACGGACCCTGATTTTGATCTCGTCATTCCCTGCGTTCGAGCAGAGCATGAGCGGCAAATTATAGCTTAGGATGCCTTGGCTATCGCCATAGCTGGGCCGTCCGATCTCAACAGCAGGGGCGGTGATTTCAACAATATTCCCTGCGACCGTGCCGTGGATGATGGACAGAGCGCCGCGTGTGCGCTGGTCGGCAATGTCAAACCAGTTTTTTTCTGCCAGTGTCGTGGCTTCGATGCTGACCGAACCACTTGCCTGACGATCAACAATTTCAGCACTCTCTGGACCGATTGGAAGGCGTGGTTCAACGCGATTGCCAATATCAAGGGATAGTTTGTCGACCGAAACACTAAAGCCATGGAGTGAGATTGACGTGTTCGCGTTTGAGGCGATGCGTGGTGTCATAAAATTTGTGAATGTCGGAACGGGAAGTGCGGCATCAGTTATTGTGCCTAGCAGACCTGTTATTGATACTTTTAGATAGGGGATATTTTGAGGCGACATATCCACCGACAAGTTTGATTTAGCCCCCAAAACGATGTGGCGAACACCGTCTAAATTGTAATAGCAAGTCATCCCCTCATGCCCCGACGAGACAGGGTCATAGTCAACGGAGGAACCTGCGTTGATCGTTTGCGCCAGTCCGCAGGCACGTAACACAGGTCCGTAGCCGGGGACTGATCCGGCAGCGCCAGCGCCTGCAAGTTCGATCTGACCTTCAATCTTTACATGTTTGTTGGTCAGGATGACGCCTTGGTGACCGAGATAGGGAAGGATGAGATCACGGCTGACTTCGCCGCCTGCCATCGGCTCAATCGTCACCCCCTTCATGCGGATGGCATTGGCTGCGCCGGTTGGCACCGCATCAGTGCCGTAAGCCGTTTCAATTTTGGCCAACACAGCCAATCTTCGTACATAGCGACGGGCCATGGTTATTCACCCTTCTTTGGTTTTTGAGCGGCGATAGGTTCAGCCTCACCTTGTGGCTTTGGCGGAACATCTAGCTCATTGCGCAGTTCGCCTGTTTCGGGATCGCGGATGTATGACCCGCCTTGCCGCTCGACGTAGGGCGTATCGCCCGCAGACTTTGTCATGCTGATTTTCCTTCCAAATATTGACTGGCAACAAACAATTCCCGGTGCCAGACCACGTTGTTTTTGAATTTCAAAATATTGGCCTCGACATGCTGCACCGGATAGCCGGCACTCTGGTCGGGGCAAAATCCGATTAGGGCATGACGTACCGCTTCCTTCAGCGTCTCCAAGTCCTCACCTGCCACCCCACCCGATGCATCAGTGAGATTGGCCGTAAGGATTACCACGGCAACGTCCGCTTGGCAGAGCTGCAGCACTTCGCTGCCTGTTGTCCGTTCATTCTCACCGGAGTTTTCATGCTCGATGACAACATAGGCTGCGGGCAATGCCGGGGTCATGTTTGGGTTGGATGTGAGCGCCGTAAAAGCCCCCACGCCCTCGATGACGCGAAACAATGGAGGATCCATCGATTTGATTTTTGCAATAATATCTGAAGCCAAACTCATAGCAGTTGCTCCGCAAGTTTGGTCGCGGCGATATCAGTGATGGCGGCGCTGTCATCATCCGACAAATAGAGATAGGCACGCGCCGGAATGGTGATGGAGTGTGCCCCTATGGTCACCCGCTTGGTCTTTTTGCGCACCGCCGATGCCTTCACAAAACGCGGGCCGCGATTGCTGCGCCCAAGGTAAATGTCTTGTTCACGCTCGGGAATATTAACAACACCGCCCAGCTGGTGAATGCGGGCCGAAACATAATTGGAGCCGACAACCGCCTCATTTTCTGACGCATCGCCTATCAAAGACCGATAAAGGCCACCGGTGACACGCAAAATATTTGATGAACCGCGCTGGCGTCTGCCAATGCGCTTTGTCACCGTGCGCGGTGATAGTGGCCTCCACTTGCCGTCCGGCCCTTCTTCTCGCTCAATATGGCGCTGGGTGGCGGTCACCAAATATCCTGATATCGCCCGCATGATGTCGATAGGATGTTGCGCCACAGCTTCGATTTGCGCGAGAGCCTGCGGGACCGTTCCCTTGTCAATAATGATGCTTGTGCCATTCTCCATCATAGCCCACCTAGACTATCGCGGGTGAAAACACGGTCCGGCGCGGACGCTTTGACGGAACTGCCGCCAGTTTGTGCGGGGGCTACCCCGGCAACATCCAGTGTCACTCTCCCTGTTGACACCTGTTCAAGCCACTGCCGAGCTTGATTGAAGGCCAAAGTGACGGGTGAGTCCTTATCGGCGCGAGTGCCATAAAGGTAAAATCGCGCGATATCAGAGGCCTGTTTTGTGAGAATTGGTGGCACATCTGCCATTGGTAAGGTGTAGAGCTTGAGCAGATAGCTGTCGCAAAAGGCTTTAGCATCGGACAAAGCCCGAGAGACTACAACATCATCCACTTCTGCAGGAGGTATGTTGACCCTATCGGTGAGCTGGATGATTTCCAACTCACCGAAGCGATCAATCAAATCCTGTTTGGTGGCATAAGTCATGATCTCTTTCGTTACCCATCATATTTTCGATTGTTAGCAGGACGCCCCAAAGGGCTGCTAGATTTCGTTTGCCACTTCCGGCGTAAATGCCTTGATGGTCAGCTGCGGATCGCCGATGAGTGCCTCGGCCTGATCTTTGGACAGCTCGGCGACTACAATGATCGTTGGCTCTGGGCCAAACAGAAATCCTGCACGCCGACGAGGTGCATGAGAGGTTATGTGCACCGATTTGCCCGAGGTAAACACATTTGACTCGTCTGCTGACGTGGTTTCATCACTGGTTTGATTGGTCACTTTTGGATTTTTCATTGTTTTGATCTCCGGCTCTTTACAAAGGGTCTGCCTCACAGACACTTTATGAAGAGCCTGCCGGATGGACCGGCAGGGTCTTGATTAGCCGGCCTGTTATCAGGCCAGCCATTCCACAATCATCAGTTCGGCAGTGCCTGCCCAAGGGTTACTTTCACCGCCATTGATCAGCTGGCTTTGCAAGAGTGCACGGGCAGCGGCTTCATTGTTTGGTGTTGTTACCAAGAGCTTGCCGCGAACGCCCAGTGGTCGTCCACCATCACCCTTGAAGCTCATCATGGCAGCGCGGGCGGCAGCATAGTTCGCAGCGTTCAAAGTTTGCTTTGAACCGAATGCCATCTGCCAGAAGCCAAAGCCGACAGAGCAACGGCCATCACTGCCATATTGATATTCGTTCTTGTTAAAGACGTTCTCGTCCTCATCGCGGTCTTTGCGCACCAACTTGTCAAAGGCCTTACGGCTTTGGAAAATGAGTGGCTTCAGTGGACGGGAGGTATCGAGCAGGAACCACGGTTCTCCAGCGCCGCCTTGTGTGTTTGAGACGGTTATGGTGTTACCATTTTCGTCCAAGTAGGAATGGTCAGTGTCAAAGAAATACTGACCATCATAACAATTGGTCGTGAAGCCTGCCTTCAGCATCGGCCAGACCAACTGTTCCGGGAACACCGCCGCCCCATAACCAAGGTCGGAAAACAGAGGCGCATAGATGCCGATGTTATCGTCTTCAATGTTGTTTTTGTTGACGCCGATAGTGCGCTCGTAATGCTTATTACGCAGCGTATAGCCAGCATTGGCAATTGATTTCACATGACGGTCACCAATCCATTCACGGAAGCCCGGCAAGTCAAGAAGAAAGCCATATTCATTGGCGGCAGTGGTAGAGGGAACAATCGTTGCGACACTGGTGTAAAGTGGGTTTACGCCTGCAAAGGCGCTCATAAAGGCAGCGGAAAAGCCGGTATAAAGGCTCTTCAAATTAGCAGCATTGACATCCATGATCATAGACCTTGTGTTTGAATTACGAGGGGGAGCGCTATGCCGCGCTCCGGTTCATCAAGCGAATTTGACCCAGACGCCCAGAGCGTCGACATCAAAAATTGTTCCGGCTTTCGAGCGCGTCGCACCGCCATTGGTTTTGGCAACCGTCTGGTCGTCGACTGCGTAACAGTCCGCATTGATATCGGTGATTGCTATCAAGTCGCCTGCCGCCGAGTTGGCAAAGCGGAAAATACCAGCCTTCACCCGCGCGTTGACCGCGCCGGAAATACCAGCGGTATTGTCAACGGTATCTTCGGCACGGCCAATAACTTTGAGGGTTGTCGAGGTGGAGGCGGGGACCACAAAGCCGGTCGCATCGAGAGCCGCCATGGATCCTTGCCAAATCTTTGTTGCCGCCTTCATACCCGGTTCACGGTAGTTACCGGAGCGTTCATCGGTTCGGCGGGGAGCAGTCAAAGCAGTCATAATATCGTTCCTTGTCTGCAGTCACATGACTGCGGTTTTGTTGGCGGCGGCGGCCTATACCTCGAGGGCGCGAGCCGCCTTGAATGCATCAGCGCTCAAGCCCATAGCGCTCATGACCGACAGGTCCGAGGCATCAAACTCGGCGGTCCCATTTGGTTTTTTTGCTGCCTGTAGCTGTGTGGCCGTCAGCGTTGGAGCGGTGGCAATCAAGGAATTGAAGGCAGCAGTATCGCTCTTGTGCAGCGCCAAGCCCCAATCACGAAGTGCCGGAACCAATTTGCCGGACTGGATTGCAGAATTAACGGCATCCTCGGCGGCCTTGCTTGAAATGCCTTGTTGCAATTCAGTGACGCGGGTGTTTAGTGCCACAAACTGATCGACAGGAATAAATTTGGCCGGATCCGGCGTCGTTGCGGCAACACTGGTTTTAACGGCGGCGACAACATCCGAAACCACAGCGCCATCCTTCGCACCCGCTGCCTTGGCAATTTCCTTATAGCTGGTCGAGAAGGCCTCAAGTGCCGTCGTCACTTCGGCTGGTGATGCGCCGTCCTTTGCCCCTGCCAGCTTGGCAACAGCGGTAGACATACCCACCAATTCTGTCACGGAGGCAATAACCGCCGCGTCGGTGGCAGCTGCGCCAAGGCCGAGAATTAAAGCAAGCTTATCCATGGATTTATCCTCTTCAAATTGTGAGTTTGCCGCGACGGCCATCAGGTCGAGCGCAGGCGTGTTAGTGAGACCGGCCAGTTTAATCAGGACGACGCGCCCCGATTTTTCCGGTTTGAAAACTGGTGACAGATAACGGTATTCTTTCGCGCTGATCGCAGCGGCGGCAGCTTCGGTCCATTCGACGCGCCCGAAGATACCATCATCGCGCACTTCAAAATCCTTCACCCAACCTGCCGCCTTGGCAGCGCCGCCCACGCCGGGCACTGCGCCAAAAACCGCCTGATGATCATAGTCAATCATGAGGTCCGTTGAGCCGAGGTAGCTGCGCGTGGCTGCCACGATCTTTTCCATGTCCGCCTTGGAGCCGGTCATATAGGGACCGCGTCCATCACGGGCGGAGAATGAGCCGGACGGTAAGAGCTGCACCCAAGTTGTGCCGTCCGAACCCAACTCAACGGTGGCGGAGAATGCCGCAAATACCGAGGCGTCCAAAATGGTTTGACGAGGTGTTTTCATGGTCCAAACCTAGTCAGCGACCCTGCGTCAAAACATGCCCGCCATGGCGGGCATGAACAGCAAAGTGGGGTATAGCGGGGAAAGGGGCGAGTGCAGGCTCGGGTAACGATCTAAAATCGTTTTCAAAGCCGCTTCAAAGCCCGTGGAGCGCGTTCGCACCCGACGGCTATAACATGGCGGTCACAGCCCGCCAAGTATTGCCCTTGGCCTTTAATCTCGCACCGGCTTGAATTTTCGGCGCTGCAGGCGCATATTAGGATCGTGCGTGTGACACGGTGATATTCTTCCGGCCGTAGGACCAATCATTATTGGGATCGCAATGCAGGGTTCATGGAAGGCCCTGCCACGCATTTATCTCCTATCAAAGATGAGGGTAACCCTCTTACGGTTTATCAATTTATCTATCTCATCATCGCTGGCGAACCTATAGCTCAATAGAAAGGCAGCCCTACGGGTTAGGGTAGTCTTGATCGATGCTCGCCTCCATTTATTGTCGTCAAGCCTAGCCAAGACAATCGTTTGATCACCATCCTGCACGGCCACGAGAGGTTGATCACCGATCAAAGGCAATAGTCGGTAGTCATCAATGGTCATTTCTGAGTGATGACTAATCTGCTTTAACATCGTCGTGTCAGAAAGAATGACGCCTGCAGCCGAGGTATTTAGTGCCTTGGAGAGCATGGGGTTGAGGGACATTACCGCCATCGCTCCATCCGGTTTTTGGAGGAAGTTGATAAATTCCTTGGACGTCATCACCGTCTCAATCGCGGCTTTGGATAGTTCATAACTGCCGCTCGCCACCTTGACGGCAAAGTCATTGCGGACGACTGCCAAATGGCTGGCTTTGCCGGGGTTATAGTCCCAGCCGGGATCAATACCGTCTGGAACCTTTGTCACCTCCCCGGTGACCTTGTTGGTGAAGCTGCGATAGCTATCCTGCGGCGGCTCGTAAAAGAGCTCTTCGCCCTCGCGAACCAGCCTGTTGATATCCCGCTGCGACAAGCTTTGTAACGTGCACCGGCAGTTCCAACCGCAGGGCGGAGCCCATTTATTCCAATAAGGATGATCGACCGGCAAAACTAAATTATGCCGGGCGCGGTGTGCCGGGCGGGTGGCGTCATCCAATATTGCGACATAGCGCAAGAAGGGTCTGTCCGCCTTTGACTGTTCAAAGGCTTTCCAATGTGCCGAGGCATAAGACACCCTCATATTAACGCCAAAGATTAAGTCCAACCGCTTCGCGGATCCAAGTTGAGCGGCAACCTTTTCGCCCGTGCGTGGATCCGTGATGAGTTTTTTACCCCACCACCCTTTAGCCTTGAGGAGCGGGGTGAGGTCTTTGGCAAATTGTCGTGGTGATTGACCGGCCTTCAAAGCCGTTTCGAGTGCGGTTTGAATGTCATTTGAAACATCAAATCCGAGCGTTTGAGCAATTGATTGAGCAACGGCATGATCTTCGCGATATGCCTCTTGCCATGATAAAATATCATTGAGTTTCTTGCCGCGCAGATCGAGCGCTGCAATGGCGTCACCGGGTGGTCTGGCCTGCAGGGCAGCAATCATATCAGCTCAAACTATCGTCAGCGGAACCGGCCAGCCGTGTGGCAAAGAAGGCTCGGGCGAGGCGGTCGGTCAGTGTTTTGCTGTCCATGGCGGCAAAATGATCCGCGATGACACTGCGGGCTTCTTCAGGCGATGTGGCTGCCGCGATCTTGTCCTCCAAGCCTTCAGTCAGTGGCAGAACCAATTCCTCCCATTGTGCACCGAGCGAGGCGGCGAAGTCGTCAATGGCATCGCCACCGTGAGGCAGTATTGTGCTGGAGGTGACGTCCTTGGCCTTGGAAGGGTCGATGGGCGTGGACGGGTCTACCGGTGCTTGTCCGGCCTGTGGGTCGGTTGGAGTGCTGGTCTTTGAGACCAACAGCTCCTCGTCTGCCTCTGGATCCGGCATGCCGATTTTATCGCGCATCGCGGCCATGCCTACTTTCAAACCCAAAGGCACAAGTTTGACGACATTATCGACAAGCTTATCGACGTCGACCTCGTCTGGCCGTCCAATTGATATGCGGGGATATTTCTTTTGCGGCCCCAGCTCAAAGTCCACGACAGGTCTGACGAGATCGCGGTTCAGCGTCGCCGCCAATTGACGGGCATCAGCCTTTTCAATGTCATCGCGAACCCCGTCATGGGTCTTCCCGACTGCATGCCCACCGGCAATGGCATCGGTCGTCCCCGTCTGACCAAGGACTAATTTTGAAACCTGATAGTCCAGAAAATTAGCCCGTTCCTGATAGAGCTGATGACTGCCGCTGATATCGGCTTTGACAAACTCAACTGCCATGCTCGCGGGCACGATGGCCGCATAGTCCGTGCCAATATTGCTGACGGCGCGAAGTAACGTCTCCTTATCGGCATCTGTGGCTTCGCTGCCATATTTGCCCAAGCGCAGCGGCTGTCCATAGGCCTCGCAGAATATGGCCCAATCCTTCATCGTGTAGGATTTGAACATGAAACTCCATGCAGCTGCGCGGGCGATGCCTCCTCTTATCGGCAAACCTGATTTCACTTTGGCGGCGTGGAATATCCACTGGTAAGGGTTGAGCGGCTCATGACCATTTGGCCCGCGTAGCAATGGCGTTTCACCGTCACGATGGTCAAATGTGAACCAACGCGGATCTCGCCACGCTAGCTTCTTTGGCCTCCATTGGCCTTCAGACGTGTCCCATATGATTTCTGTTGCCGAGAAGCCTTTGCCAATGGCGTCCAGAATATCGATGAGTTCATCGACAAAGCCATCACGGTCAATAACATCGCGGATGAGATCAGCTGCTCGTTGACTTACCTCATCATCGCCCGCAGCCTCGACAGTGATTTCCAATCCGGAAACCTGCCGCTTGCGAATGGCCAACACGCCGGAATAGTGCAGGTCACGCTCCTCCATATCCTCTGCCAGCGCTAGATAGGCTTCAGGATCGCCCTCAATCGAATCCCGCAAAATCGCCGCCAGCCTTTGCGGTGTCAGCCCGACAGCCGGATGCAGCGCATCATTACGGCGCACCATGCGCGTCGTAACACCTGCCTGTTCTTCTTTTAGGACCTGCCTCTCAATCGGGCGGCCATAGATATCAATCAAAACAGGCACCATCATATTATACCTTTCGAGCGACGCATTGCGCTCATTTTGAACCCGCTGTTTGCTTGACCTGCCCGCGATAGCATTGTGTCACTGTCGCCCGTCGGTTCATCAAATCGTGATGGCGCTAGAGGTGCAGGCTGGTAATGATATTCCGACCGCTCCCCGCCTGCTGCGTGGATCCCTAAGAATGCCGCCCATGTTCTATCGGCATGATCTTCATCACGCTCCGCAACAAAGCGTGGTGCGCCCGTTGCTGATGCTACCTTACGCAATTTATGTAAATCAGCCCGAAGCTTTTGGTCGCCTTGAGATATTCTCACGCGCCGGTCCTCAAAGGCCTCTTTACCGGATGTTGCCATGATGAGCTTGTTAGGACTTGTGAAGAGCACACCTTCAATACGGCTGCCATAGCGGCGCTGTGCGTCTTCCACTACCTTTTCGCCCATACCTGTTTGGTCAATACAGGCGCGGGCGACGCGATATTTACCCATGACCTCATCGAAGGCTTCATCCATCTGGGCAAAGGTCGCGCGCTTTTGTTCAATTCTTTCACGCTCCCAGAGAACGTCACCAATCAGTTCCCAAACCCAAATGACGTGCAGATCATTGCGGCGGCCAATATCGCGACCGATGAAACATGGATTACCCTGGTAATTTTCAGGTATGCCGGCACTCTCGTCTTCGACCGATGAAATGAGGTCGTAGGATAGCCATGCACTGGCCTCATCCAACCACTTCAGCTCATACTCCTGTGCCCAAGCATCCTCATCGGCCAGCCCTTCGCGCAGCATGTCGATATCGCGGGGCAGCCCGTCGCGCACGGCTTTGTAAATATCAACCTCATGCTTAGACCAAGTTTTACCCTCCGCCGTCATCAGATCATAAAACTTGTTGCCCTTGCCATTTGGTGTTGAAGTGACGCGCAATTTATAGCCAGCCGAAATGACGGGGAACAAAGCCTTCCAAATCGCGTAGCTGTCACGATGAAAGGCAAACTCATCCAAAAATACATTGGATGAAAACCCACTTGCAGTGTCGGGATTAGCCGGTAGTGCAGTGATTTTTGAGCCGCCCGGCAGCGACACTTCGAGCGCTTTATATGAGCCTTGCTCACCCTGCCAATCATACTCCGCAGCTTCCAGCCCCATATTATAGGCGCTGAAATGCCGCTTTATGCCCTCGTCCATCGCCTCTTTGGCCTGCCGCTCACCGCGCGATAAGATCACCCAACGGGTGCGCTTGCCTTGAACGGCAGCAACAAACGAGTCATCAGCGATTTCCAAAGTCGTTGTAAATGTCTTGCCGGTTTGACGGGCGAACATACCAATTTTGAAGCGCGACTGGTCTTTGAACCAATCGCGCTGGTAGTTGTATAGAGGAACTCCGACAGGCTTTTTGATCACGCCCCTCATGGCCCCGCCACCTCCACAGTTTCGGTGACGGCTTGCGGTTCATCGTCAAAAATTTGGTAGACATCAGCCCGGATTTTCTTGACATATTCGAGGCCTTCAAGCTGGCCGTTGGTTTCCATTGCCGTTTCCGCAGCTTTGAAAACACCGTCCATCGAGGCCTTGATTGCCTTGTCATCGTCAGCTTTTTGCTTGCCTTCCTTTTTCTTCTCTCCAGTCGAAATCCGCTGTGCGATAAGCAGCGACTGAACAGATTTGGACATGGACAAAACCTCTTTGGCTCCGCTTTTGCCCTCGGCGATAATCTGATAAATTACGGTCATCAACATCTGGACCAGCATCTGCGTCAGCGTATCAGTGCGCTCTGCGCCATACTCCTGCTTGAAGGCATTGGAGACCATTGTGAATTCGTTACGTGCTCCGAAAATCTTACGCTTGCGCAAGGCAAAACGCCCGAAGGCGGATTTTGAAATCGGCTCAATACCGATCACTGCAAGCCGGTCGTTAAATTCAAACAGGACATCACTGTCCGTGCGACGCCCCTCATCCAGCTGTGCAATAGCCCAATTGATATCGGCAGTCGCCGCCTCCGGTAACAGGTCAATAGAGGATAGGGCGTGGCGGGCTTGGTCGTCCATCATCATACACCCAGCGAGGGCTTGGCGATGCCATCAATAAATTCGCGGCGGTCAAGATGATCCACTCCGGCCTTGGCTAACGTCGCAACCATAAACCCTTTGTCGCTTAGGACATCAGTTTTTATAGCCCCAAGTTTTTCCAACCCCAAAAGCTGTTCCCGTAACCAATCTATTGAATGGCGGTGCCCGAAAATATCCAAGGTCTTCTGAATAAGTGTCTCATTGAGCCGTCCGTCCGCTTGGCGCTCCAATTCTTTGATGATGATCAGCCGCGCATCCGGCAACATAAAATCGTCGTAGCTGATTTTGCTCATGCTCATTTGCTGGCATCCCGTAAATAGTCGGTAACTTTTTCCATCTGATTGGCTTGGGTTTTTAAGGCTTCCACAAGATGGTCCATGCTGACATTGTTGGTCTGCATGTTTCCCTCCATGCGCCCCAAAGATAGCTCCAGCTTATGAAAGTCTTCGCGGTTTGGCATGGACGGCAGCACGTCCTCCATCTTTTGCAAGCGCCTGTCTATCCCAGAAACCAGAGTGTCATTTTTAATTTTATAGCTATCAAGTGCCTCTGCCGCCTTCTTACCTCCAGCAGCAAACCAGCCATAAATCACACCGCCGACTGAAATCAGCAGCGCGATTTGCGGGAGGTTATTTTTGATAAAATCATCCATCAGGCACGTCTCCGCGAGCGTTCAAATTTGGTTTGGCAATCAATGCAGCGGGTGGCAAAGGGCGCGGCGCGGCGGCGCTCCACGTCAATTTCTGCGTCGCAAGTAACGCAGTCCCGTGTGCCGAGCGCGGCAACGGCGTCCTGCACTTTTTCCACACCTCTATCGCGCTCTTGGGCAGCGCGATATTCGGCAAGTTCTATGGCAAAGGTTCCGGCCTTCATTTCTTAAAGCCTACGACTGCATCGCGGATGGTGCTGCCAAGTTCCTTAATGGTATGCCCGCCCATATAGAGCGCGAGAAACCAGCTCGTCAGCGTCAATACAGTCGCGATGGAAACCACCAGCGTGATGCCGGGCGGGGGCAAAAACAGATTGATGACTGGAACCAAGACGATGAGACAAAACCAGAAAAACCCGATCAGATACATCCAGAGCGGACGCCACGCGCTGGTCCAGCCGCCCTTTTCGGTTTCGGCCAGCGCCAGCTTGAATTGCGCCTCGTTGGCGGCTTGCACCATTTCCAGCCAGCGATCCCCGTGGTTGGCCTCGGCTGCCAAGATGGCGGCGTCCACCGTCTCCGGCGCAGTCTTGATAATCTCCGGCAGGCCTTCCGCATTTGTGCCAGCATTGGCGGCAATCACATCGATGACTTGCCCGCCAACTTCCGACAGCTTGCCGCCCACCTGTTGCTCCAAAATATCCTTGATGATCGGCGCACCGACCTTTGCCGCAAGCTCGGCCAAAATAGCGGCTAACATATCAACCCTCCGTCTCGGTTGAAGATTTGGGCTTTGTCAGATCGAAGCCGTCGCCCGTTGCCATCAGGCAGGCCATGCCGTTGATGTTGACAATGATGACCGAAAACGTCTTGCCGTCCTCGCTGGCATAGAGCCTTAAAATGGTCTTGGGAGTAAGCCTGCCCCCCCCAACGTCCGTTTGATGTTCGGTCTTCACCAGCCGGTCATTGAGGGTTTGCGCATCCATGCAGGCCGTCTGCGCATGGGCTTGAGAAACTATCGCGATAACGGCGGCCAGCGCGAAGAAGGCAATGAATATCTTTTCTAATACAAAGAGCAGCCGGTTTTTCATGTCACTGTCCTCTTTCCAAAAACAATTTTGATTTCGTCGCGGTAGCGATAGGCGAGATAGGCCAGCGCCAGCGCTGTCAGTGCCAGCCCGCCATAGAGCAGCCAGTCGCCTGCGCCGGAAATATCAATCAGCGGCGCACCGGCCTTCTCCGCCCCGCCAGCGGCAACCGGCGTGGAACCAACCGCCACCGCCTGCTTGACCTTGCGCTTCAAATCCACCGCCCGCTGAATCTGGTCCAGCGTGGCGCGGCCCATAATCCCGTCCACCGTCAGCTGTTTGTGGTCATGCTGAAATTCAACGATGGAGCGCTTTTGACTGGTGGCGATTTCAGTCAGTTCGGGGTGTTGATAGCCAAGCTCCACCAGCCATTTGATGCCCTGTGCATAATCATCCGGCTGCAACGGGCTGACCGGCATAGCGGCAACAATCGCGCCGGACGATGTATTTTCGGGAGCCTTGCACCAGTCCGGCCATTGGTTGCTTTCCAATATTGCCGCTTCTTCTTGGCGGCGGCGCACCAAGCCCGGCAAGCGGCGACCGTTGGCAGTCGTGGCCGTCACGCGTATTTTGGCGGCAGCATCGGCAATGCGGCCCGCAGCCAGCGCCGCAAACCATTGCCACTTGGCCGCGCCAAGCCCGCAATTGAAGAGCATTGAGGCGGCTGCGCCCTTGGCATGAGGCGTTGCATTCGGCGCGTCGCGCTCCACCGGCACGGCATATTCGCTGTCAATCAGCGCTCTAAGCAGCCTCAAGGCATCAGTCATGCTGATCGTATCGCCTAGCCGCAACCCGCGGCCATATTGCCCGCGCCACCAGTTGGCAAAGAGTTTGGAACCCATGGTGAAACCGAAGCCGATGGTGACGACGCCTGCTGGGCAACGATAGGCTTTCAGAACCCCGCCCTCATGATGGCCAACAAATGGATAGGTCCGGACATCACATGGCATCACGCTAACCCTCGCAAAAACCCGCCGGAATGGCGGGGTGATTGAGAGCTACAGTGGATGTTTTGGCGGGATTAGTTCATGCCCGCCTTGGCGGGGTTGGCTTCGTGGTTTCGAAGCTATGATGGGAAAACAAAGACAGTTGGCGATTATCGCCTTTGACCGTTGGCCGCGCCGTGCGGGCGAACAGCTTTTCAACGCCGGTCTCGGTCATGCCGAGCGCTCTGGCCACACGGGCATTTGACGCGCCCATCGAGCGATAATGCATGGCCCGCCACTCCCGCGCAAGAGGCACACGCAAGTATGCCCCGCCGTAGCGTTTTGCGAGCCGGTTGGCAATATCCACACCTAAATCGTTCTGCACTGAAGATGCATCCGGACGGGCAGGAATAAACAGCCGTGTGCCGCCATAAATTTCAGTAAGGCGCAAAAACCCGCCGTCACCACAAATTTCAATGAGTTCTTGTGTCAGGCGATCATCATTGATCATTGCGCCCTCCAAATTTGTTCACCTCATTGCCCCACACATCGCGGCCCGCCCATGGTTCGCGGGCGAAGAGTTCACAGCCGCGAACATGGGGAAACAACAGGTCAAGATTGTCGCGCATCTCCTGCGGCTTGCGCGAATGTTCGCGACGCTCTGAATCGATATTTGTTGTGAAGGCCTCAATATGGCGTTCAACCGTGGTGATGCTGTCGCGAACGGAATTGGATTGACGTTTGAGGTTGCCACGTCTGCCGACTAAGTATGGCTCTGTTGAGTTGCGGGTGATATAGCCGGTTCCAAAGGTCTTTTTGAAGGTGACTGTGCGTTTTTGCCATGAACCACCGGAAACATAGGTAAATCCCCACGCATCCATAACCCGAAGCGCCTCTTTGAGATTTATCCAGCGACACCAGAGGAAGAGCATACAATCCTTCGCAGCCAGTTTCCCGACAGGAAGCGCGGTGATTTCCGCCTCGGTCATCGTGTCATAATGCTGCTCCGGTGATTTGGAGAGTCCATCTTCAGACCATGTCTTCATGCGCCAAGGTGGGTCAGCTAGAATTATTCCATATTGGGAAGGGGTAAGATCACCAAAGGGCCAGTCAGTCATCGCCGCCCCCGCTTGGCTTTCAATGCCTGTTTCAAACCCTCAAAAGAAAGCCGGTGACCATCCGCCAGTGTGGTCACAACCGCGCCATCCACCAGCACAAAGCGCACATGGCCCCAGCGCACCACTGGCGCACCCGCCGCCGCGCCACGCGCTGTCACCTCGCCAATAAGCCCGCGCAGTTTCTCAACATCAAACCCGCATTCGCGTTCGATGAAGCGCAAGACAGCATGGTCGGTGACGTAGGTCATTGTTTGTTGCTTTCCTCCGGCAAGCCTTCGGAAAGGGAGCGGGCGGGCACGCCGCCACGTTCGGGCGCTGGGCCCCACATAATCAACTTGCCGGTGAATCGGCCTTCGCCGTAGGCATTGAGAAAGAACTGGCCCATGGCATAGCGGCGCGTCCAATGCGGGCGGCTATTGGTCCGGTGTTGCAGCTCAAACCCATCAGCCTTGGCGAAGGCCTCAATGTTGGTGGCAGAAAGATAATGCCCATCAATGGCAATTGAGGCCAGCACTTCGTCGATGAGCCTGCTCGTGCAAATCTCAATGTCATGCACCGCCAAGCAAACAACATCAGGCCGGATTTTGCGGCAATACATCTGGCGCTGGCCAATATAAAGCTGGATGGTCTCGCCCACACGGGCATGGCGCGAGCGGTTCTTCCGCACCGTCTGGCGCTTGCTGCCGGATGCAATCTGCGCCTCAAATTGAGCTTTGAAATTGTAAGCGACCATCACAAAGCCCTCCCATAATTATCGTTTATGGTGGCTTCAAAGCGGCTTCGCAGTGTGGCTGGCTCCAGCGGGCCTTCGTGGCCAAGGTCCGGCCACCAGTCGGTCGCGCCGAGCAGCCACAAATGGCGCATGTTGAGGTTATTCACGACGCGGTCGCTCGGCGGATAGATTTCAATGGCGCAGGCATCCGGCCCCCACAGGTCGTTTTTAATTTCCTGCAATTCATCCCATGTAATCGCGCCATCATGCTCGACGGAGATGAGCCCGCGCTCGATGTCGTGACGCACCCAATAGGTGGTGTCATCATCTGATAGACGCATTGATTTGTAAGCTGCTGCATTCATGGCGTCACCACCTTTGCCGCTTCCACAGCTGCGCGAATAACAGCCTCGTGCTTTTGCACCCACATGAGCGTCATCCACGCTGCTTCTTGGCGCTCCAGCAACAGATCAGAAACCGCCTGCCGCATTTTGCCCTTAGCCACCGCCGCCGCATATTCTTTGCGGTTGATGCCCAAGAGCCGGTCGAGTTCGGAGATTTGCGTCGAGAGTTGAACGGCCATCACGCACCCGCCTTCTGGGCCGCGCGGATGCGCTCCCCAAATGCGTTCATCACCGGCCACCAATCGGACTCGCGGGTGCATTGGTCGATTGGCTTACCTGCCAGTTTCGTGACAGCGGTATGGAACCCCGGCTGCTCATCTTGATTTAGTTTTCTAAATTGTGCGACGGCGATTTTGTAGCCGGATGTACTGCTGTGTGAGCTTGGTAACCCTGAATTGGTCCAATCAACACCCGCCCGCTCCAGCCACTTCTTGAGAGCCTCAATCGCCTTGTAAGCATCGTCGCCGTCGCGCAGAAATCGCGTGTGGTCGATGCCTGTCTGGCGCTTCACAAAGGCCAGCAGCGCGGCGTCATCCTTGTTTTTCACGAGGCCAAGATTCCAGCCCGCAATCCACAAGGCTTGCAGCTTGCCCGCATATTTGCCGACCAGCTTTTTGCGCCCGTCTGCACGGGGTTTGGCGGGAGCGTTGGTAAATCCGGCATTGGTAAAATGCAGGATAACCGCCGTGCGCTCCTTGTCGTTCATATCTTTGGCCGAGCGCTTGCCGGTCACCCGCTCCAGCGTGTCGCGGTAAGTGTCCTCGTCCAGCCCCAGTTGCTTCTTGGCAACGTGCATTTTGGCAATCAGGCTCATCGTCCCGCACCCTTTCCTTTGGTTTCAAGATTGCGCACCGACTGCGCGATGTAGCCTTCAAGCTGGCCTTCTAAATGGGTTTGCTCGTCTTGCGTCCGTGCGTTCCGTGCCCGATAGGCCATCTTGGACAGGAACGAATGTTCGTGGCGTGGCACTGCAAAGTAATGATCGGGGCAAAAGATGCTCCGCTCCGGCACAACGCCGGAGCAGCACGAAACAGGACAGCGGGCCATCAGAGCGCCTCCGTTTTCATCACGTTCGATTGGAAGGCGACGGCCTCGGTAACAGCCTTGGCAAGTTCCCCGCCATGGCGGGCCAGCATATGCGCCTTCATGCCCTTGCCGCCGCGCAGCTTCTTGCTGCAAACAGGGCAAGCCTCCGCCGCGCCAGACCGCGAGCGCTTGGAAGTGCGGGTCGCGCTCATGGTGCTTTGACCTCGGTTACTATGCCATGCGCCGCCGCCTGATGGGCAAACTCGCGGCATTGAATTTCATCAGCAAAGGCCCGCACTTCAATGGCAAGCTCTTCCAAAACTCGTGCCGCTGAAACGAGTGCGCCGTCATCCATGAACATAATTGCGAATGTGGACATTTCCTTAATCCGCTGTTCCATTTTAATTGTGTTCATCACCGCCACCTCAAGCCTGCGCTAACGAAATTGTCAGCGGTGAAAATTCATCCTCGACGCGCTGGCGCGTTTCGAAGCGCACATATTCCTTGCGCCCCACCACGCGCTGCGCATCGCGGATGGCATCCATCGCCGAAAGCCAGCGCGGGTCGTTGATTTCCAATTGCAACAGCGAACAAATGCGGGTGCGCGAAATATTGCCTTCCTTGTCGGTGTCGAAGGCTTTGAGAATGATGGCCTGAATCTCATCGCGGGCGTCCGCCGCCCATTCGGTCAGGCACTCGTCCACCAAGCCCTTGGCCACCTGCAATTCCGGCCCGAAGGTGATCTCATCGGCAACCGCCACAATCACCTGCATCAACCCGTCAATGGTTACATAGGTGCGGTTGCCCTTGCCCTTATTGCCCCGACGCACAAAGCCATATTGCTGTTCGTGCACAGCATCCAAATGCGCGATATCGGCCATCGTATGAGCTTTGAACCGCTTGACATCGGCGGCAAGCGGCTGGGCAAAGCCAATAACCTTGCGCACCATTTCATCCTGCAATTTGTCCTGCGCCCGCACATTGGCGGCGGGAATAAGGTTGCCCTTGGCATCCAGCCAATAGAGCTTCCCGTTCATCAAGGTTGTGCCTGTGTTCGGGCGGTCTTCAAAAATAACGGCGGCGTTCATGCGTTTATCTCCTTCAAAGTTTTGGTTTCAAATGTGGATTTAAGTCCCTTCAAAGCCGCTTCGAGCGCCGCTTGTGTGCGGCGTTCATCGCGGGTGAATTGGGCATTTTGGTAATTTGCAAAGGCGGCAACGGTGATCTCCACCGCCGCCGTCAGTTCAGGCCGCGCCTCGATAATCAACGCGGCATGTTGAGGCTCCGCCCGTTCATCCCGCGCCGATAGCGCGAGGATGGTGGCAGCCAGCGTTTGCAGTTCATTGAGCGAGATTTTGAAGCGCGACAGCGGCTGGTTCATCATCCGCTGTGCCACTTCAACGGCGTCAACATCCACCGGCTGCGCCACCTTGATGATGTTCAATGTCGATGCTGATGCTTCGATGATGGCCTGCAATTCATCAAGCTGCGCCTGCAATAGCGGCTCCACCAAACGGGTTGAGGCAATGCTGGTGCAGCCGTAAAGCACGGTCGTATGATCACGGTTACCAATTGCCCGTCCGATTTGAGGCAGGCTCAATTCGGTCATTTCCCGTGCCAGCCACATCGCGGCATGGCGCGGCAATGTAGCGTTTCGGGTGCGCATGTTCGACTTAATCGCATGGGCAGTGACACCATAAAATTCAGCCACACAGTCAACGATCAAAGCGCAGGAGATGGCCATCAGATGCTCCCCATCGTAGTCTTGGAGACCAGCATTTTCACATCAATAAAATCGCCGCATCCGGTGCGCCGCGACCATTCAAAATCCTGCACCACCTGTCGCATGGCAGGTACCGAGCCGCTGTTTTCATGGCGGTAGCATTGTTTACTTAAGGGGCACTCTTTGCAAAGACACATCGCAATATCCATCATGCAGCTCCCTTCGGTGTGGTTGGCGGGTCTTGATAAAAGGCGGGGCGCGGCACGACCGGAAACAGCGTCACATTGCTGTCCGGCGCTTTCACTGCCGCTAATATTTTATCCACCTGCCGCTTGTCGCCCCGCGCCTGTTCATTCCAGCGCAGCCGCGAAACCTCATGTTCAAGGCTCTTGGCAAGCGCCGCAATCGCCCGCAGCTCTCTGCGCATGTTGCGAATGCCCGTGCCGGTGAGGCCGGAGCCTTCAAAATCCGCCAGCTTTGCACCCATCGCAAACAGCCGGTCGGAGGCTTCATAGAGGTTGGTTTTGCTAAGCGATTGCATTGACATCCTCCATTTCGCGCTCTTTCCATGCGGCCTTGAGCAGTTTAATTGTAAGTTCCATGTTGCTGCCCATGGCAATCAAATGGGCCTGCTTGAGTGTCTGATCGATATTGCCCAGCGCACCGGGCTTCGTGCCGAGGCCGACCAAATAGGTCACCATTTCCGGCTCGGTAATGCCCCAGGCGTCAATCAACATTTCCATGTCCTCGCGGTAAGGACGCAGGCGCTGATAGCGCTTGGCGACACGGCGCTTGATCTGCGCATAGCTCGGACCGTCAGCCCGTTTGGTAAAACGGCCATAGATTTCAGTATTGCCGCCCAGCACAACGCCGATGCCATGTTCGTCAGAAAAGTAGCGCAGTTGGTCGATGGCCTGATCAATCAGGTTCTGCGCCTCGTCCACAATTAATATCGTCGGTGCTTGGGCGCGAGACAGATAAGTGCCGATTGTCCGGTCCAGCTGCGCAGGGTTATGCTGTGTGAGACCAAGAGAGGCGGCAAGTTCCACGAGCATGCCATGCACAGTTTTAGTGTGAGGTCTCATGGTCGCCATGTAGGCA
This sequence comes from Phyllobacteriaceae bacterium, assembly GCA_043744175.1. Lineage (GTDB taxonomy): Bacteria > Pseudomonadota > Alphaproteobacteria > Rhizobiales > Rhizobiaceae > JANMEX01. Next base: position 24,237 of record JAYTVD010000185.1, read on the forward strand.
TGGGGGCGGGTTTTAGTATGGTTTTTGAAGGCTTGGGTTTTACCCATTCCCGCCTCGGTGGTCACAATAACCAGTGAGCCGAATTGATGAGCAACATCCAGCGTATTGCCTATTTCAATGGCAGTGCGCGTCTTGATAAACGGTGGTGCTTTGACGAGCCGCGCAGCAAATCCACCGGATACTTCCAGACTTTCAATCCACAGCGCCACACGCTTATTGGTCTCGTCCAAACGCCCTGCATATTTGCCTGAATACCATTGTGAGAATGTTCCGGATGGAACCTGCATGCGCTTGGCGCAATCGGTTTTTGACCAATTATTACGGTTGGCCGCATCAGCCACCTGTTGAACGAGTATCCGCCAACGGTCGAGGTCATATTCTGATCGCCCGTCACGCCCTTCCGAAATGTTCGGTTCTTGGTCCGGTGCATCCCATATTGTCTTTCCAGCAATAGTCATCTATCTAGTCCTTGTTGTTGGCCTTTGGCCGTTCAATTGAGGCGGGTTTTCCCGCCTTCTTTTTTTAGTCGTCCCGACCGCCGTAAATCAGCTTGAGGCCGGTCGCATAAGCGGCCTCCACATCGAAATCCGGTTCTTGGAATTGCACTGGTTCAGGCAATGCGACCGCGCGTGAGCTGCCGGTTGCCAAGCGGCGTACCTTTGGTTTAGGTGCCGGATTTTCATCGACAAACCCGTTGGATAGGTAGAGCCGCCCCAAGGTCTCGGCATCCATTTTGCGGATAAGCCGGGCCTGTTCGGATGCCGTGCGCAGCAATGCCTTTTCATCTTTGGCCCGCAAACGGGCATCGCCGCGGCTGTAGAAACCAGTGTCGTCAAAGATAGGAGCGGCGCAGATAAAGCGGTCTTTGGCGTCGTAAACCCGCACCGCTTGATGCAGCTTTTCGGGGTCAAACCGGATGGTCACATCCTTGCCTGCCAAGGCGCTCAACGCGCTGTCATAGTAGCGGTTGCCCATGAAGTGGATGACGCCGGAACCCTTTTGCGCACGGATGCGCTCGGCGGCCAGCAGCCACAATGACTTTTGTGCCTCGGTCGGCATCGGTATGGAGGATTGAGCATAGCTTTCGGCAAATGCATCATCGAACGAGCGGCCCGCAGCCATTTCAGTGCGCCGCCCTTGCCGCGCATTGTGTTCGTGGATTTCCTGATTAACCAGCGCCACAATCGTCTCGTGACTGACTGCGCGTGTGGCATAATTTTCGGGCTTTGCCAGCGGCGTGTTGCCGGTGTAAGCGCCATCGCAAAGTGGGTGGCGGGAGACGGCTTCGGCTATCATATCGCCAAATGAGCGTTCTATCGGTTTGGATTGTCCACGCCCGGGCTTTGCCCAGTGCACTTCAATGCCCAGTGCCAACAGCAGGCCTTGAGGGTCTTCCTCTTTAACCTTGAAACGGAAACGGTTTTTAATACCCCCCGTTATCCATTTGGAGGCAAAGGCGCGGCCATTATCCAGTGTCCATTTGGCGGGAATTCCCCATGTCTCAACCATGTCGCCGATTGCCAGCCTCACCGTCTCGCGGTTTTCGGAATCGGACAGTCGCCACGCCACCATCTTGCGTGAATAAATGTCTTGGATTGCCACCAAAATGGGCCGCACCGGCTTGTTCAATCCCGGCCAATTGACAAACACGTCGAGCTTATGGCCGTCCATGTTGACAGCCGCCATCGCATGCAGGTCTTTCACTGTGCGGCGCTGTGCCGGTGCTATCTGGCGGGCCTTTTCACGGCCCGCACGGGCTATGGTGCGGGTGGCAATAGGAACTTCAGCTTCTATCCGGCGGCGCAGTGCCCGCTCACTGGGAATAGGCGACCAGCCATTCTTTTTGGCTAAACGCAGCATCCGGCGATAACAGGCTGTCAGCGCCGGTTGAGAAAGCCTCAAATAGTCATCAAGAAGCACCTGCCAAGCATCGGGATGGCATTCTGCAAACTCGCTCTTGCCTGCCCATTGCGGAGCCAGTGCCGCCAGCCAATCTGCACGGTCATGGGTAGAAGTCAGTTTCCGCCAGTTCCAAAAACTCGCCTTTGAAAATCCGCGCTCAACGCAAATTTGGGAAAGTGCCGCACTCTCGGACATGCCGCCCGCGGCGCTTAATTTTGAAACAGCATCAAGGGCATCCAAACGGCCTTTAGCAACCTGTTTATGCTCGGCAGGCAGTGCCTCGTAGCGCTCCCAAAGGCGTTTGCGCATGTCTTGTTTTTCATTGCGGTCATCATTGGCGGGCGATGAAAACAGCAGCCCCAGCTTAACCTGTGCCGTCTGCGGCAGCAGCGACACGTGATATTCCCACTCGCCAGCGCGGCCCCCGCGCTTTTGCGCCTTGCCATCCTGCCGCTGCCAACCAAGATCATTGGCCAGACGCTGGATGGAACGCAGCGAACTTGGCAAGTCAGGCGACTGTGCGCTTAGGATTTCTTGGGGCGAGAAGAATTGCTTCATGGCCGCACCCGCCGTTTGACGGTTACGGGTGTCGCCTTCAAAAGCTTCAATTCAGTGTCAATCCGGTCGCGCTCTTGTTGCTTGAGCGCAATGTTGGCAAGGCGAACCTCATCGCCCTCCATCATGGTCAATCCTTCGTCGGCAACCACAAAATCCCAAAGCCAAGTTTGGCCAGTGGCGCGGACGAATGCCTTAAACCGGAAAACGGAAATATTATGATCGACCTTGGCCTCTGAAATATAGCTGTCGAGTGTTGCTTTGGAGAAATCATCCTGCTCCAAATATTGCGCCATACGGGCGCAAATCTCATGCCGGTCGAGACCACAGATTTCAGCGGCGCGTTTCATCGCGCGGGCAAAACGGTTGGGAAAGCCGGTGCAGGCCAGCGTCTGGCTGGGCATGCGCGAGGGGTAAACCGGCGCATGAAACAGGTCCGCTTGGGTGGGGTCAGGCTTCTTCATCGGCCCCGCCCTTGGCAATCAAAACAGCGCCGATAAGCGCGAGAAATTCCTGCCGCACAGCCTCATTGGTGCGGCCCCATGCATCGGTTAGTTTGGCGAGGTAAATCGTATCGCGCGATGGCTTCACGCGCAGCGGCTCCACTGCTTTCACCGCTTGCGCAAAATCCCCCTTCGCCAATTGCAGGGCATGGGCATACTGCTTTTGCTTGCTCGGCTCCATTTTGGCTAGTTTGAGCAAAACAGATTGATTGTCGGCTTGAGGCTTGCCGCGCAGCTCATTGCGCAGTTGCGGAGCCATTTTGGCGATAAGATTGAGCCGCCGGATGCTCTCTGTTGAGATACCCATGCGGGCGGCGACATGGGCGTTAAACCCGTCAGCGGCATCAGCCGCGAGAATGTCGATAGGGCTGTCAATAACTGCCACAACTTGTGGCCGTTTCCCTGATGGTCGCCCGCCCTTGGGGTTAATCGCCCCGTACTTCTGTTCCCAAAGTTCGCGATACGTGCCCACAAACACCGCGCGGTCAATCACCGAGAGGTCATTGTGAAATAGATTTTCCACGATTTCAGCCAATTGCGCGTCGGTCTTGTCTGCCTCAATAATGGTGGCATCAATGGCCGCTTCGCCAAGCAGCTCAACAGCGCGGCGGCGGTGCGCCCCGAAGACCAGCGTGTATTTCGCCGCGCCGTTGGGAGTGCGCCTCACCCCGACAGGCTGCAACAGCCCGTGCTTGGCGATAGACATCATCATCGCTTCCGCATGTGGCTCTTCCACATGGCGCAGCCGCTCCGGCACAAAAATATCGGCAAGCGGGATGGATTGAAATTCAGCCATAATAAACCTCATTGGGAGTGACAGAGCAGGATAGGCGGGAGGAACCCGTCCCGCCCCGTCGCTCATTGCTGACCCTGCGGTCAGCAAAGGGAGCAACCTTGCCGCTACGCTTGGCGACGAGCGCCTTGGCAGCAGTGGAAATGCCGAGATAGGTCGTACAAAAAGCGGGGCTCACCGTGATGCGCGTATCAACCACGCGCACGGCATGGCAGATGGAGCCGCGACGACGCTCATTAATCTGCGCCACGCGCCGCTGCGGCACATTAAGACCGCGAACCGTGACATGGACCGCAATCTGGCGGGCAAACTGCGCATCAAACCAGCCATGCGGCGGGTCTAATATCTCCGCCTTAGAAAGATGCGGCATCGCGCTTTGAACGGCGCTCAAAGCCACTTCGAACAGCGTTTGAGGCGTCATAAACAGCGGTATCATGGCATCACCGCCCGCGCGGCAAGCATTAGGTTTTCAACATGGTTGGCGTGAAGCCCCACGACAAACACGAGGCCGAGAATTGCCACTGCAGCCCACAAATCTTGGATGAGATATTTCATATTAGTTCTCCGTGCCTCGCGAAGGCGCAAAATCATGCGTTGACGGGTGATGATGCGGTGCATGGGTCACGCTCCCAGCATCAGGATGATAAGGAACAGTGCGAGGCCGATGATGGCGCTGGCGACGGCCATCACAGCCGCTGTGAGCGCCATTGGAAATCCATCCTTGCGACCGGATATAGCCGCCGCCATGATGATGATGATGATACCCGCCACCCAAAGCGCAGGCTGAACCGCGCTGGCAACCGCATCCGGCATGAAATCCGCTGCGCGGGCGCTGTCACCTGTCAAAAGCGCGGGCACAAATAGACAGCCGATAAGCAATGTCGCTGCCAATTTACCCACACCGTTTCGGCGTTGCTCCCGCGTCAAAGGGCGCTCATATTTGAACGGCGATAGTCGCTGGCCGGATGGCGAATAACGGTCGGGCCACAGCTCGAAGAGGTTCTTCACGCCGAGAATGGCGGCTATCGCAACCTCACCCTTCAAGTGGGGTATCTGCAAGGTCTTGGATGCAGTGTGGGCAGGGAGGCCAAACTCCTTGTCCACATCGCGCAGTGCATAGCCCTTAGTGAAAAGCTGCGCTTTTATCTTGGCGTGGCTGGAAATATCGTCCATATTATATCCTGAAGGGGAGGCCCTGACCGGCCTCCTTTTTGTGAAATTTGCAATTCCTAAATAGGAAGAATAATCATATTTCTGGTGATGTCAATCAGATAAATGGTTATTCGCCAGAAATATGGTGATTTATTTGCTTGGTGAGCGCATCAAGATTGCGGCTAAAGCCGTTGGGGGCCAAACGAAGTTGGCGGAGCTATGCCCAGTGAGCCCAACAACTATGGCTGCCTACATATCTGGGAAAAATTCTCCTCAAATCGATATGATTGAGAGAATTTCAGGGCTGACCGGGAAAAGTGTGCGATGGCTTATTTTTGGTGATGACCACATCCAGTCTGACCATATTTTATCCGGATTTAGTGAGGAGCCGTCCCCATTCACACAGAATGGCGGCAATAATCGCCGTGCGCCGCTTTATGAGGCGCGGGCATCGGCAGGCAGCGGAGCCGTGGTCCTTTCGCAAAGCGTGATCGACTATTTTGATGTGCCCATCGACTGGCTTCCCAAGGACTTGGCCCGCAATGGCAGTATCGGCGTCATGCAGGCGGATGGCGAGAGCATGGAGCCGACAATTCGCGACGGTGACCTGTTGATCGTGCGCTTCGATATTGATCGCATCCGCAAAGACGGCGTCTATGTGGTGTCATTCGATGGTGAAATCCGTGTGAAACGCCTGTCGGTTAATCCCGGCGAGGTGACAATGTCGTCCGATAATGAGCTGCATAAGGCCGTGACCATGACGCGGGAAGATGCCGAACGGCGGCTCATTGTGCATGGGCAGGTATTTTGGTCTGGTGGAGCGCTGCGGTCTCGATAACCCCTTGCGACCTTGGCGCGTGTCAGATAGCGTTCCTATAGTTGTGGAGGGATCGTAGATTGCGTAAAGTTTTGGTGTTGGCTGCGCTTGGTGCAGCTTTGCTTTTGTCTGGCTGTCAGACCCAATATGGTGACATGAAATATAATGAGGGTGTCGCGGCGGAAGCCATGGGAGACAGATCATTCCGCATCACCGCTAGAGGCAATGCCTATACGGGCGACATGCAGATTATGGATTATATGCTGCTAAAAGCGGCGGAAACAACCGTTGCGGCAGGTTTTACGCATTTTGTCATTACCAATGGCGCTGATCTAACGCAGGTCAACACAGGCGTCGTTCCCGGCTTTATAGGCAATGGATATTATGTTCCCGCCTCAACTTATCAAACACGCTTGCCCGGCGGGATGATCTTAATCGAGTGCGGCAACCCTACCGGACAAATCAGTCCTCAAGTCAAGGACGCCGCCGAGATCATCCGCAGCATTGGACCACGTGTCTATGCCGCCAAAAAGAAGGCGACCGGCTAAATCAGCCGATTTATCGTCTCTGCGCTTTTTTCAAACCTTAGCTTCACATCAATGTTGGTCGCCTCCGTGGCGGCCATTGCTATAAGATGGCTCAAAAATGCCATATCCAATTTGATTGCCTTCGCGGTAAGTTCGGCCAGTAAGTCAGCGGCATATTCCGTAAATTCTTGGCGTTCATTCAACATTGTTCATCTCCCCTCAACGAACCCAGAGCCACTCTGCCATAATGTTCTGTTGACCGGCACTGCCCAAAAGTTTGGCGCGCGTCAAATAGCCAATAATTCTGCTTATGAGGCAGAAGACAACAATTTGTCGTTCGTCGAAGTATCTGAATTTATTAAAAAAAATTGCTTCGATCACCTGATTACAGGCACAAAAAAACTGACGCGCGACAGCATGTCGTTCGTCAGTTTGGTTTTCGTGCCGTTTTGTCCGCTATTTCGGAGAGCGGAAGAAAATTCCTCATTGTCGGAAACCTAACAAAATCAATTATTTGAAGGCGTGGCCTCTCTTTTAAAAGCCATTTCAAAGAGATCGCGTCGTCAGCTCAAAATTATCGCCAAATTGCCCATCACTCTAATTCCCCCGTCAAAATCGCCCCGCCGCAAATTTTCGCCTATCCCCATGATTTGGTTACATAAACCACCCGTTCCCGCCAAATCCCACCTTTTCCCGTATACTCCAGTATCTATCGTCATCTAACATTCGCAGTTTGATTTGCCGCAGTTATTGTGCCTTTGGGGCTCGATGTTGGCGGGGAAATCTTATGCCTATAACTTTAGCGCGCGCTGGTGCCATGACCCGTGTTTTTTGCGTACTCGCACTTGTTAGTTTGGTGAGTATTGCCAGCCTCGACTTGGCGATGGCCGTTGATTTGGAAGATGCGACTATCGGTCTTTGGACTGATGATGAACGTGTCTTGGTTATTGACGGCGATCTTGGTCCCAATACTGTGTCTAACTTCAAGCAGGGGCTCAACAACAATCCGCAGGTACGCACCATCCTTCTCAACAGTGGCGGCGGCATGGTTTCAACGGGGCTGGATATTGCGCAGATCATCGCTAATCGTGGGCTGGATACTTGGGTTCCTGAGGCGGCAATGTGCGCCTCTGCTTGCAGTGTCATTTATTTTTCAGGCACCAGCCGATTGGCCGAAGGCCAGCTCGGCGTGCACCAAATTGCGATGAATATCGAAAGCAACACGGATGTTCAGTCCACGGCATCGGATATGATTGAGGCCTTTAATCGCTACGGAACGCATCCCAATGTATTTTCGGCGATGTTTCGCACACCACCTGAAAAAATGTACTTTTTCACTGATGATGAAAAAGTACTGTTCAACATTCAGCGCGGAATATTGACGGCCCCAACGAGAAATCAGACTGGTGCGCCGCTGGAGCCATTGCCCGCGCTAATACCGCCGGACCAATTATTCGGCGGTAATTTGCCTGTGCTTCATGGTTTGAAATTCCCGCAATCCAACTGAATTTAAGCGGCTTGCCTGATTTTAATAACGCGAGTCGCAACCTTGCGGCCTGTTGCCTGCAAAATGCCGTACATACCATCGACTGCGCCGTCTTTAAGTTCGAGGGCTAGCAGACGGGCCTTTTCGAATGGGCCAGGCATGAACAAATCGCCAGTTTTATCATTGGTGAAGCCAAAGCGTTTGTAATAGGCGGCGTCGCCAACCAGAATGATGGCAGCATGTTCCAAACGTTTGGCTTCTTCGATGGCGTGGTTCATCAGCTTGGAGCCGATGCCTAGGCCTTCGTAAAACGGATCAACAGCCAAGGGGCCGAGCAGAAGCGCTTCAGCATGGCCGCGGTGAACGCAAGGCGAAGCGACATTCCACAAGCGCACGGTGCCAATGACACCGCCATCGCTGTTGCGGGCGACGAAGGCCAAGCCTTCGGCAGGCAAGCGGCCACGGCGCAGCTTTTCAGATGACTTGCGCTTGCGGCCCAGACCCATGGCGCGGTCAAGCAAAGCATCACGCTGTGCGGCCTCGTGGGGCATTTCTTCGCCAATGGAAAATTGTGCGACTACATTCGAAATCTTGACGTTTGTATTCATGGCAAAACCACCTTCCCGAATTTAGAGTGAGGGATGCCAGCCCCTGATCCGGGACCGGCTGGCAGCGAAAGCTTTTAAGGATTGTCGGCTTAAATGACGTAAGCGCGGAGCGGCTCGAAACCATTGAAGGCTACTGCCGAGTAAGTCGTCGTGTAGGCACCTGTGCCTTCGATCAATACTTCATCGCCAATCTCAAGTGCGAGTGGCAATGCGTAAGGCGTTTTTTCGTAAAGCACGTCGGCGCTATCGCATGTTGGGCCGGCAATGATGCATGGCTCTGTGGCTGTGCCATCGTGCGGCGTTACGATCTGATAGCGGATGGCTTCATCCATGGTTTCTGCCAAGCCGCCAAACTTGCCAATGTCGAGGTAAACCCAGCGTACATTGTCGTTATCGGCCTTCTTCGAAATCAAGACCACTTCGGTTTTGATAACGCCGGCATTGCCCACCATGCCACGACCTGGCTCAATGATGGTTTCTGGAATGACATTGCCGAAATGCTTGCGCAATGCGCCGTAAATTGACTGGCCATAAACTTGCGCGGACGGAACATCCTTCAAATAACGGGTAGGGAAACCGCCGCCCATGTTGACAAGGCCCAGCACAATGCCTTCTTCAGCCAGGGTTCCGAAAACCATTTTAGCGTCCGCCAAAGCGCGGTCCCACGCATCAAGATTGACCTGCTGTGAGCCGACATGGAAGGAAACGCCCCAAGGCACAAGGCCAACGGACTTGGAATGACGCAGCACATCAACCGCCATTGCAGGCACACAGCCGAACTTGCGTGACAACGGCCATTCGGCACCTTCGCCATCTGTCAAAACGCGGCAAAACACTTTGGAGCCAGATGCCACGCGGCCAATCTTGTCGGCTTCTTCGACGCAGTCGATGGCAAACAAGCGAATGCCCAGTTCGAAAGCGCGGGCGACATCGCGCTCTTTCTTGATTGTGTTGCCAAACGAAATGCGGTTTGCAGAAGCGCCGGCATCCAATGCCATTTCGATTTCAGCGACAGACGCGCAATCGAAATTGGAACCCATGGAGGCAAGCAAGCGCAGAAGCTCAGGCGCTGGGTTGGCCTTCACGGCATAATAGATTTTGCTATCTGGCATGGCCTTTTCAAACGCGTTGAAATTATCGCGCACGACTTCAAGGTCGAGCACCATGCAGGGGCCGTTTGGACGGCGTGTAGCCAAAAAGTCAATAACGCGCTGTGTAGCCATAATGCTCTCTCCAATGCTGCAAACCAATCCTGTGACTGGTCGTAATGAATGCTGACGGAAACGCGCTTCACGCGCAAAACCGATAGACAAATGCGAAAGAGCTTCCCGAAGGTCCAGCCGGTGGAGACACCGAACCCTTGAAAACGCTTTACGCTGCGAATGAAATAAGCGAACGGCTTATTCCGATTTGTCTGCCATGGATTGGAGTTGCCTCCGCACATCCGGCAATGATGGTGTGCCTCTTCAGTGACTTCGACTTTTGGACAGTCGAGTGAGACTAAAAAAGCCCGCACCGTCGTTGCTTCAAGGCGTCCTCGGCTCTTTGTTGAACCGACTGGGAGGTATTACTCTCAGGTACCGTCCCGGCTGTTAACCGGGGGACGCCCACAGGCTCGTGCGACTTTGGGCAAGGCGCATATAGGACCGATTTCATGACAAAACAATGAATATTTTTCTCTCAGAAAAAAATAATTGCCTGCCCGATTCAAACTATTCTATGTTCAATATTATTGAACAATGGAGCGCTTCTCGATGGATACTCTTACACGGATGCGAGCCTATATTGATGTGGTAGAAGCCGAAGGATTTTCAGCTGCCGCGCGCAAAATTGGTCGCTCAAAAGCACTTTTGTCGAAATATGTCCGTGAATTGGAAGACGAACTGGGGGCATTGTTGCTTAACCGCACAACGCGGCAGTTTTCACTCACTGAGGCAGGGCATACTTATTATCAGCGCGCGTCGGAGTTGGTGCGGGAAATTGATACACTGCAAGAAGTGGTGCGTGACGCCAGCGGCGATGTGAAAGGGCGGATCAAACTATCCGCGCCGCGCACTTTGATAGACACGCGCTATGGTCAGGCATTGGTAGACTTTGCAATTGCCTATCCCGATGTGATGTTGGATATACGATTGGACGACCGGTTTGTGGATTTGGTGGAAGAAGGTTTTGATCTGGCTCTGCGCATTACCCGGATGGAAGACTCTTCGCTGATCGCTAAACGCCTTGCGCCATTTTCGACGGTGCTTTGTGCCGCGCCCAGTTTGATAGAAAGGGTTGGCGCACCTCAGCGCCCGCAGGATTTGTCCAAGCTGCCCTGCATCATTGATACGAATTCACGCGGGCTTGGAAATTGGCCCTTTGAGGGACCGGACGGTTCGGCGAATCCGGTCAGCGTAAAGGCGCGCATTGAGGTCAACAGCCCGTTTCCTGCCTGCCGCGCGGCGGTGGCTGGTATAGGTTTTGTTATGTTGCCTGATTTTGTGGCGGCAGATGAGCTGAAGAGTGGCCGCCTGGAGCGCGTTTTGCCGGATTATAAGGTGGGTTCCGGTGGTATTTATGCCGTCTATCCACACCGGCGTTATTTACCTGCCAAGGTGCGGGTTCTGGTAGATTTTCTGGCACAATGGTTCAAAGCACATGAGCTATTCTTGTCAGACCTCACTTAATTTAGCCCTAATTATCAGCCCTAACAACGCCGGAAGAGTATTGGTTCGACTTTCAGATGATTCATCGCAAAACATTGGTTTTCTGCATTGGTTTTGGCGCGGCCTTATGGGCTACGCCTGCAATGGTGCATCCGCATGTGTTCGCGGAGGCCAAGCTCAAAATTACGCTCGGCGAAGATGGAACTGTTCAAAACCTTAGCCATACATGGCGGTTTGACGATGTGTTTTCTGATACGGTCCTGTTTGAATTTGATAAGGATCAGGACGGCAAAATCAATGCCGCGGAAGAAGCCGAAATTTCCAAAACCATCACGGATTCCACCGGCGATTACAACTATTTCGAAGCCGTGGATGACAATGGCAAAGATGTAAAAATGGCGCGTCCCGCCAATTTGCACGGCACATTTGACGGTAAAATCCTTGTTGTCACATTTGATAATGCACCCGCCGAACCAATGGTCGTCAAGGGCAAGGTATCGTTCGGTATTTATGACCCTACCTTTTATACTTCCATTGATTTTGTTGATGATACAGACCTGAGCATCACGGGGCTTAAACCTAGCTGCAAGTCGGCGGTAATCCGGCCTGATGGCGATGAGGCAATTGCGGCTAACCAATCCAAGCTCACGGATGCGTTTTTCAGCGACCCACAAGGCACGGATGTCTCCAAGATTTTTGCCACCAGAATGGAAATCACATGCAATTCGTGACGAAGCGCATTTGTCTGGCGTTGATATTTCTGCTCGGAGGCGTGACCATTGCTGCTGCGGGAAGCTCGCTGGGCATTGGCACCAATGAAGTTGCCCTGCAGCCACATGGCCTGTTTGGCGGGTTTTTTGGTTGGATAAACGGACAGCAGAAGGAGTTCTACCGCTCCATGACTGGTGCGTTGAAGGCGATGCGCGATGATGGTTCGAAGGCGTGGCTGTTGGTTGGCCTGTCGTTTGCCTACGGTATTTTTCACGCTGCGGGGCCGGGGCACGGCAAGGCCGTGATATCTTCCTATATGGTGGCAAATGAAGTGACCTTGCGACGCGGGATTTTGCTTTCGTTCATTTCGGCGTTTTTGCAGGCAATATCCGCATTGGTTATTGTTGGATTGGCGTTTCTGGTTCTGCGCGGCACGACTATTTCCATGGATGATGCGACCCATGCGCTGGAAGTGGCCAGCTTTGCGATGATTACTGCGTTTGGTGCCTATTTGTTGTGGACCAAGATTTTCAACAAAGGCCACAGCCATGATCATCACGACCATGCGCATGTTCATATCCACGATGAAAATTGTGACCATGGCCACGGCCATAATCACGAGGCGGCGGGCCATAATCACGAGGCAAAATCTGAATTTGCGTGCGATACATGCGGGCACATTCACGCACCCGACCCGCAGATGATTGCGCAGGAGTTTAACTGGAAAACGGCGTCTGCGGCGGTGTTTGCCGTGGGGCTTCGCCCTTGTTCAGGTGCACTGATTATCCTCACGTTTGCCATTCTCAATGGGCTTTATATTGGCGGTATCATGTCGGTTTTAGCCATGGCACTTGGCACAGCAATCACTGTTTCGACGTTGGCAACGCTGGCGGTCACAGCCAAAAACGTGGCGATGCGCTATACCAATGCGGACGCCTCCGGCCGCATTCATCGTGCTATTGAGATATTCGGCGCGGGTCTGGTTTTTGTGTTGGGGCTGACGCTGCTATTGGCCTCGCTTGCGGGCTAAATAGCGCCCGCGCAGCCAAAAAATGATGAAAAACGACAGTATAAAGAGCAAAGCAGCAAGTCCGCCAAGCCATGGCGAAATTGTGCCGAGACCGCGCACGATGACTGGCATCATCCAAAAAAGTGCGCCAACACCTAGTAATATCAGCGCGGCGGCAAGTGCATTGCTCTTATCTTCCGGCGTCATGACGGATCACGCAGGGAGGCGAGAGTGGCGATTTGCTGGCCGTTTGCATTGAAGTTCGATGGGGCAAGCCATGCCTCAAGTGCGGGCTTTACGCTCGTCTTCCAATCATCATCGGTCATGGCGTACCAGGCCGTATCGCGGCTCAAACCTTTGATAATCATGTGTTTTTTGAAAATGCCTTCGAAATTAAATCCAAAACGTTTGGCAGCGCGGTGCGAGGGCTCGTTGTTATTGTTTAGCTTCCATTCAAAGCGGCGGTAGCCAAGATCGTCAAAAATATGGCGGGCAAAAAGATAGAATGCCTCAGTGGTTGCTGGAGTTTGGCTGATTAGCGGCCCCCAGTAGATGTGGCCAATTTCTGTGACGCCATTGGCGGTATCCGTGCGCAGATAGGTTTGGCGTCCGGCAATTTTACCAGTCTTTTTGTCAATAACCGTGAAATAGATCGGGTCTTTGCTGGCCTCAGATTCGTCGATCCACGGTTGGAATTCTTCGCGTGTCTTTGGCGGCACTTCGCCAAGCCAGCGGAAGCGCTCTAGCGCGTCCGGCACGGTCGAGGCCTCATAGAGGCCATCGCCATGCTTGGCGGCGCTGAGAGGCTCTAGGCGAACGAAGCGGCCTTCCATAGGGCTCAGATGGGGCTGCTCGCGCGGTGTCCAGTTTGAAAGGTCTTCCAAAAGTCTCTCCTCAGTATCTAATGAGCATAATACCAAGGCTTTCAAAGAGATATGGCATTTACGACGACGCCACAAAAAAAGGCGGCTCTTTCGAACCGCCTTGTTAGAAGACCCAGTTTGGGAGGAGCACCGGGGTATTGGGGACATGATGCGCCGAAATAGTTAACGCCAAGTTAACCTTAAAGTGTCGGTTATTGAAGTTCTAAGTTGCGTGCAGTACCGCCAGCCATGTGCACTAGATTATCTGCCATTTGCGACAATTCCTGCGCATCATGGCTGACATAAATCATGGAAATTTGCTTGGTTTTTGCCACATGCTGCAAAAATTCAAGTATAGTTTTCCTGCGAACTGCATCCACTGAGGTTAGTGACTCGTCCATGATAAGCAATTTCGGATTCGCCAGCAATGCTCGTCCGATCGCAACGCGCTGCCTTTCGCCGCCGGATAAATGTTTTGGGGCGCGGCGTAATAAATGTTTAATATCGAGCACATCGATGATTTCGTCAAAACTTTGGCTTGTTGGTTCTCGCCGCGCCCGTGTTGCATAGGTGAGATTGCTGGCCACGCTCATATGAGGAAAGAGGCGGGAATCCTGAAACACAAAGCCAATAGAACGCTCATTTGGCGCGAGGCAAATCTTTGCTTCGCTATCAAATAGCGTGAACCCTGATAATTTGATGTGACCAGAGAGAGGCCTGGTAACGCCCGCAATCATATGCAGCAGGCTGGTTTTGCCAGCACCTGAAGGGCCGGAAATCCCCAAAATTTGCGTGTCCGTTGTAAAAGCTGCGTCGATCTCAGTTGTGCCAGCTTTGCCTCTCAGTTTCACATCAATGGTGTTCATCTTTGGAACTCCATTGCAGTTTTGTACTCACCCATTCGGCAGAAATAATGGCGACAAAGCCAATGAGGATCGAAATGCCAATCAAAGTTCGGGCGGCACTATCACCATCGGGCGATTGCATCAGCGAATAAATTGCCAGCGAAAGTGTCTGTGTTTCACCCGGAATATTGGCGACAAATGTGATTGTTGCACCGAACTCTCCGAGGGCTTTGGCAAAACCTAGCACAAAAGCGGCGAACAGACCGGGCGCTATAAGCGGTAAAGTAATGGTGAAAAAACAATAGGTTGGCGATGCACCGAGCGTTCGGGCGGCTTCCTCCAACCGTGTATCAACAGCTTCCAGCGACAACCTTATTGGCCGCACCAGCAATGGAAATGCCATCACTCCTGCAGCGAGCGCCGCACCCGTCCAGCGGAACGCAAATGAGATGCCGAATAGGTTTTCGAAAAGACGTCCGGCAAAGCCATTGTGCCCGAACCATGATAGCAACAAATAGCCCGTTACCACCGGCGGAATGACCAGCGGCATGGTGACAAGCGCCTGCAAAAACGGCTTGCCCGGCATTTTGGTACGGGACAGAAGCCATGCCACACCAAACGCCAGTGGCAATGCGCAGAGCACCGCCGCCAACGCGACTTTCATCGATAATAATATAATGCCAGTTACATCCATCGTGCGAAATTACTGCGCAGCCGGGAGGAAGCCCTTGGCTTTGAAGATAGCTTGGCCTTTTTCACCTGCGAGAAACTCCACAAAATCATTTGCCGCCGCTGGCGCGTTTGTCAGCACCGCAGCCGGATATTCGATATCCGGATGCGAACCCTTGGCGAATGTGTAGGCGGTGCGCAGCCTTTCGGCAATGGCAACATCCGACGTATAGACAATGGCGCTTGGGAGTTCGCCTTTGTCCACAAATGCGAGAGCGGCACGGACGTTTTCGGCAAATACGGCGCTGGCCTTTAGGCTGTCCCAAATGCCGAGGCTGGTGAGCGAGGCTTGAGCATAGATGCCTGCGGGTACGCTTGTCGGATCTGCCATCGCAAATTTGCCCTTGCCCAAAATCGCGGCGGCGTCGCCTTCAACTGTGTCTGTCTTGGCAACAGCGATGACCAATTCATTGCGGGCAACGATTTTGCGGCTGTCGTCTTTGATGAGTTTTAGCTTGGCGACATAGTCCATCCACTTTTCATCGGCGGAAATAAACACTTGCGCCGGGGCAGCAGCTTCGATTTGTTTGGCCAGTGCGGAACTGGCGCCTAGCGATACGACAACCTCGTTTCCGGTATCGGCTTTGAAGTCGGTTGCTGCCTGCTCCATCACGTCCTTGAGGCTCGCGGCCGCAAAAACAGTAATCTTTTCAGCGGCATAGGCGTGAAGCGCAATCGTGCTAAGCAACGCTGCGGCAGCAATTTTGGTAAATAATTTCATGTTTATCCTCAATCCCGTTGGCCGATGCCACTTAGGGCACGGCTAAAAATAGTTGGTTTTGAGAAGTTGTGTCCCGTCCGCGACCCGGATTTGGCATCACTCATTCTTGGCTGTTTTCAGCCGGTGGGAAGCCCACCATCATCGCCTGCGCTCAGGGCAGGTTTGGATCTACTTGAGTTATAGACGGGGCTATTTAAAATGCAAGGACGGAAAGTTCAGATTTGAAAACTTGCCGTTCTTGCTGGTTGTTACGCTGCGGCCTTCGCGCCAGCGACAGTGGCCTCGATGTGGTCGATCAGCGCATCCGGCAATTGCAGGCGGCCTGCTAGTAGATCCAAATAGCCGCGTTCAGCGCGGGATTCCGGCTCGATGGCGAGACGTGATGCAGTGTAAAGTTCCACTTTTTGCTCATCGGTTTCGGCTGCTGCAACGATGGCGTCCAGATCAATTGGCGTAGAAAGCTCATTGTTTAGAAAGGCTTGGGCGTCTGCGTCCATGCCGCCGAGCGCGATGCGGTCGGTAATGCGGGCGCGTTCTTCGTCGTCAATATGACCATCGGCACGAGCGGCGGCGATCATGGCGCGGACCAGAATGAGCGCGAAACCGCTGTCGGCTTTGGCGGTTTCAAAGCCGGAATCCGTTGGTGCGGGGATGAGTTCAGGCGAGGCATCGGCAGTGGCGATAGGGGCGTCGCCGTTCTTGTAGTTTTGGTAGGCTTTGTAACCCATGCCGGCAATTGCGGCCAAACCACCGAGGCGAATGGCGGCGCCAGTGACGCCGCGTCCTGTGCTTGTGCCGAGCAAAACAGCCGCTAGTGCGCCTGCCGCCAACGGATTTTGTTTAGCCATATCAGTGGCTTGGGTCAGCTTATCGCGCACGCTGCCGGTGGTGCCGGGCACGTTTGAGCCTAGCAATTCGTCCAGCATTTTCCTCGGATCAAACATAGAATAGTCCTCCACAAAATCAGTTTCGGGAGGCAGTTAAGCACGGAATGCAACCGTTTCAAGGCGCTTATTTTATAATAAATTAGCTGTCACCAATATGCTTTTGGCCGCGCAATTTAGACAGGCGGACTTGCTTTTGGCGCTCGGCATAGCGGGCGCGGTCGTCATCCGAGCGCTCCGAAATGCAGTGCGGGCAGGAGATGCCTTCGACATAATCGGGTGAATCCAGCTCATCCGCATTGACCGGCTGGCGGCAGGCGCGGCACAAAATCGTCTCGCCGATGACCAATCCATGGCCGACAGAAACACGCTCGTCAAAGACAAAACACTCGCCTTTCCAGAGACTTAGCTCCGCCGGAACTTGTTCGAGATAGCCAAGAATGCCGCCCTTTAGATGGTACACATCTTCAATGCCGAGACCTTTGACAAAGGCCGTTGCCTTTTCGCAGCGGATGCCGCCAGTGCAATACATGGCGACCTTTTTGCCTTCCAAAAGTGCACGGTTTTCTTCGACCCATTGCGGGAACTCAGTGAAGGTTTTCGTATTGGGATCAATGGCTTGGTCGAAAATACCGACGCGGGTTTCATAGTCATTGCGGGTGTCGATGACCACGGTATCCGGGTCTGAAATCAGCGCGTTCCAGTCTTGCGGGGCGACATAGGTGCCGACCGAGAGAAGCGGATCGATTTCCAGCTGGCCCATGGTGACGATTTCCTTCTTCAAGCGCACTTTCATACGGTTGAAGGGCATCAGTTCGGCATGAGAATATTTGACTTCCGCACCGACAAATTCCGGCCATGAATTCAGGTAGTTAACCAGATTTTGGATCGCCTCTTTCGTGCCGGCAACTGTGCCGTTGATGCCCTCGTGGGCGAGCAAAAGCGTGCCTTTGATGCCATGTAAATTGCACAGGTCAAGCAGCGGCTGTTGCAGATCCCTAAAGCGGGCAAGCCGCGCAAAGCGATAGAGCGCGACGACCGTTATCGGCATGTTTGAAATTTTTTGGTCCATGGGCGCATAAATCAAAAAATGCGAAAAATCGCAAGTGAGAAGCGGTCGGGAATTGGTCGCAGATGATGCGAAGATGATACGCTAAGCGCACGAAGACGATGCGCCAAGCGCTCGAAGATCATGCGTAACGTGAACGGCGCGGGCACGGCGGTCATTTTGGAGCCGCTAAAAAAATATTTTCTTGATTTTATCCACGCCTCTGAAAATGGCCTGACAATGCTTTCACGAAAAACGGGAAGTGAACGAATGAATAGTGAGTTTGAAAATGCAGCGCATGAAATTGCCACCAAACTAAAGATTGAACCGGCGGCGTTCATGGCGGTGGCGATGGTGGAATCCAATGGCGTGACGGGGGCGCAAGTGGACGGCAAGAAGGAGCCGCTCATTCGCTTTGAGGGTCATTATTTTTTCAAGCGCCTGTCCGGTTTGGCACGGGTCAAGGGCAGACGCGAAGGGCTGGCCTCGCCTGTGGCAGGGGAGATTAAAAACCCGAACGGGCAAGCGGCACGCTGGCAAATGCTGGCGCGGGCGCGGGCTATCGATGAGGCGGCGGCGCTGGAAAGTTGCTCATGGGGCGTTGGGCAGGTGATGGGCGCGCATTGGCAATGGCTGGGTTTTGAAAGTGTGGCCGCGCTTGTTGCGGCGGCACGTTCCGGCGTTGCGGGGCAGCTTGATCTCATGGCGCGGTTTATTGAAAAGTCCGGGTTGGACTTGGCGCTGCGCAATAAGGACTGGGCCGGTTTTGCCGTTGGCTACAATGGCCCGAATTTCCGGCAGGGTGGTTATGACCGGAAATTGCGCGAGGCGTATAATAAGTATGCGCTTACCAAACCCCAATCTGCAAGTTCGGTTCTGGTGCTTGGTGCGGCGGGCGAGGATGTTGCGAGCCTGCAAACGTTGCTTACGGCGGCTGGGTTTCCCGTGCTGCAATCAGGTGTGTTTGATGAGGTGACAGAGCGGGCGGTGCGGACGTTTCAAGCGCAGAACGGGCTGGTTGCGGATGGGAGAGTTGGGGAGGTGACGCTGGCAGCGCTGACAGGCGCGATGCCGAAGGGCGGGGTGGTGCGGTGGGTGAGGAGGTGGCTGGGGTGGTGAGGTGGATGTTCAATATGGAGCAAAGGTTCAGTGTGAAGCAAAAGATAGAACATGCATTAACATTGGTTCGTTTGCACCAGAGCACTGTAAAGCTACGAGCTGATTCGATTTTCCTGTCTTTATTTTGCGCAATCTGCCGCATATCGTATGAGCTATTGCTAAATAAGCACGAAAAATGTGTTTCCTTTCAACGCAATAAACAAAGCCCTATCTTTGACATAAAAGCTGCTTATTATTCCGCATCGGAGGAGTTCGTTAATCATACCCGTTCATATGGGAGGAATGGTCGGCGACTTATTGTGAGGCACATGGTCTATACACCGCAGCATATTGCTAACTATTTTCTTGATCGATCTGAGGATGAAGGTCGAGCAATGACGCAGCTTAAACTAATTAAGTTAGTTTATATAGCATATGGATGGTATTTGGCCCTCAAGGGCGAGCGTCTTTTTTATGAACCAATTCAGGCATGGAAACATGGGCCTGTAATCCGTTCATTGTATGACGAATTCAAGCACTTCGGAAAGCAGCCAATTGAAGGTAAGTCACAGGATCTAGATCTCGACACTTGGGATATGGTTGAACCGCGTGTAAAATCATCGGACTTGGACGTAAATATAGTTTTGAACAAGGTTTGGGCGGCGTACCGAGGCTTTGCTGCTTGGGATTTGCGCCAGAAGACTCATGAAAAAGATGGCCCTTGGCATCGAGTTTATAAAGACGGTATGCAAAATATTGAACTTAACGATGAAGATATTAAAGAGCATTATCAACATAGAATAGCAGCTTACCTCGATGCCATCGAAACCAGAACCTGAGCCAAGACTATTAGAGCGTATCACGGCTGTTCCAGATTCGTCTTTGGCTAGGGGTGTCAAGGCGGCGGAAGGAATTAGTGGGTCAACAGTTGAGCCGATATATTCAGCTCGAAAAATGCGATGCTATTCCGTTACTGAAAGTGAGTTGAAGCAAATAAATTTGGCAAATATAGCGATCACGGCCTTCAGTTCCACGGGGTCTGCTTTGCTTGCATTTTGGCTTGATATTTTTAAAGATACGATATTGTCAGAAAAAATTCCTGAACTCGCCCAAACTGCAATAAGTTATGTCCAACCAGTATTATTGGTTTTGGGAGTTAGCTTTTGGGTAGCAGCAGGTGCCGCACTTTGGTGGCGTAGGGATATGATAAAGTTGATAAAGCAGGAATCGACGAATCCTTAATTGATTGATCGGCATTTTGATTTGAAAATTTCAATCTTTTTTAGATGACAAAATTATAGTGGCGGCGCTGTCAATTTAGAGCCTGCTAGGTGTTGAGCAACATGAAACTTAAATATCGTCTTGGCAGTTTCTGCTTTACCTAAATCGATTGAAATTTCCTGTTAGACAAACTCCCCCGTTAAGTTTAGACGTTACTCCACATCCCAATTTGGAGTTTCTCCCATGCAAAAATCTGACAAACTGCTCAAGGTTCTCAAAGGTCAGCCGGTTATGCCGGTGTTGGTGATTGAGGATATTGCTCATGCTGTGCCGTTGGCGCGGGCGTTGGTGGCGGGGGGGCTGCCGGCGATTGAGATTACGCTGCGCACCAAAGATGCGCTGGAGGCTATTAAGCGAGTTTCGGGCGAAGTTGAGGGCTGCATTGTTGGTGCGGGCACGATTTTGGATCCGAAGCAATTTGAAAAGGCAGCGAAAGCCGGTTCGAAGTTTATCGTATCGCCCGGCTGCACCAAGGATTTGCGTAAATGTGCGGGCGATAGCGATGTGCCGCTGCTGCCGGGCGCGATTACGCCGAGCGAAGTGATGGATATGTTTGACCATGGTTATTCGGTGTTGAAATTCTTCCCTGCCGAGCAGGCGGGCGGCGCGGCGATGCTGAAATCATTTTCATCGCCTTTGTCCGGTGCGATTTTCTGCCCGACGGGCGGGATTACGCTGAAGAACGCGATGGATTATTTATCGCTGCCGAATGTTGTTTGTGTCGGCGGTTCATGGATCGCGCCGAAAGCGGCGCTCGATGCTGGTGACTGGGCGGCGATTGAGAAGCTGGCACGGGAAGCTGCGGGGATACGCGGCGGTAAATGATAGTTAAAACAATTTTTTAGCTGAATAACGCTACATCGCGGTGCGAGACCGCCCCTCACCCTACCCTCTCCCCGTTGCAGGTCCGAAGGACGGGAGAGGACGCGCTCTACCCTTCTCCCCGTTTTTCCAACGGGGAGCAGGTGCCCGCGGGGCGGATGAGTGGCGAAAGATCTGCAATTTCAGTGCGAATGCGCTACCGCCTCTCCAGCGCCAGAACTGCAACTGCACTTAAAACCGCTATCGTCGCGGCGAAGAAGGCTGTGCCGGAATAGCCGACTGTTGATGTGCCGAGCGCGAAGGTGGCGGCGCTGAAGCTGCCGCCTAGGGCGGATGTTATGGATTGCAGCGAGCTGCCGAGGCCGGGTTTATCGGGCAGGAGGTTTTGCAAATGGGTCATCGGGATGCTCAAGATTGAGGCGGCGCCTGCGGCATTGAGCGGGATGAGCGCGTAGAAATGCCATGGCACGGTGGCAAAACCCAGCAAAACCAGATAGGATGCGAAAAGCGCTGCGCCGAAGGCCAACACTTGGGCTGTGGAATAGCGGCGTAAGGCGCTGCCGTAAACCAGCATAAACGGAATTTCTAGCGCCGCGATAACGCCCGCAATGAGGCCGACATCAGTGATAGCGCCATGGGCATTTTTAGTTAGGATGAGTGGCATCAGCACGGTGTTGAGGTTTTGTGCGCCTGTTTGCAACGCGATGGCGACGACGCTGAGCGCGATGCGCCAATCAACAATGACGGATAGCGCGGCGAAAAAGTTCGGGCGCGGCGCGGCATCCTCGGGCTTTTGCGGGGTTGGTGCGGGAAACGCGAAGAATATGAGCAGAAAACTTGCCGCGCAGGCAAGGCTGGCGATGAGATAGGACAGTGTCAGGCGCTCGGAGTTTGCCAGCATGAGCGCGACCAAGCCCGGTGTTAAAATCCATGAGGCGGCGAAGATGGAGCGCACCATTGAGTTGGTGGCCGCTGCTTCGCCTTGCGGAAAATCCTTGGTTTGCGCGCGAACCGCGCCGAACAGCATGGAAAACTGCGAGCCTGAAATGGGGATGATGAACAGCGTTGCGAAAATGAAAATGACGGGCGAGTGAAAAAAGAAGATCGAGCCAAAGCCAAGGATGCCGGCGCTGGTGCCGATGAGCAGTAATTTTCGCCGGTTATTGAGGATATCCGACAGATTGCCGAGGCCGACGGTATAAAGAATTGCCAATACGGAGGTTGCCAGCATCATTTTTGAAAAGCTGGTATCGCTCATGCCAAATTGCTGGATGGCAATCAGTGACTGGTAGGGACGTGTCGCTGCCGCCGCCATGCCGAGCAAAAATATCGCGATCATTGCGGTGCGCAGCGCGGGAATTTTCAGGCAATTGAGGAAAGTTTGCATCAGGGCGGGGCTTTCGGGGATTTTCGAAGGCCACGATGCACATTTATGTCAGGGCTGAATAGTCAAAATAGATGATGGCACGCATTCACGGGCGTGCGGATTTTGCCATTCGCATCAAAGCGGCAAATGCCTGCCGCTGCGGGGTTT
>JAYTVD010000186.1:0-3526 GCA_043744175.1 Phyllobacteriaceae bacterium
GCCTTGGTTATGCTTTCGGGCACTGAAAAGGGTGTCTCGCTGTCGATCACCGAAATTGCTGCAGAGCAGCGCATTCCCAAAAAGTTTCTTGAGCAAATACTTCTTGAATTGAAGCGCCATGGCATCGTTGAAAGCCGCCGTGGTAAGGTCGGTGGATATTTGATGCTTCGCCAACCTGAAGATGTAACTTACGGCGAGGTATTGCGTTTGATCGACGGACCCATCGCGCCGCTGCCCTGCTTGAGCATCGTCGCCTATAAAAAGTGCGAGGATTGCAGGCAAGAAGACAGTTGTGAAATTCGTAAGGTCTTTGCAAATGTGGCCATAGCCACACGCGAAGTGCTCGACAAAACATCCATTCTGGACTCCCTGGAAAAAATTGGTTCTTGAAAGCAGTCCTTTGTGGAATGTTGTTTTCTCAATGCTGCTAATTTTGGGCTTTCCGAAGTATTTTAATCTCTATTAACTTGGTAGTGTTTTGGCGTGTTCAACACAATTTTAGACACTTGGAGGCTGACATGAACAGACGCAAAACCTCAATCTTACTGGCAGGCATTTTGGCGGCTTCGTTTGTGATGCCAATGGCAACACCGGCATTTGCTGACCAGACAATCCTCAACGTGTCTTATGACCCGACGCGTGAATTCTACAAGGAGTTCAATGAGGTCTTCGCAGCCAAGTGGCTGGCAGACACCGGCGAGACGCTGACCGTTCAAGCCTCGCATGGCGGCTCGGGCAAGCAGGCCCGTGCAGTGATTGATGGTCTGGAAGCCGACGTGGTGACGCTCGCACTTGAGAGCGACATCAATGCGATCGCCTCCAAGAGCGGGAAAATTGCAGCAGATTGGCGCACAAAACTGCCGCACAATGCATCGCCTTATACATCAACGATCGTTTTTCTCGTCCGCAAGGGCAATCCGAAGGCGATCAACAATTGGGGTGATCTGGTCAAGGACGGCGTTGAAGTGATCACGCCGAACCCGAAGACCTCCGGCGGCGCTCGCTGGAACTATTTGGCCGCATGGGCTTGGGCCAACGGCGAATATGGCGGCGACGAGGCCAAGGTGAAGGATTTTGTCGGCAATCTCTACAAGCATGTTCCGGTGCTCGACACCGGCGCCCGCGGCTCGACCACAACCTTTGCCCAGCGCGAAATCGGGGACGTCCTGCTCGCATGGGAAAACGAAGCCTATCTGGCGCTGGATGAATTTGGCGCAGACAAGTTCGACATTGTAATCCCGCCGCAGTCCATTCTTGCCGAACCGCCGGTCGCAGTTGTCGATGGCAATGTCGATGCACATGGCACGCGCAAGGTTGCAGAGGCCTATCTCAACTTCCTTTATACCGCAGAAGGCCAGAAACTGGCGCTGAAGCATCACTATCGTCCGGCCTTGCCTGAACTTGTTGATCCGGTAGAGCTTGCAAAACTTCCGCAGTTGAAGCTTGTATCCATCGACGATCCGATTTTCGGTGGATGGGCAAAAGCGCAGCCTTACCATTTCGATGATGGCGGCGTATTCGACCAGATCTACAAGCCAGCCAACTGAGGGCAACGCATGCAATCATCCTTCGCTTTCGCGAAGTCATGGAAAAAGCCAAGCGTCCTTCCGGGTTTCCGGTTGGCGCTTGGTTTTTCATTGGTCTATCTGACGCTGATCGTGTTGATCCCGCTCGCCGCGCTGGTGCTCAAATCCACCGGCCTTGGCCCCGGCGAATTCATGAAGATCGCAACGGACACCCGTGTCACCCATGCGCTTTACATATCGTTCGGCACAGCCTTTGCCGCCGCGCTCGTCAATGTGGTATTCGGCGTAATCATTGCCTGGGTGTTGGTGCGCTACCGGTTCCCGGGAAAACGCATCATTGATGCGGTGGTTGATCTGCCTTTTGCACTGCCGACGGCTGTAGCGGGTATCGCCTTGACAGCGCTCTACGCGCCAAACGGCTGGATTGGCCAGTTCTTCAAACTCGCAGGCATCAAGATCGCCTTCACGCCGCTCGGCATTGTCATCGCACTGATTTTCGTTGGTTTGCCTTTCATTGTCCGCACCGTTCAGCCGGTGATGGAGGAAATAGACCGCGAAGTGGAAGAAGCTTCAGCGACGCTTGGCGCAACCCGCTTTCAAACAATCAGTCAGGTCCTTCTTCCCGGCCTCGCGCCAGCGATTTTGACCGGTTTTGCGCTCGCCTTCGCACGGGGTGTGGGCGAATATGGTTCAGTGATTTTCATTGCGGGCAACATTCCCGAAGTAACCGAAATCGCGCCACTGCTGATCGTCATCAAGCTGGAGGAATTCAACTATGCCGGCGCAACCGCCATTGCCACGATCATGCTGGTGATCTCTTTTGCGATGTTGTTGGTGATCAATCTCATTCAGGCCTGGAGCCGCAAGAGGTACGGATATGGCACGTGATCTGAATGAAGACCCGCTGCGGGTCGAACCGCGCCGTGCCACCACGGAAAGCCGCCGCTGGCGGGCGCTTCTGACGCTTGTGGCGCTCGCTTACCTGGCTTTTTTTCTGATCTTGCCACTTGCCGCGGTGTTTGTTGAAGCTTTTCGCAAGGGCGCGGGCGAGTTTTTCGCTGCTGTTGTTGACCCGGAGGCGATTGCCGCCATCAAGCTGACCTTGCTGGTCGCGGGTATCGCCGTTCCGCTCAATCTGGTTTTTGGCATTGCCGCATCTTGGGCCATTGCCAAATATGAATTCAAGGGCAAGGCCTTTTTGACCACGCTGATCGATCTGCCGTTTTCCGTCTCGCCGGTGATTTCCGGTCTGGTGTTTGTCCTGTTGTTTGGCGCGCAAGGGCTGCTGGGTCCGCTCATGAAATCCTGGGGCGTCCACATTATTTTTGCCGTGCCGGGGATTGTTCTGGCAACGATTTTCGTCACATTCCCGTTTGTCGCACGCGAACTCATCCCACTGATGCAAGAGCAAGGTTCGGCGGATGAGGAGGCTGCGCTTTCTCTTGGTGCAAGCGGCTGGCAGACATTCTGGAATGTAACGCTGCCCAACATAAAATGGGGCCTGCTTTACGGCGTTCTCTTGTGCAATGCCCGCGCGATGGGCGAATTTGGCGCGGTATCGGTGGTTTCCGGCCATATCCGCGGCCTGACCAACACCATGCCGTTGCACATCGAAATCCTCTACAACGAGTATAATTTCGTCGGCGCATTTGCCGTCGCCACACTGCTCGCTGCGCTTGCCCTCTTCACGCTGGTCCTGAAATCACTTCTGGAAATGAAGTTCAGTGACGAGCTCTCCGCCCTTCGCAAACATTAGGTCCGATAAATGGAAGTTCGTGTTCAAAACGTGCGCAAGGAATTTGACGCTTTTCCGGCGTTGAATGACGTGTCACTCGACATCCGCTCCGGCGAATTGATTGCGTTGCTAGGCCCTTCCGGTTCCGGCAAGACAACTCTTTTGCGGCTGATCGCGGGGCTGGAATATCCGACCGGAGGCGCGATTTTCTTTGGCGAGGAAGACGCTTCGCGCAAGACAGTGCAAGAGCGGCATGTCGGATTTG
>JAYTVD010000187.1:0-12241 GCA_043744175.1 Phyllobacteriaceae bacterium
TTCAGAGAGCATGGTGTTGATGACTTCAAACCGCGCTTGCCCGGCATTGAGATTTGCCAACGGAATGTAGCGTTCTTCATTGTTTTGATCGTACAAAACCGAGTGGCGCTGCGAGAAGGTGCCGCGCTCGGAATCTTGGCCCGAGAGGCGGATTTTATGGCCATCCAGACAAAGCGAACCAAACGCCAGCGCCTCGGCTGCTGCCCAGTCAAAACCCTCGCCGGTTTCAAACATTTTGGCGCGGTTTTCTAAGAAGCGCACGATGGTTTTATGCGCGTTGAAACCTTCCGGCAGGGTGGTCAAGACCTTGCCGATTTCCTTGAGTTGCTTCAAAGGAACAGCGGTCTTGCCACGGCGTGGATCATCAGCCTGATCTGCCGAGCGCAAGCCTGACCAGACGCCATCCAGCCAGTCGGCCTTGTTGGGCTTATAGGCCTGACCGGCGTCATATTCGACCTCAAGCTTGGCGCGCCAATCGGCCTTCATCTGCTCATATTCAGCTTCGGAAATCGTGCCTTCAGCAATCAGCTTCTTGGAATAGATGCCAGCCGTGGTTTCATGGGCGCGGATGTTTTTATACATAATCGGCTGCGTGAATGCCGGTTCATCGCCTTCATTGTGGCCAAAGCGACGGTAGCAGAACATATCCACGACCACAGGCTTGTGGAACTTCATGCGATATTCAACCGCGATCTTGGTGGCAAAAACCACCGCTTCCGGATCATCACCATTACAATGGAAAATCGGCGCTTCGATCATCTTGGCCACATCAGACGGATAGGGCGAGGAGCGCGAGAAACGCGGATTCGTCGTAAAGCCGATCTGGTTATTGATGATGAAATGCACCGTACCGCCAACGCGGTGACCGCGCAGGCCTGAGAGGCCCAAAATTTCCGCAACCACGCCTTGGCCCGCAAATGCGGCATCGCCGTGCAGCAGCAGCGGCATGACTTTGACGCGTTCACGAAGAGGGATAATATCGCCTTCCCACACGGTCGCCATCTGGTCCTGCTTGGCGCGGGCTTTGCCCATCACCACGGGATTGACAATTTCCAAATGCGAAGGGTTGGCGGTGAGTGACAAATGCACCTTGTTGCCGTCAAACTCGCGGTCGGAGGAGGCACCAAGATGGTATTTCACATCGCCGGAACCTTCCACTTCATCAGGCGCATAAGAGCCGCCCTTGAACTCATGGAACACGGCGCGGTGCGGCTTGCTCATAAACTGTGTCAGCACATTCAAACGCCCGCGGTGGGCCATGCCGAGAATGATTTCTTTAAGGCCAAGCTGCCCGCCGCGCTTCACAATCTGCTCCAGCGCGGGGATAAGCGACTCGCCGCCATCCAGACCAAAGCGCTTGGTGCCCTTGTATTTTACGTCGATAAACTGCTCGAAACCTTCGGCCTCGACCAGCTTTTGCAAAATGGCCTTTTTGCCGTTGGCAGTGAATTCAATGGCCTTATCCGGACCTTCGATGCGCTGCTGAATCCAGCTTTTTTCTTCCGGGTTCGACATGTGCATAAATTCGACGCCGAGCGTGGAGCAGTAAGTGCGCTCCAAGATTTCGACCATCTGGCGCACGGTGGCATATTCAAGGCCAAGCACATTATCAATAAAAATGCGGCGATCCATATCGGCTTCCATAAAGCCATAGTTGGACGGCGATAGCTCGTTATAATCATCAATCGGCGTGGCGATGCCCAGCGGATCGAGCTTGGCATGAAGATGCCCGCGCATACGGTAGGCGCGGATCATCATGATTGCGCGCACTGAATCTTGCGCGGCATGGGTAAGGTCTGTCGCACTCGGTGCGGGCGTTCCTGTAGCGGCCGCTTTTGCTTTTAATTTATCAACGACAATAGCCTCAGTCGGCCAGTTGCCATCCAGCGCGGAGACCAACTCGCCTGTGGCTTGCTGCGGCCAGTTGACCTTTTCCCATGATGCGCCTTTGGCGTTGCTTTTCACGTCAATCGGATCATCGGCCAGCCCGCTAAAAAACGCCTGCCACTCGGCGGTGACTGAGGATGGATTTTCCTGCCAGCGCGCATGGAGTTGCTCAATATAGTCAGCATTGCCGCCATAAAGGAATGAGGTTTGCTCGAAGTTTTGATCGTTTGACATGGGTAATATTCCGCTGTGTCTTCTTCAGTTCATCTGTAAAATAGTGAGGCGGGCATTTTGCAATGCCCGCTTTTGTTAGCCTCTCAGCAGTTCGACCAGTGTCTTGCCTAGTCGCGCGGGGCTTGGTGATACGCGGATGCCCGCTGCTTCCATGGCGGCAATTTTGTCTTCCGCGCCGCCCTTGCCGCCGGAGATGATCGCGCCCGCATGGCCCATGCGGCGGCCCGGAGGGGCTGTGCGGCCCGCCACGAAACCAACCATCGGCTTGGAGCGCCCACGCTTGGCCTCATCGCGAATAAACTGCGCGGCATCTTCTTCCGCCGAACCTCCGATTTCACCGATCATGATGATCGAGTGGGTTTCAGGGTCAGCCAAAAACATTTCGAGCATGTCGATAAACTCTGTGCCCTTCACCGGATCGCCGCCAATGCCGACAGCCGTTGACTGGCCAAGGCCTTCATTGGTGGTCTGGAACACGGCTTCATAGGTCAGCGTGCCGGAGCGTGAGAGAATGCCAACATTGCCCTTCTTGAAAATCGAGCCCGGCATAATGCCGATCTTGCATTCATTAGGGGTGAGGACACCGGGGCAATTTGGCCCGATGAGGCGCGACTTGGAACCAGCCAGCTGCTTCTTAATTTTGACCATATCTGCCACCGGAATGCCTTCGGTGATGCAGACAATGAGTTCGATTTCAGCATTGATGGCTTCGGCAATCGCATCGGCTGCAAATGGCGGTGGCACGTAAATGGCCGTGGCCGTAGCACCGGTTTTCAACTTGGCTTCCAGCACCGTGTCGAACACTGGCAGGCCAGTCTCGGCATGGTTCTGCCCGCCCTTGCCCGGCGTCACACCGCCGACCATCTTGGTGCCATAGGCCTGCGCCTGCTGCGTATGAAAAGTGCCCTGCGTGCCCGTAAGGCCTTGGCAGATCACTTTGGTATGCGAGTTGATGAGAATGGACATTATAATTTTCCGATACTAGAAAAGCAATTTTGAAGTTGAAACGACAAGCCCAACTGCGCCAAGGCACGTAACAGTCAGCCCCATCCATTGACCAATTTTGCCGGTGGCCCCGTATATTCTCCAGAACATCGGGCTTAAGACCAAAATACCTGGGTAGGCGTCCGAGAGACTTGATCCCTTGGATACGGCGGCAAGACTAATGAGTTTCCCAATCCACCAAAAACCCAAACCAAACCCTACCAGCCAAAGCGCATGGGCTGGATTTTCGAATGGGTGCATTGGTGTACTAGTTGCCACTAGATCAGCCCCTCACTGCCTTAACAATCTTCTGCGCCGCATCATCCAAATCATCGGCTGGAATGACATTGAGGCCTGAATCCCGAATAATCTGCTTGCCGAGCTCGACATTCGTGCCTTCAAGACGCACGACCAGCGGGACTTGCAGGCCGACAGCCTTCACGGCTGCGATCACGCCATTGGCGATAATGTCGCATTTCATGATGCCGCCGAAAATGTTGACCAGAATGCCTTTGACCTTGGGGTCAGACGTGATGATTTTGAACGCAGCTGTGACCTTTTCTTCCGTCGCGCCGCCGCCAACATCCAAGAAGTTCGCAGGCTCTTCGCCATAGAGTTTGATGATGTCGAGGGTGGCCATCGCAAGGCCCGCGCCATTGACCATGCAGCCGATGGAACCATCGAGCGCGATGTAGGCGAGATCATATTTCGACGCTTCGATTTCCTTGGCGTCCTCTTCTGTCTCATCGCGCAGCGCGACGATTTCCGGATGACGGAACAGCGCGTTGCTGTCGAAATTCACCTTGGCATCCAGCGCTTTAATCATGCCGTCCTTCGTGACGATGAGCGGGTTCACTTCCAGCATCGCCATGTCCTTATCGACAAAGGCTTTGTAGAACTGCGCACCGACTTTCGCCGCCTGCTTGGCTTGATCGCCGGAAAGGTTCAGCGCCTTGGCAATCGTGCGGCCATGGTGGGGCATGAAACCGGTGGCCGGATCAACCGTGAAAGTGATGATTTTTTCCGGAGTATTGTGCGCCACGTCTTCAATGTTCATGCCGCCTTCGGTGGAAACAACAAAGGCCACTTTGGAGGTTTCGCGGTCCACCAAGAGAGAGAGGTAAAACTCTTTTTCAATGTCTGAACCATCTTCGATATAGAGACGGTTGACCTGCTTGCCAGTCTCGCCGGTCTGAATGGTGACCAGCGTGTTGCCAAGCATTTCGGAAGCATGCTGCTTCACTTCATCCAGCGAGAATGCCAGACGAACGCCGCCTTTAGCATCAGCTGGAAGTTCCTTGAACTTGCCCTTGCCGCGACCGCCAGCATGGATCTGGCTTTTCACCACATAAAGCGGGCCGGGCAATTGCTTGGCACCGGCAACAGCCTCTTCCACCGTCAGCGCGGCATAGCCAGCTGACACTGGCACGCCATATTCTTTCAGCACGGCTTTTGCCTGATATTCATGAATGTTCATGTGATTACTTCTTCAAGTTTGGCGCGATGGCAATACAGGCTTCGCAAAGGCTGGCGACGGAGGCGACTGATTTTTCCAAGAGCTTCTGTTCAGCCTTGTTCATGTCAATTTCGATGATGCGCTCAACACCGCCCGCGCCGATAACTGTTGGCACGCCAACATACATATCTTTCACGCCATACTGGCCATTGAGATAGGCGGCGCATGGCAACACGCGCTTCTTATCCTTTAGGTAAGATTCGGCCATTTGAATGGCGGAAGAGGCAGGCGCATAATAGGCCGAACCAGTCTTCAAAAGCCCGACGATTTCGCCACCGCCCTTGCGGGTACGCTCAACGATGGCGTCGATTTTTTCTTTTGATGTCCAGCCCATCTTGATAAGGTCTGGAATGGGAATGCCAGCCACCGTCGAGTAGCGGATCATCGGCACCATATCATCGCCGTGACCGCCAAGTGTCATGGCCGAAATGTCTTCAACGGAAACTTTGAATTCTTCCGACAGGAAATATTTGAAGCGCGCAGAGTCCAGAACCCCTGCCATGCCGACAACCATGTTCTTTGGCAGGCCGGAAAACTTTTGCAGCGCCCACACCATCGCATCCAGCGGGTTGGTGATGCAGATAACGAATGACTTTGGCGCGTATTTCTTAATGCCCGCGCCAACCTGCTCCATCACCTTCAAATTGATGCCAAGCAAATCATCGCGGCTCATGCCGGGCTTGCGGGCAACACCGGCGGTGACGATGCACACATCCGCGCCTTCAATGCCCTTGTAGTCATTTACGCCAACGATGCGGCTATCAAAGCCATCAATGGTGGAGGACTGCGACAAATCCAGTGACTTGCCCTGCGGAATGCCTTCGGCAATATCGAACATCACTATGTCGCCAAGGTCTTTAAGACCCGCCATGTGGGCGAGCGTGCCGCCAATCATTCCCGAGCCGATAAGTGCGATCTTATTGCGTGCCATTTTTGCGAAATCCCTTGAGATAATGATAGATAGTGATGAGGAACATATGCGGCAGGAATGCCGCTTTTTACGACAATTTCGCGATTTCGTTAGTATTTCTTCAAAATAATATCAACAGAAAAATTTGGGTGTAATGATTTCAATCGGTTAGATTGGTTTTGATTTACGTAAGCGTCAATATTATTTGACTAACGAGTTAGACATTTGACTCATTTAAGCTGGCTATTGGTTTTTTGGGGCATCCCGCCGCGCTTGCCAGTCTAGCAGCCACGCAGTTGAGGTCATCTCAAACAATCGTGATGAGGTGCGGGTGAATTCGCCGACTTTTAGGCCCGCTTTTACTTGGTAAATCAAGTCCGGCCCCGTGGCGGCGGAGATGAACAGGCGGGTTCTCGCCTCGTAAAGCACGTCGATCAGGATGATAAACCGCTTGGCCTCATTGCGCTTGGAGAAATCCAAGGTTGGCACATCATCAATGAACAGCGTTGGAAAGCGCGTGGCTAGTTCCAAATAGTCGGCCGCGCCGAGCGGTTTGGCGCAGAGATCATCGAATGACAGCCGCGCTGCATCACTCGAAGCGCCGGGGATATCAAACGCATGGCCGCGCACATTCAAATGCAGCGGCGCAACATCTTGATGCGCGGTGGCTAGTTTCCACGCCTCATCCATCGCAGTCAGGGCTTTGGCATCAAGCGGCGTTTGATACGCCCCAACGCTGGAAAGCTTTTCGCGGCGATAATCCGTGCGGGCATCCAAATTCCATACATCGCATTGGCTTTTTAGCATATCGACGAAGGGCAAGAACAGCGAGCGGTTGAGCCCGTCCTGATAAAGATCATCCGGCGCTACATTGGACGTCGCCACCAGCACCACGCCCTCCTCAAACAGCGTTGTGAACAAGCGCGATAAGATCATCGCGTCAGCAATATCCAGCACATGAAATTCATCAAAGCACAGCAACCGGCAATTTTTGGCCAAATCCTTGGCCACAGGAGGAATGGGGTCCTCCTCACGATTTTCACCGCGTTTGAACGCTTGGCGATGTTCGTGAATGCGCAAATGCACATCTTGCATGAACGCGTGGAAATGCGCGCGGCGCTTGGATTTAATCGGGCACAGCTCGAAAAACCAATCCATCAGCATGGTTTTGCCGCGCCCGACTGAGCCGTAGATATAAAGCCCGCGTACGGGTTTGGTTTCGACTTTGCGCGAAAATAGCCAGCCGAGCGGCGATGATTTTGCGCCGCTGGTTTTCTGAGTGGTCACAAGGTCGTGGATAATGCGGTCCAGCCGATCGCAAAGTCCGCGCTGAGCAGTGTCTTCTTGCACAAGACCTTGCGCGACACGGGCATCATAAAGGCGGCGAACTGAGGCTCCGGTCATGTCCGGCATAGGGCAGGCTCACGGTTGGAGCTAAATGAACAAACGGCGGGCTTGTGGCCCGCCGCTTGATGAAATCAAAAATTAGCGGCTGAGGCTAATTGGCGAGCCACCGGTGGTCTGGCCATCGAAACGGCCGGGAGTGGTGGTGAACAAGCGTGCAATCGTTGCGCCGCTCTCGTCATAAAGCGAAAGCTGCTTGCCGGCCACGTTCCATGATTTGACGTTCGCCATTTCGCCCGGGCACTTCAAAGGACCAGCACGGAAGCCTTGACCATATTTGGTCTGCGGTGTTGCAACCTTACAGGATTGACCGCCGAGCGAAACATTCCAAACGCCAGCCACACTGCTAACAGTCACATCAGCACCGCCAGCGGACGCCACTTGCACAGGCTGGGTGCCTGCGGCCGGCGCACCCGGCGCGACCGGAGCTGCGGGGAAAGCATTCGGATCGGTCATGCCCGGCGCGATAACACCCGGAGTGGTTTGTCCGGCAACAACAGGAGCGGGGGAGGTTGGCGCAGGCAATTGGTTTTGTGTCACCGTTCCAGCAGGCGCGGCAAAAACCGGCGTCGGCGCGGTATCAATGCTGTCCATACGGGTTGATTGGCAACCAGCCAAAAGCAACATTGAGAGGGTGGCCAGCGCGGCGCTCTTGTAAATGGTCTGCATCTCAATAGTCTCCCCAGATAGAAGGTGCCGGTTTTTCAAAACCAGCAACTTATATGTAACATGCTTAATTAGTGATAAATGTCCAAGTGTGACAAAATGCAACTAAAAACCACACCTATTGCCTATTTGCCCAAGAATTAGGTTTGATTATGGTAATAACGCCACAATTATCTTGCGCCTACCGTCGCCTATTCGGTCAGCTTAGCCCGCGTTTTGCCAGCATTGCGTCGGAATTCGGTAATTTACCACGAAACGCCTTGTAGGCATCTTCGGGGTCCATTGAGCCGCCGGACGAATAGATAAACTGCTTCAACTTGGCGGCCATATCGGCGTTGAAGGCATCACCTGTTTCGGTAAACGCGGCAAAAGCATCTGCATCCAGCACTTCCGACCACATGTAAGAATAGTAACCGGCTGAATAGCCATCGCCTGCATAAACATGGGCGAAATGCGGGGTGCGGTGGCGCATGACAATGGATTTCGGCATGGTAAGCGACTGCAAAACCTCAGCCTCGCGCGCCATAGGGTCAGCACTTTCGCCGGATTGATGCGCGTCCATATCCACAATGGCAGACGAGACAAAACTCACGGTATCAAAGCCGGAATTAAAGTTGCGCGCGGCGGTGAGCTTATCTATCAGCACTTTTGGCATCGCCTCGCCCGTCTCAATGTGGACAGCATGTTTGGCCAGAACTTCCGGCACTGTCAGCCAATGTTCGTAAAGTTGGGAAGGCAATTCCACAAAATCGCGCGAGACGGATGTGCCGGAGACCGACGGCCATTTGACGTTAGAAAGCAGCCCATGCAGCCCGTGTCCAAACTCGTGAAACAAGGTCCGTGCATCATCAAACGACAACAAAGACGGCTTGCCATCGCTGGCTTTGGCGAAATTCATGACGTTGTAGATGATGGGTAGCTGCCCGCTATTGAGGTGATATTGGTCCTGCAAACTGCTCATCCATGCACCGGAGCGCTTGGACGAGCGGGCAAAATAGTCGCCGAGGAAGAGGCCGACTGGCTTACCATTGGCATCTGACACCGTGAATGTTCGTACATCCGGATGCCATGCGGCAACGCCGTGCTGCTCTTCAAACGTCAAGCCGAACAGGCGGGTGGCGACTGCAAAACAGGCTTCAATGATACGGCCAATTTCAAGGTAAGGCTTGGTTTCATCTTCGTTGAACGCGTAGCGCTGGGCTTTCAGTTTTTCAGCGAAAAAGCGCCAGTCCCACGGCAAAATATCGTGGTTGGAGCCCTCGCTGGCAGCAAGTTCCGCTAGTGCCAGCTCTTCTTCGCCCGCACGCTTTACTGCCCGTTCCCATACATTGGCGAGCAAATCATTCACATTAGCGGGTGTTTTCGCCATCGTATCATCAAGCTTGAAGGCGGCGAAACTTGGATAACCCAAGAGCTTGGCCTTCTCGGCACGAAGCTCGAGAGTTTGCGCAACAAGGGGGCGATTATCATTGGCACCATCGTTCATGCCGCGCTTTACCCATGCGCCGAAAGCCTTCTCGCGCAGATCGCGGCGGCTCGAATAGCTGAGAAACGGTTCAATGATCGAGCGTGACAACGTGACGGCATATTTCCCCGCGTGATCGCGTTCCGTTGCAGCGCCAGCCATTGCGGCCTTTAGCCAATCTGGCAAACCAACCAAATCCGCCTCGCTTTCCAATACAAGCGCCAAGACTTTTTCATCAGCCAGAATATTTTGCCCAAATGCGGCACCGAGCGAGGCAAGCGTCTCATTTATCGCGGCAAGGCGGGTTTGATCTTCGCCCTTAAGCAGTGCGCCTGAACGGACAAAGCCTTTCCAGCTGCGCTCAATCACACGCATGGTTTCTACATCCAAATTGAGCGCGTGACGCTTTTGATACAGCCCGTCAATGCGGGCGAACAGCTTGGCATTCATCGATAGCGCGGAATAATGCCGTGACATGGCGGGCGCAATCTCGCGCTCCAGCGCTTCAATCTCCGGATTGGAATGCGCACCCGCCTTCAGCCAGAATATCCCTGAAACACGGCCCAGCGCCTCGCCGCAAAGCTCCAAAGGAACAAGGACGTTATCTATTGTCGGCTCGTCAGTATTTGCAGCAATTGCATCAATTTCGGCATTGTGCTTTGCCATCGCCGCATCAAACACGGCTTTGAATTCCTCGTCTTTGACATGGCTAAAGTCCGGCAATTCGTGAAATCCGGTCCAGCTTGTGAGAGGCGAAGATTTCAACTCGGGCGAATGAGACATGGAGGAGCTTTCAGTTTGGTGATGTATTGGCGCAGCAGAACAATGGGAATGCGCCTTTGATAAGGCTAGGGGCAAAACTGTCAACGGCAAGATAAAAACAAAAAAGCCGCCTTGCGGCGGCCTATTTTGACGCTGATCTCTAAGAAGAGAAACTGGAGCGGGCGAAGGGATTCGAACCCTCGACCCTAACCTTGGCAAGGTTATGCTCTACCCCTGAGCTACACCCGCTCTAGCAGCGTTTCGGCTGCAGCGAGCGCTATATGGGCCAAGAGCGCAGCGAATGCAACAGCAAAAACAGCCCTAAATGCGGATTTTTGCCTGAAGGTTTATCTTGAGTGGATGGGCCCAAATCGCTACACGCCTTGTATAGCGCACAAATAATTCAGGCCATCATGTTCAACACACCCAAAACACCAGAACAACTCCTTAGCTTCATTGATTCGCTCGGCATCAGCGTGACGACCGTTACGCACCCGCCGCTTTTTACCGTTGCAGACTCACAAAGTCTGCGCGGTGAGCTACAAGGCGGCCACACCAAAAATCTGTTTGTGAAAGACAAAAAGGACAATTATTTCCTTTTGACGGTTGATGAGAATGCGGTCGTGGATTTGAAAACCATCCATCATCTCATTGGCGCCGCCAGCAAGGTGTCCTTCGGAAAACCGGAGGCTATGTTGGAATTGCTAGGCGTGACGCCGGGCGCTGTTACGGCGCTGGGACCTATCAATGATACAGAGGGAAAAGTTCAGGTTTTTCTCGATGAAAGCTTAATGCAAAACACGCTTATCAATTGCCATCCGCTGATCAACTCTGCCACAACGACGATTGCGTCTGCGGACCTGATAATATTTCTCAAAGCCACGGGCCATGAGCCGCAGATCTTGAAATTGGCGCAATAACTACGACCTGATGGTCTAATAACCTGTTTCGGGCAGCACCTATGCCCATGGAGTTGAAATATTATGAGCACCAACAATCCCTATGGCACGGGCTATGCGCCAAGCAGTATAACGGTTAACACCGCCAGCCAAGCGCCTACACCTGTTGAACAAGTGCCTGCGCCTGTTGAAATGGTGACGTCAGGCGAAATCCGCGACGTGACGACTCAGAGCTTCCCGCAAGAGGTCATCGTTGACAGCCGCAATCAGCCCGTGTTGGTCGATTTCTGGGCACCATGGTGCGGACCGTGCAAGCAACTTGCGCCCGTGCTGGAGCGCGTGGTGGCCGAATCGCAGGGCCGCGTGAAGCTCGTCAAAATGAACATTGATGACCACCCGTCTATCGCCGGTCAGCTCGGTATTCAGTCCATTCCTGCGGTTATAGCTTTCAAAAATGGCAAGCCAGTCGATGGATTTATGGGCGTGCAGCCGGACGGCAAAATCAGAGAATTTATCACCCGCGTCGCCGGTCCTGCCCCTAGTGAACTGGAACTGACAGCCGCGCTGGAAACGGCCCTCGAAGCCCTGGCTAAAAGCGACTATGAAACTGCATTCCCGATTTTTGATGCTGTGATCCAAGTCCAGCCGGAGAATGAAAAGGCGCTGGCCGGTCTTGCTGAATGCTTGATTGCCGGTGGACAATTGGACCAAGCCCGCGAAGTGTTGGCGCAGGTGCCGCAGGCCAAACAAGCAGCGCCCGAAGTCGTTTCTGCCCAAACCAAGATAGCGCTACACGAGCAGGCCGCACAAATGGGTGATCCGAATGTGCTGCAAGCACGCATTGCCGCCGACCCGAAGGATTATCAGGCCCGCTTTGATCTATCGGCTATTTTGAACGTGCATGGCGACAAGGATGCTGCCGCTGATCTGTTGCTGTATATCATTAAGGCGGACCGCACTTGGGAAGACGATGGCGCGCGCAAACAGTTGGTGCAGCTGTTTGAAGCGTGGGGTCCGATGGATGCGGCAACGCTCGGCGCACGGCGGAAACTTTCCGGACTGTTGTTTCGTTGAACGAGATATATCTTGAGAAATAATCATGGCGCACCATGTGATCATAAGAACGCCGATTAGGAGCTGAACCCATGCGCGCCGGTAATATGAGCTACGTCAAGGCTGCCGATATTCCAGATACGGTTGCCGTGTTTCCATTGTCTGGTGCGCTTTTATTGCCGGGCGGGCAGATGCCGCTGAATATTTTCGAACCGCGCTATTTGGAAATGGTGGACCATGCGCTGGCTACCAACCGGCTGATAGGCATGGTGCAGCCTTCATTAGACGGCAAGGACAATGGGCTGTGCAGTGTGGGTTGTCTCGGCCGTATCGCGGCTTACGGCGAGAGCGGTGATGGCCGCTATCACATCACGCTTGCGGGCGTATGCCGCTACCGTGTGGTGGAAGAGCTCATTGTGAAAACGCCATGGCGACAGGTTCGCCTCACGCCATTCCTTGCC
>JAYTVD010000188.1:0-12222 GCA_043744175.1 Phyllobacteriaceae bacterium
GGATAAATTCATCGGGCCCGATGTTCTTATTGAGCCGTTTATTGTGCCAACGTGCCAGCGCTTCAACACCATGCCAAACACTCGTCTTGGCATCGACCAATGGCTGGAAGGCGACGTCAATGTCCTGTTCCAATATCGCAGCGCCCAGATCTGTTTCCAGCGCAAATTGCTCAATGCGATAGTCATCAAAAATTGGCTCAAAAACAACTGTGCGGCCACGGCCCAAGTCTTTGGCGCGATACATGGCAAGATCGGCTTGACGAACCAACTCATCGGCCGTGATAATTTTACCTTCGGTCGCGGCGATACCAATACTCGCGCCGACCACGATTGAGCGCCCTTCAATGGGGAATGGCTCCTTGAACAGCTGGTGGATTGCCTCGGCAACATTTGCCGCATCGGGGCCACCAACTTTGCTTGTCATTATGATAGCAAACTCGTCGCCACCAAGACGTGCGGCAATGGAATTGGCGGGGGCTATTTGTGAGATACGCCCAGCGACATAACGAATGAGACTATCACCCACACCGTGGCCATAACTATCGTTGACGTCCTTAAAGCCATCAAGATCAAGATAAACCAGTGAAACATTTTTCACATTTGCTGGCACATCGACACGCGATGCAGTCAGCAAAAATTTGTCCAACTTACGTAACACCCCGGAACGGTTATAAAGACCACTGAGAGCATCGTGGGTTGATTCAAATTGGGCTTGCCGCTTATCGCGGGTCAAGCTCTTTATAAGATAGCGAGTAAAAGCGACAAACACGCCGATCAATATCAGCAACAACGCCAGCGCCGCCAAGAGATTTGGCGTCACTTTGGCAAGTGACTTGGAGCCTGGCGTCTGCCGCGGCCAGCTTATTTGCGCTATGATCTCGCCATCTGGATCTTTAACCGGAATATTGATTTCTGTGGTGTCAATTTCCTGGTCTATATGTAGATGAGCAATGACGTATGAATCCCCGAGCGCAGCAATTGCGTTTGCGTTCAAATCCTTAATCAACAACAAGAAACGCGCCTGATTGCGATCAACAGTAAATTCAGAGCTGCTCGGCAACACTGGCGAAATAGCAACAACTTTCAAATTTTGTCCGTCACGCAGATAGGCGGAGTCAGTAAATATTTCCGTGGTCGCTTTTGCCCTCATAGAAACACGCGCTATCAGCGTACTTAGCGACTTATCATAGAGTTGACCCAACTGTCCGCTAAGTGGTTTGCCATAACCATAGCCGAAAATGACATTTCCGTCGGCATCAACGACGAGGACATCATTATATAATGGATAGTCAACGGTAGGCGCACCCCATGTATCCGCCATCCATTGTTGATCATTATCCTGATAAATAGCCCTTACAGCATCATCCCAAATTGCATTATCCCGAACGACACCTTCAATTTGTTTACGGGTTTGCGCTAATGCCGTATTCGTAGCTTCGATTGAGCGCCTATCATCCAATTGATTGGCATTGTCAGTGACGGTACGGATGGAATAGCCGACGAGGCTGCAAATCGCTAAAACTAAAAGAACAAAAACAGCGACGTTGGCAAAAATTACCGTACGCTTCTCTAGCCTTTGCTTTTTTATTTCATCCATTTAATAGCCATATCCGTAACCAGTGGCTTTCCATATGCTCATGTTCCTATTAACAAACTCTTCGAAAATACATATAGACTGAATTCTAAGGCTGGGTTTTATGGCTAAAACAACAGTTTTTGAGCCGTCTGCTGTTTGAAGTCATTTTTAGGGAATAAGTCGCGATTGCATTCGCGCAAATGGCTGTTATTGACGGGGCCACCAAATCCACCACCATTTTAGGAACTTCCCATGACTGTTCGTAATCTCTTCCTCCTGCCCGGCGATGGCATCGGCCCAGAAGCCATGGGCCAAGTGCGCCACATCATCGCTTACATGAATGAAGCGATGGCGGCTGGTTTTGTGCTCGATGAAGGTCTAGTCGGCGGTTCAGCCTTCGATGCTCATGGTGTGGCGATTTCCGAGAGCGACATGGCAAAGGCGATGGCGGCAGACGCTGTGCTTTTCGGCGCTGTTGGCGGGCCAAAGTGGGACGCCGTGCCTTACGAAGTGCGCCCGGAAGCTGGTCTGTTGCGCCTTCGCAAAGACATGAAACTGTTTGCGAACCTACGTCCCGCCATCTGCTATCCAGCGCTCGCGGCAGCCTCTTCACTGAAGCCCGAAGTCGTTGAAGGTCTTGATATTCTCATCGTGCGCGAGCTCACAGGCGGCGTTTACTTTGGTGAGCCGAAGGAAATTATCGACCTCGGCAACGGCCAAAAACGCGGCATTGATACGCAAGTTTATGAGACCTACGAAATCGAGCGCATCGCGTCTGTCGCCTTTGATATGGCCCGCACCCGTGGCAACAAAGTCTGCTCGATGGATAAGCGCAACGTTATGAAATCCGGCGTGCTGTGGAGCGAAGTGGTGAATGCCACACATAAGGCGAAATATTCGGATGTGACTCTCGATCACATGCTGGCCGATTCGGGCGGTATGCAGCTCGTGCGCTGGCCGAAACAGTTTGACGTTATTGTCACCGACAATTTGTTCGGCGATATGTTGTCTGATATTGCCGCCATGCTGACAGGCTCGCTCGGCATGTTGCCATCCGCATCGCTCGGCGCGCCTGATGCGACAACTGGCAAGCGCAAGGCGCTATACGAGCCGGTTCACGGCTCCGCGCCGGATATCGCTGGCAAGGGCATTGCCAACCCGATTGCTATGATCGCGTCCTTTGCCATGTGTATGCGCTATTCATTCAACATGGTGAAAGAGGCAGATAGCCTCGAAAAGGCAATTTCCGATGTATTGGAATCCGGTCTTCGCACTGGCGACATCATGTCCGAGGGTATGAAACAGGTTTCAACTGTAGAAATGGGTGCGGCGATTTTAGCGAAGTTCAAAGAATTATCCGCGTAAAACCTAATCGCAAGCGACAGCTAATAAAGTGCGCCCTCGGGCGCACTTTTCATTTCAAGATACCTTATCCGATAGATCGCAGGTCGAGGGTTTTGACTCATCCCAACCGACCGAGTTCCACTTATCAGCCATCGGGCTCAACGTACCATCTTCCTCTTCACGGATGAAATATTCGTAGCAGTTTGCACCACTCTTTTTAACGCTGAAGCACGCGCCGTTGGCATCAACATAAAATGTGCAAAACAGGCCATTGCGCTCAAACCAATGGCCTGTCGTTCTGCTTTGATCGTCGCTGTAGTTGATAGAACCAAACTGCTGATAGGTTTCCGAAAACTTCATACCGTCGGAATAATTGCCTACAAGCGTCATGCCAGGAAATGTCTTTAGAATCTCTTGGCTATTCATTGGCTCGCCTGCCAGCGCCAGGCTGGGGATTAGACATACCGCGATGAGCGTCACTATTGGTTTCATGGAAACCAGCCTAGCGAAGTTTTAGGCAAAATAAAGCCCGGCATGTTTGTTCATGCCGGGCAAGGCCAGACTGGCCTGAGGGATAGGTCAGTCTGAGTTTTTTAGTCCAAATGTTCAAGCTCAACGCTGCGCTTGTTGTCTTTTACAAACAACAGACCAATAATCAGTGTCATAGCAGCGATGATGATTGGGTACCAAAGGCCATAGTAGATATCGCCCTTGGCAGCACTCATGGCAAACACGATAGCTGGAAGCAAACCGCCGAACCAGCCGTTACCAATGTGGTAAGGCAGAGACATGCCGGTGTAGCGAATGCGTGTCGGGAACATTTCAACGAGCCAAGCAGCAATCGGGCCATAAACCATCGTCACGTAAATAACGAGGATTGTGAGGATACCGATGATCTTGCCCCAGTTTACGTTCACCGGGTCAGCCACCATCTTAAACGCGCCAGCGCCCGGCACCGCATATACCGTCACTTCGGCGTCTGTGATTGCCTTGGCTTCGTCGTCTGTCAGAAGCTTTGCAGCGACTGCATCAGCAACCTTCATCATGGTCTTGTCGCCAGCGGTAACCGCCGCAACGTCAACCTTGGCTTCAGGGTTAGCCGCTGCCAAAGCATCAAGCTTGGAAGCTACAACTTTGGCTGCATCACGCACCAAAGGATAGCCGCCTGCCTGCATGGCAAGGTTAGCACCCTTTTCGAACGCAGCGCCCATCGCCTTGGCTTTGTCACCAGCAGCAACCGCATCAAAAGAGGCAACAGTTGCAGAGCCGATAGTCACAGACGCTATAGTACCAGCAGGTGCTTCAACCAGCTTGTATGGCACGGAGTTCTTGGTCAAGAACGATGTTGCCACATCGCAAGAGCTTGTGAACTTGATCGTACCTGTCGGGTTGAACTGGAAATGGCAGTCCTTTGGATCAGCGGTAACGGTTGCGATTGAGCTAACCTGCGCGGTTGCCAGCGCTGGGTTTGCGGCTTCCGTCAATGCCTTAAACAGGGGGAAGTATGTCAATATGGCAAGCGCAAGACCCGCCATGATGATTGGCTTGCGTCCGATTTTATCTGACAACCAGCCAAAGAACACGAAGAAGCCCGTGCCAAGAAGAAGTGATATAGCCACCATTTTGTTCACGGAAGCACCGTCAACCTTCAACACATTTTGCAAGAAGAACAGTGCATAAAACTGACCGGAGTACCAGACAACGGCCTGACCCGCGGTAGCGCCCAGCAACGCAAGGATGGCAATCTTTGCATTCTTCCATTGACCAAAGGCTTCCGACAATGGCGCCTTCGAGTGCGTGCCTTCTTCCTTCATCTTCTGGAACACAGGCGATTCATTCATCTGCAAACGAATCCAGACCGAAATTCCCAAGAGAACAGCCGAGAGCAGGAACGGAATGCGCCAGCCCCAAGCAGCAAATGCTTCCTTGGTCATGTTGGTTTGAAGAAGCAAAATAACGATCAGCGACAGGAAGAGGCCCATCGTTGCTGTGGTTTGAATCCATGATGTGTAAAAGCCGCGCTTGCCGGCCGGTGCATGTTCAGCAACATACGTCGCCGCGCCGCCATATTCGCCGCCAAGAGCCAGACCCTGCAACATGCGCAGCCCAACCAGAATGATTGGCGCGGCGATACCGATTGTTGCTGCTGATGGCAGCAAACCAACCAAGAAGGTCGAAAGACCCATGATCATGATCGTTATCAAGAACGTATATTTACGGCCGACCAGATCGCCTAAGCGACCAAACACCAGCGCGCCGAACGGGCGGACCAAAAAGCCCGCAGCAAATGCCAAAAGCGCAAAAATGTTGCGCGTGGCTTCCGGATAAGACGAGAAAAAGGCAGTACCTATAAAGGCTGCCAATGATCCATATAGATAGAAATCGTACCATTCAAAAACGGTACCGAGCGATGAAGCGAAGATCACTTTCTTCTCTTCGCGCGTCATGCTTGTGCTAGCCTGAGCTGCTATTGCCATTTCGTATGTCCTCCCCGAAAAGTGGCGTGGTTGTTAGAGTGCGTCCAACCGCCGAGTTTCACTCCTCCCAGAGCAATAGGCATGGCGCATCTACCGCTTTGTTTGGCAGACTTGGCCGCTTATGGGCAGCGAGTCTTTGGACTTATGACTTTAGTCTAATCTCGTAGGGGGAAGCGGCCGATGCTTGACTCTTGAGAAAAACCGACTATTCAGCGCCGTACACAAGGATAACTGTTGATGAGCCTTTTTGGCCTCGCCATTTCAGCACCTAAGGCAGCGGCTTTTGCCGCCGCTGGCGTTTGCACAGTTTCCAAACTGACCACCACCAAAAAAACCACCAAACAGGTTTAATCACCTTTGCTTGCCCGAA
Organism: Phyllobacteriaceae bacterium; assembly: GCA_043744175.1. GTDB lineage: Bacteria > Pseudomonadota > Alphaproteobacteria > Rhizobiales > Rhizobiaceae > JANMEX01. The sequence continues at coordinate 5,768 of JAYTVD010000188.1, forward strand.
ACTCCCCCGGGCTAGCGGGGGAGATGAACCCGCTGGCAGGTTGGCGGGTTTGAGCTTAGGGGAGCCAAACAGGAATTTTCAAAATGACGAATGCAGGTTTTAAGGTAGCGATTGTTGGCGCCACAGGTAATGTGGGCCGCGAAATGCTCAATATTCTGGAAGAGCGCGGCTTTCCCGTCTCCGAAGTTGTGGCGCTTGCGTCCCGCCGCTCGCTGGGCACGGAGGTATCCTTCGGCGATAAGCTGTTGAAGTGCAAAGTGCTGGAGCAATATGACTTCTCAGACACTGACATTTGCCTGATGTCCGCTGGTGGCAACATCTCCAAGGAATGGTCGCCAAAGATCGCTGCGCAAGGCTGCATCGTCATCGATAATTCATCCGCATGGCGCTACGATGCAGCCGTGCCGCTGATTGTTCCGGAGGTGAACCCTGAGCACATCACACAGTTCACCAAGCGCAACATCATTGCCAATCCAAACTGCTCGACAGCGCAGATGCTGGTGGCTTTGAAGCCATTGCATGATGCCGCCAAGATCACGCGCATCGTGGTCTCGACCTACCAGTCCGTATCCGGGGCTGGCAAAGAAGGCATGGACGAATTGTTCACGCAGACCCGCGCCGTATTCGTGGCCGACAGCATCGAAGCCAAAAAGTTCACCAAGCGCATTGCCTTCAATGTCATTCCGCACATCGACGTGTTCATGGAAGACGGCTACACGAAGGAAGAGTGGAAGATGGTCGCCGAGACCAAGAAGATGCTTGATCCAAAGATCAAGGTTACAGCCACATGCGTGCGCGTGCCCGTGTTCATCGGCCATTCGGAGGCAATCAACATCGAGTTTGAAAACCCGCTCTCTGCCGATGAAGCGCGCGAAATCTTGCGCAATGCGCCGGGCTGTCTCGTGGTTGATAAGCAAGAGAATGGCGGCTACGCCACACCAATCGATTGCGCCGGCGAAGACGCAACCTACATTTCCCGCATCCGCGAAGACGCGACAGTTGAAAACGGCCTGAACATTTGGGTTGTCTCCGACAATCTGCGCAAGGGCGCGGCACTCAATGCGGTGCAGATTGCCGAATTGTTGGTGGCCAAGGGCCTGATAGCGCCAAAGGCGAAAAAGGCTGCCTGATAAGAATTCCGTGTCTATGGTAGGTCGTGTGCCTACCATAGGCTGAAGGGATTTTGCGATGGCCGCTTTTGAAAAAGTATCAATTACCCTAACACCCGATATGGCCGCGACGATCAATGAAGCGGTCAATTCCGGTGAATATGTCACCGCCGGGGAGGTGATGCGCGACGCCATGCGGCAATGGCAATATAATCGCGAAAGACGCGAAGAAAAGATCGTTGAGTTACAGCGATTGATTGAAGAAGGCATTGATAGCAGGCCATCAATAGACGGTGAAAATTGAAATAGCCGAAGCGGAATAAGTCTCGACGCTCAGCTGCAAATTAGAATGCCGAGTCCGCTTCTGGTAATTCGCACGCCAATCCGCCATATAGAGCCCAACTACTTCGGAAATAAATATGACGCTTTCGCTAAACTTCGCCAAAATGAACGGGCTGGGCAACCAGATCATCGTCGCGGATATGCGCGGGCAGACGGCGCGTGTCTCGGCAACGGCGGCGATTGCGATTAACGCTGACCCGATGACGAAGTTCGATCAGCTCATGGCCATTTATGACCCGAAAACTGAGGGCACAGACGCCTATATCGAGATTATCAACTGCGATGGAACCTTGGCGCAGGCCTGCGGCAATGGCACGCGCTGCGTGGTGCAGGCGCTGGCTTCCGAGACCGGCAAGACCGATTTCACCTTTGAAACCATTGCCGGAATTTTGACCGCAAAGGAACATGAGGACGGCCTCATCTCCGTGGATATGGGCAAGCCGCGCTTTGCGTGGGACCAAATTCCGCTGTCTGAAATGTTTCAAGATACCCGCGCGATTGAGCTGGAAATTGGGCCGCTTGGTGCGCCTATTTTGCACTCGCCATCTGTCGCCAATATGGGCAATCCCCATGCGATTTTCTGGGTGGACAAGGACGTCTGGTCCTACGATCTCGACCGTTTCGGGCCACTCCTGGAAAACCATCCGCTGTTTCCCGAGCGTGCCAACATCACCATCGCGCAAGTCACATCGCGCGAGGCCATCACAATCCGCACATGGGAGCGCGGCGCGGGGTTAACATTGGCGTGCGGTTCCGCCGCCTGCGCCACCGCCGTTTCCGCCGCCCGCACGCGGCGCACAGGGCGCAGCGTCACGGTCACCGTTCCCGGCGGTCCGCTCAAAATCGAGTGGCGCGACGATGACCATGTGATGATGACCGGCCCCGCCGAGTGGGAATTTGCCGGAAAGTTTGACCCTGAAACCGGCGCACATATGCGCCTTGAAGAGCAAGCCGCGTGAGCAGCCTCGAAGTCCTCACCTTTGGTTGCCGCCTCAATACCTATGAGTCGGAAGTCATCAAACGCGAGGCAACTCTTGCCGGATTGGACACGCTCGAAGGCGGTGCAATCATCGTCAATACCTGCGCGGTGACAGGCGAAGCGGTGCGCCAAGCCAGCCAAGCCATCCGACGTGCACGGCGCGAAAACCCTCAAGCCCGCATCATCGTGACCGGCTGCGCCGCGCAGACAGACCCCGCCAAATTTGCCGATATGCCCGAGGTTGATCTGGTGCTGGGCAATGAGGAAAAGCTCAAAAGCCACTCCTACCGCGCCCTGCCGGATTTCGGCGTCAATGATTTTGAAAAGACCCGCGTCAACGACATTATGAGCGTGCGCGAAACCGCATCCCATATGGTTGATGCCGTCGAAGGCCATGTCCGCGCCTTTGTGCAAGTGCAAAACGGCTGCGATCATCGCTGCACGTTCTGCATCATCCCCTTCGGGCGCGGCAATTCCCGCTCCGTGCCGATGGGCGCTGTGGTGGATCAAATCAAAAAACTCTCGGACAATGGCTACCGCGAAGTCGTGCTGTCCGGTGTTGATCTCACTTCTTACGGCCCTGATCTCCCCGGCGCACCATCGCTTGGCAAACTTGTGCAAAGCATTTTGAAAAGCGTGCCGCAGCTGGAGCGCCTGCGCCTTTCATCGATTGATTCCATCGAGGCCGACGAGGCGCTGATTGACGCCATCCAGTCCGAGCGCCGCCTCATGCCTCATTTGCATCTCTCGCTGCAATCGGGCGATGACATGATTTTGAAGCGCATGAAGCGCCGCCATTTGCGCGAAGATTCCATCCGGTTTTGCGCCGATATTCGCGCCCGCCGTCCCGATATTGTTTTGGGCGCGGATATCATCGTCGGCTTCCCGACTGAGACCGATGCGATGTTCGAAAACTCGCTGCGTATTGTCGAGGAATGCGGCCTCACCAATTTGCACGTCTTCCCTTTTTCGCCGCGCGAGGGCACGCCCGCCGCAAAGATGCCGCAAGTGGGGCGGACTGTCGCCAAAGCCCGCGCCGCGCAGCTTCGCGCCAAGGGTGATGAAGCCTATGCAAAGCATCTCAACGCAATGATTGGCACACGGCAAACAGCGCTGGTCGAGCGCTCCGGCAATGGCCGCACGGAAGGGTTCACGCTGGTGAAATTAGGCAGTCCCGATCACGGCTCTCTTGTGGATGTCGAAATTACAGGGCATGACGGCACAATGCTCACCGCTATTGCCACCCCCAGAAAGGCAGCCTGATTTATGGCTTTCGGCTTCATCAAAAAAATCTTCTCCTTCGGCAAGAAGGATGCGGAAGTTGCGCCAGAGGAAGTTCCAGCACTGCCTGCGCCGGAGCCTGTTGTTGAGGCGCCTATCGTCGAAGCTGTTGCCGAACTTGAGCCATTGCATTCCTATGAGCCGCCAAAAACCGAGCATCTTGAAGTTAATCTTCCGCCTGTCGAACATGCTCCGACGGCTGAGCCTGTGCATAAAAAGGCAAAGGCCGAAGCACCCAAGCCCGTTATCAAAAAGCCAAAACCCGTTGCGCCTGTCATCAAAGACGAGCCCGAGACACCAGAGCCCATCGCCGATGAACCCGAAGCCGCACTGGCGCCTGCGCTGGTGGATGGCGTCTATCAGCCGACGCCGGATACGCGTGAGCATGATGCTTCGTCTGTGCACACACCAGATCCATTAGACATTTCCTCGGAACCAGAACCCGGCCACCCGCAGCCGCTGCCCGTGTTGGACGCCAGCGCTGCCGCTGAGGATAAAGTCGAACTCGAATTGGCCAGTGAACCCACCGGTTCCGATGGCGGCTTTGCGGGCGACACCGGAGAATCCGAGGCCGAACCAGAGTCGCTTGTCGCCGCCACCATTCCTGTCACCGTCAGCAATACCAAGGTTTATATCGGCAAGATCGAAGACGTCGTTCCTGAGCCGGAACCCGAGGTCAAACTCTCTTGGTTCCAGCGCCTATCACGCGGGCTGTCGCGCTCGTCCAAGGAATTGTCCTCGTCCATCACCGGCATTTTTACCAAGCGCAAGCTGGATGAAGACACGCTGCAAGAACTCGAAGATGTGCTGATCCGCGCTGATCTTGGCATGGAAACGGCGCTGCGTATCACCGATACGCTCTCTTCCGGCCGTTATGGCAAGGATGTTTCGGACGAGGAAGTGCGCACCATTATGCGCACAGAAATCGAAAAAGTGCTCGGTCCTGTCGCCAAGCCACTCGAACTGGATTTGAGCCACAAGCCGCACGTCATTCTCGTCGTCGGTGTCAATGGCACGGGCAAAACCACGACCATCGGCAAGCTGTCGGCAAAGCTGCGCGCGGCGAACCTCAATGTCTGGCTGGCCGCCGGAGACACGTTCCGCGCCGCTGCCATCGAACAATTACACATTTGGGGCCAGCGCACAGGCTCGCCCGTAGTCTCCACTAAAATCGGCGCGGATGCGGCGGGGCTGGCTTATGACGCCTTTGAAAAGGCCAAGGCGGCTGGCGCGGATGTGCTGATTATCGATACGGCGGGGCGCTTGCAAAACCGCGTCGAATTAATGGATGAACTCGCCAAAATCGTGCGCGTGCTCGGCAAGCTCGACCCTGATGCGCCGCACACGGTGTTGCAAACGCTGGATGCCACCACCGGCCAGAACGCACTCAACCAAGTTGAGATTTTCAAGAACGTGGCAGGCGTCAACGGCCTTGTCATGACCAAACTAGACGGCACCGCGCGCGGCGGCATCCTCGTCGGCATCGCCGCCAAACATAAATTGCCGGTGTACTTTATCGGTGTCGGCGAGCAAGTCGCGGACCTTGAACCGTTCTCAGCACAAGAATTTGCCAGCGCCATTGCGGGGAGCCATTGATGGACTTTGAACAGGCGCCTCCCTCTCAAGATTCTGGCACCAAAGGCCAAGTCGAAATCAACCCGATGCTCAAGCTCGCTTTGGAGCTTGGCCCCCTCATCGTTTTCTTCTTCGCCAACTCCAAAGGCGCGTGGCTGGCAACAAAAATCCCCGCGCTGGCCACTATCGGCGGGCCGCTTTTCATCGCCACGCTGCTGTTCATGATCGCCACTGCCATCGCGCTCATCGTCTCGTATATTTTGACCAGAACTTTGCCCATCATGCCGCTTGTCTCCGGCGCAGTGGTATTGGTGTTCGGCTCGCTGACGCTTTATTTGCAGGATGAAACGTTCATTAAAATGAAGCCGACCATCGTCAATTCGCTGTTTGGAATAATTTTGTTAGGCGGCTTATATTTCGGCAAATCGCTGCTCGGCTATGTCTTCGGCAGCGCGTTTAAACTGGACGCCGAAGGCTGGAAAAAACTGACGCTGCGCTGGGGCATTTTCTTTCTGGCTCTCGCTGTCATGAACGAAGTCGTCTGGCGCAATGTTTCGACTGATAATTGGGTGGCCTTCAAAGTCTGGGGCACCATGCCGATTACATTGCTGTTCACCATGAGCCAAATGCCGCTGATTATGAAGCACAGCGTGGAAACGCCGAAGGGTTAGGGCGCGTGACGGTTCAATCAAACTTCAAATCAAATATCAGTGCATCCGGCTTGCTTGGCAATGATACAAATCCATGTTTTATGTAGAAATTGACGGCGGCTGCATTAAGTGCGTGGACCAATGCATATCTGGCCGACACCTCATTTGAAGCCAGTTTTGACCGGATGATCGCGTCACGCAATAGCGATGTTCCAATGCCATGGCCCTTCGCCGCGCTGTCAACAGCGAGACGCCCGATCAGAACACAGGGAATTTGATCAGGCATTTTTCGCCGCTGTTTACTCGATACATCAACACGCATGATTTGAGCCATTGAAAGTGCATAATAGCCCGCAACGGTCGATGATGCGGCGCCGCAGGTGACATAGGTCCGGCTTACACGATTTTCCATGTTGTCTAACGCACGGGACACTAACCAGCTATTGAGGCTGGCTTCCCCGCAATCAAAGTCTTCGACTTTGTGTTCGCTATTTAATGGCTCTATTGCGGTGAATTTGG
>JAYTVD010000189.1:0-3506 GCA_043744175.1 Phyllobacteriaceae bacterium
CTCACTAAAATCAAACAGTTATATGCCAGCCAGCCAGTGAAATCGCGACTATCCATCTCTGGATTCGCGGGTTCCGCTACGCGGCCCCGGAATGACGGAACGTCGGGATAAAAGCGCCTCGTCTCCGGTCCTGCGGACCTCCAAACGGTGAAAGAGCAGGGTGAGGGGTGCACGGACACGCCGCTGCGTTGTCCACGCCTGTTGCCATATTTTAGCAAATAAGTAGGTTGAACACTTGCACAAACAGGGGACCACAATGATGACTTTTAGCAAACATACGTCCAGCGCAGCCCTGCTTGCGTTGCTGGCACTTACTGCCTGCAACTCGGTTGACGCGGTTTCCAGTGCGGTTCCCACTACCGCTTCCGCAGCTTGTCCGGTAGTGACGGGCGAGATTTGGTACAAGGTTAAAATCGCGCTACCAAGCGATGCGACAATTAATGTCCGTCTGGAAGAGCAGGGCATCGCCGATGTTGCAGCTGCGGTCATCGGCGAGACGAAAATACTAAGCGATGGTCAACAAGTGCCGATCGCTTTTTCGCTGCAACCGGACTGCACAACACTCCAAAAAGCATCAATGCCGGGCTTTACCGTGCGTACTGAGGACAACAAAGGTGCACTTATGTTTATCAATGATACAAGCTTTCCACTTGTCTTGAATGGCGGTACGAACCGGATTGAAGTCGTGAAGGTGCAGTGATGTACTTTTATGCTCGTGAGTTTTGCACGTTTCAGACATGTTGTGCATAGCAAGATATTTCACACTGGCATTACAAGTGAGGTTTTAGCTGTACTGCGGCTCACTTTTTACCGCGCGCAACTGAATCGCCGATTAGAGATAGACGGGGCTCATTTAGAATTAGCTATTTGAGTTTGCCTTTACCCAACTTTGACATCAGCTCTGGTGCATTAGAATGCAATTCTGTGCCTATTTGAGCTAGGGTTTTCGGTCCGTGCGTCAAAATAATATCAACCGCGTTGTAGAAATTGAAATCATTATTGGTTTTTTGGGTAATCTTTGGTTCGACGTGTGGTGAGGCGACTTTTTGCACTTCAGAAATATTTTTGGTCTTTAGCGCGTGATAACTCGAATAGACATTGGAGGTTATGTCATCCGTTGGTTTCGTGCCAATACCGTGAACGAGCAGGAAACTTTGCCTTAAGCGCCAGACCAACGGCACAAAATCCCGATCATTGGAAACAATTACCAAGCCGTCAAACATGTTAGAATGACATAAATCCATTGCACAAATGACGAGAGCAATATCCGTCGAATTTTTGCCTGTTCCACCGGAAAGCTGAAGCTCAGGTCTGATAAGACCCTGCCGACAAACATCGAGCCATTCACTATGGCGAGCATCACTAAAGTCTGCAAATACGCGCCAATCACTGCCGATTCCTAGCGTTCCAACATAGAGCGCGATTGAAGGAAAATTTTTGGCCGATATGTTTTCACCGTCGATTAAGACTGCAAGTCGCTGATCCATTTCGCCTACCCTACATTTTAATGCAACCTTAGCAGGGGAGATTCAAAAATTGCAATCTTACTCGTAGAAATTATGACAGGAAGGAAGTGTATCACACATCCAAATTCGCAACGCTCAGTGCATTTTCCTGAATAAAATCACGGCGTGGCTCAACTTCGTCGCCCATTAACCGTGCAAACAAAGAGTCGGCGTCGGTGGCATCCGGTATTTTCACTTGCAGCAAAAGTCTAGCGTTGGGGTCCAGCGTGGTCTCCCACAATTGGTCGGCGTTCATTTCGCCAAGGCCTTTATAGCGCTGCATCGTAACGCCCTTGCGGCCGGCGGCGAACACGACTTCCAACAGCTTCATCGGGCCGGAAATCGCCTCGTTCAGTTCTTTGCGGACGAGCTTTGGATTGTGCGAATAGACATCGTGCAGGCGCGACGCATAGCGATCCAACGCACGGGCATCGGCAGAGCCAATCAGCGCTGCATCAAGCGTGGCGGTTTCTTTCACGCCGCGTACCATACGATCAAATATCAGGCCGCCGCCTTCGTTCGCAGGGTTAATATGACCCTGCCAGCCGCGTTCGGTCTCGTCCGCCACCACGTCAAGGCGGGTCGCAATCTCTTTTGCCACAGCAGTTGCACGGGCGGTATCTGTCAAGACCGCCGGATTGAGAGCGCCCACGATGGCGGCCTGCTCGGTAACTGTGCGGCTATAGCGGCTGTGCAGGCCGTTAATCAGCGTGCGCACAGCAAGCGCATCATCAATCACGCTGCTCAAATCCGCGCCGATTCGTACTTCACCGTTGGTGAGTTGCAGCCGTGCATCTTCAAGGCCTTGCTCGACAAGATAGGCTTCAAAAGCCCGCTCGTCCTTGAGATATAGAGCCGACTTACCTCTTGTCACCTTATAGAGCGGTGGCTGGGCAATATAAAGATGGCCGCGCTCAATCAGTTCCGGCATTTGGCGGAAAAAGAAAGTGAGCAGCAGCGTTCTGATATGCGCACCATCGACGTCGGCGTCGGTCATGATGATGATTTTATGGTAGCGCAGTTTATCGGCGTTAAACTCGTCTTTGCCGATGCTGGTGCCCAGCGCCATAATCATGGTGCCGATCATTTCGGAGCCCAGCATACGATCAAAACGCGCACGCTCGACATTGAGAATTTTACCGCGCAGCGGCAAAATGGCTTGGTTCTGGCGCGAGCGACCGCCCTTGGCGGAGCCACCGGCGCTATCACCCTCGACGATGAAGATTTCAGACTTCGCTGGATCGCGCTCTTGGCAATCGGCTAGTTTTCCGGGCAAGGACGAGATGTCCAATGCGCCTTTACGGCGGGTGAGTTCGCGGGCTTTTCGCGCAGCTTCACGTGCGGCCGCCGCCTCAATAACCTTGCCAATCAATATTTTAGCTTGTGTCGGATGCTCTTCAAGCCACGAACCCAGCGCTTCGTTCACGAGGTTTTCAACGGCTGGCCGCACTTCGGACGAGACTAGCTTATCCTTGGTCTGCGACGAGAATTTAGGGTCTGGAACCTTAACCGACAAAATAGCCGTCAGCCCTTCGCGACAATCATCACCGGTCAGCGTGACCTTTTCTTTTTTCGTAAGGCCGGAGCTTTCGCCATAGCCAGTCACTTGCCGCGTCAAAGCGCCACGAAAGCCAGCCAAATGCGTGCCGCCATCGCGCTGGGGGATGTTGTTGGTGAAGCACAGCACATTTTCATGGTAGCTGTCGTTCCACCACATGGCGACTTCAACCGTGATGCCGTCTTTTTCGCGGATCAGATAAACCGGCGCGGTGACCAATGGTTTTTTCGCTCGATCAAGATATCGCACGAAGGCTTCCAGCCCGCCGTCATAAATCATTTCAACGCGCTTTTCGTCGGCATGGCGGCGGTCAGTTAGCAAAATGCGTACACCCGAATTCAAAAACGCCAATTCGCGCAAGCGATGTTCCAGCGTTTCAAACGCAAACTCAACCTTGGTGAAGGTTTCGGTCGATGGCAAAAACGAAACTGTCGTGCCGGTTT
>JAYTVD010000190.1:0-12128 GCA_043744175.1 Phyllobacteriaceae bacterium
CAAAAAACCGGCGAGATTGCTCCCGCCGGTCTTAGATAGTTATACCACTATTACATTGCCAGTGCGCCGGGGCCAGGAATGGCACCGGGAGGGCATTTGCCGGCGATAATCATGCCGAGCACTTCATCGCCCGTGACGTCCTTGGTGAAGGCCGTGCCGACAACTTTGCCGTTTTTCATCACGCACACGCGGTCTGCTAGATCAAACACATCATGAATATCATGTGAGATGAGGAAGATGCCGATGCCATCGGCCTTGAGCTGTTTAATCAGCTCGCCCACTTGCGCGGTTTCTTGCGGGCCAAGCGCTGCCGTTGGCTCATCCATGATGAGGATGCGCGCGTTAAACAGGATGGCTCTGGCAATCGCCACGGATTGGCGCTGGCCGCCGGAGAGCTTGTTCACCGGTTCTTTGAAGCGGCGGAAGTTGGGGTTCAAACGGCCCATAACCTTGCGCGCTTCCGCTTCCATGGCCACATCATCCAATGTGCCAAATGGTGTCTTCAATTCGCGACCAAGATAGAGATTGCCCGCAGCATCTATATTATCTGCCAGCGCCAGCGTCTGGTAGATGGTTTCAATGCCGTAAGCCTTAGCGTCACGCGGGTTGGTGATGTGCGCCTCTTTGCCATCAATAAAAATCTGGCCGTTATCGCGCTTATAGGCGCCGGATAGCATTTTAATCAGCGTGGATTTGCCCGCACCATTATGGCCGAGCAAGGCCATAACTTCGCCGGGATAGACATCGACCGTTGCATGATCGACAGCCTTGATGCCGCCGAAGGCGATGGAAATGTTACGCATTTCCACCAATGGAGTACCGCGATCTGCGGCGGGTGACTTAGTTTGACTAGTTACACTCATAATAAGTCTCCTTACTTCACACGGCGTGAGTAGATCTGGTCAAGCCAGACGGCGATCACAAGAACCACACCAACGACGATACTCTGATAAGCAGTCGGCAAGTTTAGCAGCGACATGCCAGAGATAATCGACTGCATCAGTAGCGCACCGAGCATAGCTCCGTAGATTGTGCCGACACCACCGGCAAGCGATGTGCCGCCGATAACAGCCGCCGCAATAACGTATAGTTCATTGAACAGACCGAGCGCATTGGTTGCTGCATTGAGGCGGGCAGATGAGATAACGGCCGAGATACCAACCAGTGCGCCCATCAGTGCGAAAACCTTTACGATCATCCACTTGGTGTTAATACCCGCCAATTCCGCAGCTTCCGGATTGCCACCAATGGCATATACATAGCGACCGAACAGTGTGCGCGTGGCGATAAACGTCATGACCAGACCGACCACCAACGCTACCAAAACGGGCATAGAATAGCCTGTGTAATAAATCAGCCCATCGGTGCAACGCACAACTTTTTCGGCTGCCAAACATACCGCACTGCCGTCTTTGTCTTCAATACCGGCTGGTATAGTGACACCGTTAGCCTTGGCGTAATTCTCGATCAGCTTAAATGGCCATGGATATGAGTTCATCACATGGGTTACGAACAGGACAGCGCTACTACCGGCAATCGCCAGAAAGGTCTCTGCCCATATTGGCCGCAACGGAAAATGGAAACGCTGGCGCTGGCGACGTCCGTTTATAATCGCGTAAACGATACCCGCGCAAGCCAGTAATGCTAAGCCCCAGCTCCAGGTGGGCCCGAGCCAGCTCAGCGGAATACCGCCGCCAAAGACCTCAAAGGTTTTATCCATCGGAGCCACTGTTTCACCGCGCGCCAATAGAAAAGCAACGCCGCTGTAGGCAATCAAGCCGCCTAGCGTAACGATGAATGCAGGGATTTGTGCATAGGCCGTCAGCCAGCCGTTGAAAGCACCAATAGCGGCACCGAGCAAGATTACAGCTAACACACCAATTATCCAGATGGCTGGATGGCCAACGCCTAACATGGGGTTGAGATTAAACACTTGCAAAACAGCCCCTGCGACAGCCACGAGGCTGAGCATTGAGCCGACTGACAAATCAATCTGTCGCATAACGATGAGCAGCACCATGCCTGTGGACATGACAGCGATGGAAGAGGTCTGAACCAAAAGAGTCCAAATGTTGCGCGGTGTCAAAAATGAACCGCCTAACAGGCCGCCAAAATTACCGCGCAAAACGCCGCTGGCAAAGTCAAACGCACACCAGATAAGAAGTAGGGCTACGATCATGCCAAGCATACGCATGTCGATTTCAGTAGCGCGGAAAAATCTCTTGATTGGCCCTTCTTCCTGCGCTGCAGGGTTCTGGCTGTTGTTGCCCGATTGCGACATTGGGGTCTCCCTCCCGTCCGAATTGTAATTAAGTCAAAGCCGCACCGCTTTGGTAAGCGGCGCGGCTCTATTAGTTATTCAAATGCTAAATATTAGCAACCTGGAACGGCACCAGCTGTTACGCCAGCACAAGCCTGATCCTTAGTGATGTGACCAGCGTCAATAGCAACATTGACGTTTTCTTTTGTGATTGGTGTTGGTGCAAGCAGGATGGAGTTCATTTCCACCTTGTTCTTGCCGCCAGCAAACTTAGCAACGCCAGCGATGGCTGTTACGTCTGTGCCATCTGCCAAAGCGTTGGCAGCTTCAGCAGCAACCTTACCGAGGTCTGAAGCGTTCTTCCAAACCGAAACGGTCTGTGTGCCGAGAGCAACACGGTTGATAGCTGCCAAATCGCCGTCCTGACCGCCAACTGGAATGCCAGTCATGCCCTGAGCGGTAAGAGCCGCCACAACGCCTGAAGCCATACCGTCGTTTTCAGCCAATACTGCGTCAACCTTGTTACCGGTTGAAGTCAAGCATTGTTCCATGTTCTTCTGTGCGCCATCTGGCTTCCAGCCGTCGGTGAATGTTTCACAGACGTTCTTGATCTTGCCATCATCGATGCTTGCCTTGAGCACTTCCATCATGCCTTGGAACAAGAACGTTGCGTTTGGATCGCCCTTGTCGCCCTTGATGAACGCAAAGTTGCCTTCTGGCTTAATCTTCTGGATTTCCTGAGCAATGATACGGCCTACACCGACGTTATCGAACGTGATGTAAAGAGCATTTGGATCTTCGAACTGTACGTCATAGGCAATCGACTTGATGCCTGCATCCGACAGAGCCTTGATCGATGGCAAAATAGCATCTGAGTCAAACGCAACAACCATAACAACGTCTGGCTTCTGCGAGATCAGGCCTTCGATATCAGCAGCCTGCTTTTGTGCAGAACCCTGAGCATCTGTGGAGATGTACTTGTTGCCAGCAGCTTCAACAGCAGCCTTGATGGCAGCTTCGTCTGTCTTCCAACGCTCTTCCTGGAAAGTCTTCCAAGAAACAGCAATCGTCTTATCCTTAGCAAGAGCAACGCCGCCGAACGACATAGCAAATGCAGCGCCCAAAAGGGCTGCAGTTAATTTCTTCATTAGATCCTCCCGGTGCCCGTAGGCACGTGTTTTTAATTCCAGCGACTAGCAAATCTCCATTTGTCAGCCGCCAACCACTCTTTATTTCGAGGGCCGAAATAATTAGTGACTCAGATTTAATCCTGTGTCAAGATTGTTTTCAAGTGCTCATTTTAGTTTGCGCTTGCGGTACCGGTTTTGGGAGAGATGCGGGCCGCAACGGGAGGATGAAATATCGTGCAATTAAAGGCCGGGTCGGATCTTGTCCGTCGCCAGAACAGGTCATTGATTCTGTCTGCCCTGCGGGGGCAGCCACGGATGTCGCGCACCGATTTGTCTGCTTCCACCGGTCTTTCACCTTCCACTGTTTCGGCCATTACCTCCGATTTGCTGTCTCAAGATACTTTGTTAGAATTGCCAGAGGGCGAGTCCACAGGCGCTCGTCGCGGCCGCCCGCAAATCGCCTTGGCGCTTAATCCTGCCAAGGCGCATGTTTTATCTGTCGAACTGCAGCACAATCAACTTTCAGTCGGCATTTGTGATTATTCGGGCGCGATGATTAACGGGCTTGAGGACCGGTTTTCGACAGCAGGCTGTACTGGCGAAGAATTACTGGCGCGATTCTCGCGGCTGATGCGTATGACGCTGTCCAATGCCAAGGTGGAGAAGCCAGCCGCTATCGTGGTTGCCATCCAAGGCCGGACAGATGCGCAAAGCCGTGATCTCCTCTGGTCGCCGATTGCTTCTGGCCGTGACGTGCATTTGGCTGCCTATTTAGAGGCGGAATTCGGCTGTCCCGTTAGCGTAGCTAATGACTGCTCGATGATTGCCGCAGCCTTGCGCTCTCTTGATCCGGAGCGTTACGGTAGGGATTGTCTGGCCGTGCTATTGTCACATGGTATCGGTATGGGACTTTATCTCAATGGCTGCCTGTTCACCGGCAGGCACTCATCGGCGGCGGAATTTGGCCATATGCTTTATCGCCATGGCGGGGCGCTGTGTCGCTGCGGGTCTCGCGGCTGCATCGAGGCCTATGCGGGCGACTATGCCATTTGGCGCTCGGCGCATGGTCTGCCGGAAGATACATTGCCGCCGGTGGAGCTTTCGGGGCTTGATATGCGCACGCTGGCCAAGAAAGCGCGACTTTCTGACGGGCCGGAGCGCCGCGCCTTCAAGCAGGCTGCCGAGGCCATTGGTTCGGGATTAGCGGGGTTGTTTGCGCTGATTGATCCGGTGCCGATTGCCTTCGTCGGTTCGGGCACAGCAGCGTTTGATATCACCGAGCCCTACATCCGCGCCTGCATTGCCGAGTCCAACGCCGGTGGATTCACGGATTATTTCGACTTTGAGATTTTCGAATCCGAAATGCCGCTCATCCGGCGCGGCGCAACCATGATCGCACTTTATACTGTTGATGAACTGATTTCATCAGCCGTCACCATCACACCCGTAACCATCGACGAAGAGATTTTCGCCGACGTTTCTTAACCCTCCCAAAGGCATGATAATGAGCACTTTTCTTGGTATCGATTTAGGGACATCCAGTTCCAAAGTCATCATAATGGACGAGCAGCAGGCGATATTGGCGTCTGCGACCCATCACACCGAAGTTTCGCGGCCGCACTCCGGTTGGTCGGAACAAGAGCACGCGGACTGGATTTCGGCAACGACAGCGGCAATCGACGAGTTGAAAGCCAAGCACGGCGCGTTGCTGGCACAGGTTTCTGGCATTGGTCTGTCCGGTCACATGCACGGCGCAACGCTTTTGGATAAATCCGACAAGGTGCTGCGCCCGTGCATCCTATGGAATGACACGCGCAGCCATGTTGAAGCCCATGAGATGGATGCCAACCCGATTTTCCGCGCCAAGACTGGCAATATCGTATTCCCCGGTTTCACCGCGCCAAAGCTGCTGTGGGTCGCACGCCATGAGCCTGAAATTTTCGCCAAGGTCGCCAAAGTTCTGTTGCCGAAGGATTTCCTGCGGCTTTGGCTGACGGGCGAGCATGTATCGGAAATGTCCGATGCTGCAGGCACATCATGGCTGGATACCGGCAAACGCTGCTGGGATGATGAGCTTTTGGCAGCCACTGGCCTCAACAAAAGCCACATGCCGCGCTTGGTCGAAGGCTCGGATGTTTCCGGCACTTTGCTGCCAGAGCTTGCCGCACGCTGGGGCATGAAGGCTGGCGTCGTGGTTGCTGGCGGCGCGGGCGATAACGCGGCTTCTGCCTGCGGTATTGGCGCGGTTGCGCCCGGCGCTGCGTTTGTTTCGCTTGGTACATCGGGCGTGCTGTTCGCCTCCAACGCCAGCTACATGCCAAATCCTGATAGCGCCGTTCACGCGTTCTGCCATGCGGTTCCTAACACTTGGCATCAGATGGGTGTCATATTGTCCGCCACCGACAGCCTTAACTGGCTGGCCACGCTGACTGGCCGCGATGCGGCTTCGCTGACAGCATCGCTCGGCAGCGAGTTGCAAGCACCCGGTCCTGTGACCTTCCTGCCGTATTTGTCAGGTGAACGCACACCACATAATGACGCTTCCATTCGCGGCGCATTTACAGGTCTTGGCCATGAGTCTGGCCATGTTGCACTGACCAAAGCCGTGGTTGAAGGCGTGGCCTTTGCCATCCGTGACAGCCTTGATGCGCTGGCGTTAGCCGGAACCAAGCTCACCCGCGTAACCGCTGTTGGCGGCGGGTCACGCTCTGACTATTGGCTAAAAATCATCGCCACCACGCTGGGAATGCCGGTTGATATTCCAGCCGAAGGCGACTTCGGCGCGGCCTTTGGCGCAGCGCGCCTGGCGCTTATCGCGGCCACCAATGCGGACCCGTTTGAGGTTTGCAAACCACCCCACACCGAGCGGACAATCGAGCCGGAAGTATCGCTCATCGATGCCTACAGTGCCGCTCATGAAAAATACAAATCCCACTATGCAGCCATTAAAGGAGTTCAACAATGAGCACGGGTTTTTTCGGTGATACAAAGCCAATCAAATATGAGGGTCCGGATAGCGTTAACCCGCTCGCCTACCGTCATTACAACAAAGACGAAATCATCATGGGCAAGCGCATGGAAGACCATTTGCGCTTTGCCGTCGCCTATTGGCATTCGTTCGCATGGCCCGGCACGGATCCGTTTGGCGGCCAGACATTTGAGCGTCCTTGGTTTGGTGACACTATGGCTGACGCCAAACTAAAGGCGGACGTTGCGTTTGAAATGTTCACGCTGCTCGGCGCGCCTTTCTATTGCTTCCACGATATGGATGCCCGTCCGGAAGGCAAAACCTTTGGCGAAAGCCGTAAGAATTTGGAAGCCATCGTCGATATTTTTGCGCAAAAGCAACAAGAAACCGGCGTGAAGCTGCTGTGGGGCACGGCCAACATGTTCTCGCACCGCCGCTTTATGTCCGGCGCATCCACCAATCCGGACCCGGATGTCTTTGCCTATTCTGCTGCCACCGTGAAATCCTGTCTCGATGCCACGATGCAACTTAATGGCGCTAACTATGTGCTATGGGGCGGCCGTGAAGGCTACGAAACGCTGCTGAATACCGACCTTGGCCGCGAAGACGCGCAGATGGGTCGCTTCCTCAATCTGGTCGTCGAGTATAAGCACAAGATTGGCTATAAGGGCACAATCCTCATCGAGCCAAAGCCGCAGGAACCATCCAAGCATCAGTATGATTACGACACGGCAACCGTTTACGGCTTCCTGAAACGTCATGGTTTGGAAAAGGAAGTGAAGCTGAACCTTGAGCAGGGCCACGCGATTTTGGCCGGTCACTCGTTTGAGCATGAATTGGCGACTGCCGTTGCTTTGGACATTCTCGGCTCTATTGATATGAATCGCAACGATTACCAGTCCGGCTGGGATACTGACCAGTTCCCGAACAATGTGCCGGAAATGGCGCTGGCCTATCATGAAATCCTCAAGGGTGGCGGCTTGAAGACCGGCGGCACAAACTTTGACTCCAAGCTGCGCCGTCAATCAATCGATCCTCAAGACCTGCTTATCGGCCATATCGGCGGCATGGACGTTTGCGCCCGCGCCTTCAAAGCAGCGGCAAAAATGTTTGAGGACAAGGCCTTAATTAGCCAAGTTGAAGATCGTTATGCCGGTTGGAACAGCGCGGAAGCCAAAGCTATGCTCTCCGGCAAGCGCTCGCTAGAAGAAATTGCAGCCCGCGTTGAGGCCGATCACCTCAACCCGCAGCCGCGCTCCGGCAAGCAGGAACTGTTGGAAAACATCGTAAATCGCTACGTATAGTAGCATTTGTCGATGAATTTGAAAGGCGCGGTCTTCCGCGCCTTTTTTATTTGGAGCGCATCTAAACCTAAGATATAGTCCGCCCACAGTTATGAGGTGAAACGCATGACAAGTGATATCAAAGTCTGGGGACTGGAACCTCAAGAGATTGAAGCCATAGTCCAAAAGGGCGTGGCGCGGCGACGCTTGGAGGCGTTTGCGGCAGGACGCCCTTGGCCAACTACCCGTAACGATTTGGATGGCTGGGAATGGGCTGATGGCTCGTTTACGAAAACAAAAAAACGCCCTCATGGCAATTCTCTTGTGGCAGCAGAATAGTTTTGGATAATGATAGTAAGCCCCATCTAACGGTAATAGCTGGACCAAATGGGGCTGGAAAATCAACAATTTTTGAAGAATTGCGCAAGCAAGGTCACCCTCTTGGTATTTTTCTCAACCCTGATGTAATTGCTAGAAATCTTGATGGACCAGATAATACGCGTGACTATCGCGCAGGGCGCGAGGCACTGGAACTGTGCCGTCGTTATCTCGAAAATGCTGAAACATTCACGCGCGAATCCACGCTTTCAAGCACTGAAATAGTGAATACTATGAGGCGGGCGAAAGTTGCTGGCTTTTTCGTGCAATTGGTTTTTGTCGGTGTTGCAAACGTAGGGAAGTCGATCAATCGTGTCTCAAACCGTGTGGACGAAGGTGGCCACGACATTCCTGTCGAAGACCAAATCCGCCGATTTGACAAAACCTTCGCCAATTTGCCTATTGCAGCCGCCATCGCTGACCATTGCATAATCTTCGATAACAGTGGTGCCTCCCATGAATTGGTCGCAATAATTCGCTCGGGCAAAGTCGTCCACCAAACGGGCAAACAGATCATTTGGCTCGATAGGGCCCTTCGCCAGCTTGTCTAATATCTCTTTTTAGCTCCCCAACCTCGCCATCAGCCCTAATGCCGCAAATACGCATAGCTGTCCTGCAAGCCATGCGCTTGCCTATTTAAGCGTTTCCGTATGATAGTCGGTTACGGAGCAAATCCGAGTTGAAAATTTTGTTAGTAGCGTAGTCGTTTAACGCTTGTAACCGCTTTCAATTCGGCGTTACTTTCATCCTTGGGAGGGGATGACCCATGGCATCTAAAGTTAAGACCACGATCTCTAAGGCCGATGCGAAAGCAAAAGCGGAAGCCTTGCGAGCCACCCAGATGGCAGAGGCGCTGGACGCCATTGCTCAGGGTCGCCATTTTGATCCCTTCTCAATTCTCGGTGTGTTTGGTTCTGCTGGCTCATGGATGGGCCGCGTGTTTGCGCCGGGCGCAGAGACCATTGATGCCGTCACCCTAGATGGCAAGTCAGTCGGCACATTCACTCAAGTTCATAGCGCAGGCATTTTTGAAGGCCCGCTATCGATTACGTCACGCCAACCAATTCGTTATTTAGCTAAAGCCAGACATGGCGATTGGACGTTTGCCGATCCTTACTCATTCGGTCCTGTGCTTGGGCCTATGGATGACTATTACATCGCCGAAGGCTCACATTTGCGGCTGTTTGATAAGCTTGGCGCGCATGTGATGAGCCATGAAGGCGCAGATGGCGTTCATTTCGCGGTCTGGGCTCCCAATGCGCGGCGCGCATCGGTAGTCGGCTCATTTAATAGCTGGGATGGCCGCCGCCATGCCATGCGCTGCCGCACAGACACTGGCATTTGGGAAATTTTCATCCCCGGCGTTCATGCTGGTGAGCCTTACAAGTATGAAATCGTGGGCCGTGATGGCGTTGTGTTGCCGCTGAAGGCCGATCCTTACGCGTTCCAGTCCGAGCTTCGGCCCAATACGGCATCAGTTGTTGCGCGGCCTTTGGATCATAAGTGGAACGATGAGGCTCATTCCAAACATTGGGGCACAGTCGATGCGCGGCGTCAGCCGATGTCGATTTATGAGGTTCACGCCGGTTCATGGCGTCGCCGCAGCGATGGCTCGTTCTTGTCATTTGACGAGATGGCCGAGCAGCTCATTCCCTATTGTGTTGATATGGGCTTTACCCACATCGAATTTCTGCCGATTTCTGAGCATCCTTATGACCCGTCATGGGGCTACCAGACCACCGGCCTTTTTGCGCCTTCGGCCCGCTTTGGCGATCCGGAAGCGTTTGCCCGCTTTGTGGATGGCGCGCACAAGGTTGGCCTTGGCGTGATTTTGGATTGGGTTCCCGCCCATTTCCCGACGGACAGCCACGGACTGGCCAATTTTGATGGCACAGCGCTTTACGAACATGCTGATCCACGCAAGGGTTTCCATCCTGACTGGAACACGGCGATTTATAATTTTGGGCGCAAAGAAGTTAGCTCGTTCCTTGTGAACAATGCGATTTTCTGGGCCGAGCGTTTTCATATTGATGCGCTGCGTGTCGATGCTGTGGCCTCTATGCTTTACCTCGATTATTCCCGCAAAGAAGGCGAGTGGATACCCAACGAGCATGGTGGGCGGGAAAATCTCGAAGCCGTGCGCTTCCTGCAAGAAGCCAATAAGCAAGCCTATGCGGCGCGTCCCGGTTTTATGATGATCGCCGAAGAATCGACGTCTTGGCCGGGTGTTTCGAAGCCGGTTTATGATGGTGGCTTGGGCTTTGGTTTCAAGTGGAACATGGGTTTCATGCACGACACGCTGGAATATTTGAAGCGAGAGCCAGTGCATCGCAAGCATCATCATAATGAGATGACGTTTGGTTTGCTCTATGCCTTCTCGGAAAATTTTGTGCTGCCACTCAGCCATGATGAAGTGGTGCATGGCAAGGGTTCGCTGCTTACCAAAATGGCGGGCGATGACTGGCAAAAGTTTGCCAACCTTCGCGCCTACTATGGTTTCATGTGGGGCTACCCCGGCAAGAAGCTGTTGTTCATGGGCCAGGAATTTGCCCAGCGCCAAGAGTGGAGCGAGGCTCGCGGTCTTGACTGGCATCATTTGAACGAAGCGCCGCATGAGGGTGTTCGTTTACTCGTGCGCGATCTCAACCGTGCCTACCGTGATTATCCAGCGCTGCATGGCCGCGACTGTGAGGGCGATGGCTTTAGTTGGCTCATAGCTGACGATGCTGCGAACTCTGTGTTTGCATGGGCGCGTTTTGCTGGCGATGCACCAGCCGCCGCCGTGGTGACAAACTTCACGCCGGTCCCGCGCGAGGGTTATTCATTGCCGCTGCCGGCCAAGGGTCGCTGGCGCGAGGTTATCAATTCTGATGCTGCGATCTACGGCGGTTCGGGCAAGGGCAATGGTGGTGTAATTATCGCTGATGGCGCTGGCTTCAATGGTCAGCCTGCGTCCGCGATGATTAACATCCCGCCGCTCGCCACACTTATCTTCGTATGGGAGTCAGACTGATTTCGAGCTATTTCCGCATGCGCGGCGTATCCACTTCGGGCGTTTGGCGACCAGTTCTCGATAGACTTTAATGGACTTAGATTTTTAATTTCGGACTTTGGGAGGAGACCACATGGAAAGAAAATATTCACAACCACTTGCCCGTGATGCCATGGCCTATGTGCTGGCTGGCGGGCGCGGTTCGCGCCTGATGGAAATGACAGATATGCGTGCCAAGCCCGCCGTCTATTTCGGTGGCAAGAGCCGTATTATCGATTTTGCGCTGTCCAATGCGCTCAACTCCGGTATCCGCCGCATGGGCGTTGCCACGCAGTATAAGGCGCATTCGCTGATCCGCCATTTGCAGCGCGGCTGGAACTTCTTGCGGCCGGAACGTAACGAAAGTTTCGATATTCTGCCCGCCAGCCAGCGCGTTTCGGAAGACCAATGGTATGCTGGAACGGCAGATGCCGTGTTCCAGAATATTGATATCATTGAGAGCTATGGCCCTGAATATATTATCATTTTGGCGGGCGACCATATCTACAAAATGGACTACGAATTGATGCTGCGCCAGCACGTCGATCAAAATGCGGATGTTACCATCGGCTGTCTTGAAGTGCCGCGCATGGAAGCCACAGGCTTTGGTGTGATGCATGTTGACGAAAAAGATCAGGTGGTCGCCTTCGTCGAAAAGCCGAAAGACCCGCCCGCCATTCCCGGCCAGCCGGATTTGGCACTTGCCTCCATGGGTATCTATGTTTTCAAAACAAAGTTCCTGATGGAAGAGCTTAAGCGCGATGCTGCTGATCCTGGTTCCTCCCGCGATTTCGGCAAGGATATCATTCCTTATATCGTGACAAACGGCAAAGCAGTGGCGCATCGTTTCGCCAAATCCTGCATCCGTTCATCGTTCGAGCGCGAAGCCTACTGGCGCGATGTCGGAACGATTGATGCCTATTGGGAAGCTAAGATTGACCTGACCGACATCACTCCGGAATTGGATTTGTACGACAAGGAATGGCCAATCTGGACTTATGCCGAGATCAAGCCACCAGCGAAGTTTGTGCATGATGAAGACGGTCGTCGCGGTTCGGCGATTTCCTCGCTGGTATCA
>JAYTVD010000191.1:0-3474 GCA_043744175.1 Phyllobacteriaceae bacterium
TGCTGCCGCTGGAATTTGATGACGCCTATGTGGCGGCGCTGGCCAAGGATTTGCCGGAGCTTCCAGACGAGAAGCGCACGCGCCTGATGGGCGAGGGGCTATCTGCTTATGATGCCTCGATTTTGGTTTCGGAAAAGGCGATTGCGGACTTCTATGAGGACGTGGCCAAGGGCCGCGATTCGAAGCTCGCTGCCAACTGGGTTATCAATGATTTGCTCGGCGCGCTGAACAAGGCGGGTAAGGATATTGAGCAGTCGCCCGTGTCTCCCGCGCAGCTTGGCGGTATTGTGGATTTGATTGTCGAGAAGGTGATTTCCGGCAAGATTGCCAAGGATTTGTTCGAGATTATCTTCACTGAAGGCGGCGACCCGCGCGAGGTTGTGGACGCGCGCGGCATGAAACAGGTTACCGATACGGGCGCGATTGAGAAGGCCGTTGACGAGATCATCGCGGCCAATCCGGATCAGGTGGAAAAGGTGAAAGCCAAACCCAGCATGGCCGCCTGGTTTGTCGGCCAAGTGATGAAGGCAACGGGCGGCAAGGCCAATCCGCAGGCCGTGAGCGACATGGTGAAAGCAAAGCTCGGCGTCGAATGATATTTGTCCGCTCTGCAATGGCATCTGATTTGAGTGCGGTGAAGGCGCTGCTGCGCACTAGCTGGCACGCGACTTATGACGGCACTTATGGTGCTGAGAAAGTCCGGCAGATTACCGACGAGTGGCATTCGCTTGACGCGCTCACCGCAAATTTGGAGAAGCCGTGGTCAGAGTTTCTCGTCGCCGATAGCGGCGAGGCGCTGCATGGCGTGGCTTTTGCCAGCCAGTCGTCGGAAGACTTTACGACGATCCACCAGCTTTATGTCGCGCCGGATGCGTTGGGGCAGGGCATTGGGGCGCAGTTGCTACAGGAAGTGTTTGAAGCGTTTCCTGAGGCAAAATCATTCCGGCTTGAGGTGGATGAGGCCAACGAAAAGGCCATTGGTTTTTATGAGCATTTTGGGTTTGCAGAAGTATCGCGCACGGCCAATTGCGGTAAGGACGGGTCGAACATGCCTGCCATTGTGATGGAACGGCGCGTTTAGTCATGCCATTGCATTTGGCGGTTTGATGGACATACTCGCCAGTCAAATCGACTCAGAGGAGCAACTCCATGGCCGCCGCATTTACACTTCATGGCATCAACGTTTCCGGACCCACTTACAAAGTGGCGCTTTATCTTTCATTGGCGAGCGTGCCGTTTGATTTCGTGCTGACATCGCCGCGTGCGGAGGCCAAAACGCCGGACTATCTTGCCAATAAAAATCGTTGGGGGCAGGTGCCGGTTTTGGTCGATAATGCGAGCGGCAAGACTTATCGGCAGGCACCTTCGATATTGGAAATACTGGCGGAAAAGACCAAGAAATTCCGTGGCAAATCACCAGATGATCGCATTGCTATCCGCGAATGGATGTATTGGGATTTGGACCGCCTCGCACCGCCGCTTTACCGTTTGCGCGGGCAGAAATTGGGCTTCCGCCAATTCGGGCAATTGGTGGCGGAGATGTATAATACTGAAGCCAATGCCGCATTAGGCTTTCTGGAAACGCATCTTACGGACCAAAACTGGCTGGTCGGCAAGGGCATGACCATTGCGGACATCGATATTTACGGCGTGCTGGATTATGCCGCTGCTGGCGGATTGGACCTGAAGGCATATCCTAAAATTCGAGGTTTTATGAAGCGCGTGCAGGGGCGGCAAGGCTTTGGCAAGCCTGCGGACGTCATTCCTAGCGCCTCACGCAAAGGCTGATTCAAAACAGTCCGCCCTAGTCCGGTGTGTTCAATTCAAACGCCATTATTCGTCACTTTTATATGAGGATTTGCCATGTTGTTTCGCCTTTTGGCCGTCGCTTTCTTAATTCTCGCCAACGTTGCCTTGGCGCAAGATACGCCGGACCCGCTGGCGGGTAAGGGCGGGCTGTTTGAAGGTACGATTGGCAAGGCGAAAGTGCTGGTTCTGCTGGATGGTTCGCAGAGCGTTTATAGCTACCCAAAGGCGGCTAGTGATATTGGCCTTTTGCTTGATAAGGCTGGCAAAACTTATCAATTTACGGAAACACTTTTTATCGGTGCCACGGCTGAAGACCTGAGCGGCGATCGCAAGGATACCATCACTGGCAAATGGGATATTGCGATTGATGGCGACAATGCATCCGGCACTTGGACCTCTGCAAAGACAGGCAAGAGTGCACCCATCGTGCTGAACCGCGTTGCTGATGATAGCGCAGATGCAGATGCGGAAAGCCGCATGAAGCAATATGGCCAGATGTGGCTGAAGAACGTTGATCTCAACGCCCCCTCGACGATCAATAAAGAAGCGGATTTTGGCGCAGTGAAAGTTGGCTGGGTGCAGGACTCGGTTTTTGGTGCTCGTTATCCGACGCTTCTCGCGTATCCGGATGCCGCTAAAATGGCGAAGATAAACACGTTCTTAGAAGATCAACATCGCCGTGCGGTGCTGGATGTGCGGGAGTGTCAGGCGGGGCTGGGCTTTATGGCTGATGCCGCCACGCTCAATGCAGGAAAGCCGAAAGATCCGGAATATCAGTATGAAATCACTTATGCTTCGCCGACCTCGCTGAGCATGGTGGAAAGTGGCTCGGTGTTTTGCGGCGGCGCGCATCCGTCAAACTATGTGCGGCCAATCCTGTTTGATCTTGATGCGCTGGCGGACATAT
The DNA here is from genome assembly GCA_043744175.1 of Phyllobacteriaceae bacterium. Classification (GTDB taxonomy): domain Bacteria; phylum Pseudomonadota; class Alphaproteobacteria; order Rhizobiales; family Rhizobiaceae; genus JANMEX01. The sequence continues at coordinate 2,717 of JAYTVD010000191.1, forward strand.
CGTCAAACTATTGCGGCGATGAGGACGACTGCACGGAGATGAACAAATCCGGCCTTGGCACACTGATTGCGCTGAAGACGCCGGAGCAACGCGAAGCCTTCAACACCTTGTGGTGGGACCGGTGGAACGCTGCTGCCAAAATTGTTGAAGATAAGGGCGGCGAGGATGGCGATCTGGCAACGGAATGCATGGATGGCTTTGAAAATGAAAAGCCGATGGCCGAGCGCATGGCGATGTTCTCGCTGACGCCAAAGGGACTGGCTGTGACGCGCACGGATTTTTCCAGCGCGGCAGCGGTTTGTAATTTTCAGGATGGATATAATCCGATTGTCATACCCTGGGCCGATTTGAAGCCATTTTTGGCGGAAGGCCAAACTCTGCTCACAACTGAGCTGAAGTAAACCAAGGTTATCAGCCCACATTCTGCATAAATTGTGATGGCATCTCCCGTGCGGGGGATGCAGGTCTGTGAATATTTTACGAAGCTCTCGAAGTGGTATCCGCTCTCTCTTTTATATTGAGGCTCGGGCGAAAAGGATATTTATTGGGAGAGCGATTATGGGCAAGCGCGTATTTATTTTGGCATCAACGCTGGTGGCAACAGTATTATTTGCAAACAGTGCCGAGGCAAAGTGTCCGGCGGGCTACAAGCAGATTGGCCCGCTGTGTGCGAAAATGCCTGATGCAAATCCTATTCGTGATCATCGCTGTCCGGCGTCGCAAGGGGGAAACTGTGTTGGACCGGAGCCCGATCCGGT
>JAYTVD010000192.1:0-3473 GCA_043744175.1 Phyllobacteriaceae bacterium
TTGCAACGGGGACACGGAATTCATGATCCAAGTGTCTGTGGCAACGGCCGGTGCTTTGCTGGTGGATTGGAAATCCGCTGGGTGTTGAACCCCCAAGCAAAGGCGCATCCGGCCCGGCTCGCGAAATGCATGACTGCCTGTAAAACGGCGGAAGGCTTTTCGGGAGTGACTGGGCCAGCGCAAGAACATCGAGTCGGGTGTGTGGCACTTGCCATACGTTAAAAATTTGAGAAGGCAGGACCACACACCCGGCTTCCCCAAAGATTTCAATGATCGGGCATCAATAAGATGAGCGCGATAACGGGAGAGATCCGCCAACCGCGCAAAATAATAGTCTTCACTGCCATCAGGCAGTGCGTTCTTTGAAAACTGACTACTAAATTAGCTGGCTTCCATCTCAGACTTCAGCATCTCTAGTTCCAGCCATTCGTGCTCCATCGCATCAATAGAGCTGCGCACAACATCAAGTTCGGCTGCGATTTTGGAGAACTGTGCGGGGTCTTTTGAAAACAGATTGCCGTCAGATAGCTTGGCTTCCAGCGTGGCGGCAGTCTTGGTCGCGGCTTCGATTTTACCCGGTAGTGTCTCTAATGCGAATTTTTGCTTGTAGGAAAACTTATTGGACGATTTTGGTGCCGACTTTGCGACCGTCTGCGTGACGGCAGCAGCTGGCTTTTTCGCCTCGGCTTCGCTGGCTTTGCGCTGCAAAATCATATCGGAATAGCCGCCAGCATATTCCTGCCACTTGCCATTGCCTTCAGGGGCGATAATGGACGTCACGGTACGGTCGAGAAAATCGCGATCATGGCTGATGAGGATAACGGTTCCAGCAAAGCCTGCCACCAGCTCTTGCAATAGGTCCAGCGTTTCCATGTCGAGATCGTTGGTAGGCTCATCCAGGATCAAAAGATTGGCGGGGCGGGCCAACACGCGGGCCAAAATCAGGCGCGCTCGCTCGCCGCCGGAAAGTTCTTTCACCGGCGTGCGGGATTGTTCCGGCTTGAACAGAAAATCCTTCATATAAGACACGACGTGCCTCAGCTCATTGTTGACCAGCAGGTTCTCGCCGCGCCCGTCTGTGAGGTAATGCGCCAAGGTTTCGTCCGGATCAAAGGCGTCGCGCTTTTGGTCAAGCGTTGCCACTTCCAAATTGACGCCAAGGCGCAGCGTTCCAGAAGTCGGTTCGATCTCGCCCATTAGGAGTTTTAAGAGCGTGGTCTTGCCAACGCCATTGGGGCCAACAATACCGATGCGATCACCGCGCTGGATGCGGGTGGAAAACTCCGAAACCAGAACACGATCCCCGTGGGATTTCGAGAGTTTCTTGGCCTCGATAATCAGCTTGCCGGATTCGCGCACATCGGATGCTTGTATCGTGGCGAGACCTTCAGCATGGCGCTTGGTGCGGAACTCGGAGCGTAAATCGGCCAGTTCGCCCATGCGGCGCATGTTGCGCTTACGTCGCGCGGTGACGCCATAGCGCACCCAATGCTCTTCGCGCTCAATCTGGCGGCCGAGCTTGTGATGCTCTTTTTCTTCTTCTTCCAGCACGGTGTCGCGCCAGGCTTCAAAATGGGCAAAACCCTTTTCAAGGCGGCGCGTTTGCCCGCGATCCAGCCAGATTGTGCTGCGGCTGACGCGCTCTAAAAAGCGGCGGTCATGGGAGATGAGAACAAGCGCGGATTTGGTGCTGGCAAGCTCGCCTTCGAGCCATTCGATGGTGGTCAAATCGAGATGGTTGGTCGGCTCATCGAGCAACAAAACGTCCGGTTCTGGCGCAAGTACGCGGGCCAGCGCGGCACGCCGAGCCTCGCCACCGGACAGATTTTCGGGATTTTCCTCGCCGGTAAGGCCCAGATTTTCCAGTAAATAGGTGACGCGATACGGGTCGTCCGAAGGGCCGAGACCACCCAGCGCATATTCAAGTACGGTCTTGGCATCACCGAAGTCCGGCGCTTGAGGGAGATAGCGGATAGTTGCGGATGGATGGCGGTAAATCTCGCCATCCATGGGCTCGACCAGACCAGCGGCGATTTTCAAAAGAGTGGATTTACCAGACCCGTTGCGCCCGATCAGTGCGATGCGCTCGCCCGGTGAGACGGACAAGTCCGCACCATCGAGCAACGGTGAGCCGCCGAATGTCAAAAAGATCTGATCGAGTTTAAGAAGAGGCGGTGCCATGAAAAAGGACGCTAACTTGGTTAAGTGAGCGTCCTGATTGATTATTTGATTGCTGCCGTCAAGTGCGACGGCAAATCTTATTAGCAGCGGGCCTTGTAGCGCGTGCCGTTCTTGCGTTGATAGATGCAGTAGCCAGGCTCCATGGAATTGCCGATCAAGCCGCCGGCAACCGCGCCAATGCCTGCGCCGAGAACAGTGGAACCTGTATCACCACCGATGGCTTGGCCGATCAGTGCGCCGCCAACGGCACCTGCCGCAACGCCTTTTTCAGTTGTTGTGCAACCGGTTACTGATGTTGCCAATGTGAGTGCGAACAAAATGCCCGAAAGTGTTTTCATATCGTATCTCCTCAATATTCAGCGCCCTTGCACAACTTCATAACATGAAGATTGTGAGTTTCGAAAGGCAAAAATTTCGAAATTTTGTGAACGTCTAAAGGGGGTTAACTGGCAATCGAATTGGTCGTGAACGACACTAGCAATATAGCAACACCAGTTTTGACACTCACTGCTAGTTCGCCAGCGACCTCATTTGATAATGTCATAGAGGAGCCGAAAGGCACATCGCAGGCTGTAAGCGGCCAACGCGCGCCGGAAATTGTGACGCTGGCAATTGCGGTAAATCCGATGACGCTAAAGACGGAACCAATTGGAAATGTGAAATTTTTTGCGGCCGATGAGAGTGGATGTGCCTCTTCGTCGCCGCTTGATAGCGTAATCTTGAGGCCGCGTTTTGATAGTGAAATGGCTTGAGCCAGATGCAAAAGCGCATGGTCTGTACGCGGGCCGCCGAAAGCCCCGATCAAAATGAGATCAGTCGCACCTTGCGAAATAGCTTCGTTGATGGCGATTTCACCGTCGGTTTTGTCCTTTTCACGCGGAAAAGTTTTGCGCGGTAAATGTTTGAATTTGCGTAGTAATGCGGACGTTGTTGAGTCAAAATCACCGAGCCAGAGCGCAACATCAAGGCCTAAGGTCGAAGCATGGCGCACGCCTGAATCGGCCGCAATGACGGTCGCATTTTCGCATTGTGCGATGAGACGCGGGGTGGCGGTGATATCGCCGCCAAGCAGGATGACGAATTTTTTCATTAGCGACCTTGCCAACTAGGGAACACAGATATAACTCTCCCCTTGCTCTAACGGGGTGCAGGCCAGTTGAAAAGACTGAACCTGCTGAGAAGCCAATTGTGGCTAACCCGCTGAACCTGATCCGGCTCATACCGGCGGAGGGATTAGAAGCATGTGACCATTCCGGCACTTGCCCCTTCACCCGTAAACATAAGGAGGCGCC
>JAYTVD010000193.1:0-11997 GCA_043744175.1 Phyllobacteriaceae bacterium
ATCTTGGTCAAAGCGGCGATCATATCGCGGTCACGGTTAAGGCCCGGAAGCAGGACTACGGCTGATTTCATGGAGGAGATTCCTGAAAGAGTTCGTCAAACCCGTGCCGTAAAGACAAGCGCGCGAGGGGTCAACCAAGAATGCGGGAAAAGTGATAGATTTTGGATAAATGACGGGGATTTTTCAGCTCTGAGGCTCATTCGCCTTTGCCACTTGGCTATGCTTTGACAATATATTTGAAGCTGGTCATAAAGCTCTGGATAACAAGGGCAGGGGCAGACCATGGGTGATCTTAAGAATTCAATTTACAAGTTTCTCATGGCCGTGCGCTGGGTGTTGCTGGTGTTTTATGCTGGCCTTGCTGTTGCGCTGGTGGCTTATGCTTATGCGTTTATCAAAAAGCTTGGCTATTTCGTTTTCAATGTTGACCACATGGACGAAATTGACGGCGTGCTGAAAGTGTTAGGGCTGATAGACGCGACGCTGGTGGCAGGGCTGATTTTGATGGTTCTTTTGTCAGGTTTCGGCAATTTTATTGGACGTCCGGAAAATAGCGGTGACGGGCAGTGGCTCAGCCTCATCAGCTTCGGCGCGCTAAAGACAAAATTTGCCTCCACCATCGCTGCGATTTCAGCCATCAATTTGCTGGAGGTGATTTTCGACATCAAAAATTACACGAGCGACCAAGTGTGGATGCTCGGGTTTTTGCAGTTGGTTTTGATTGTTGTGGTCATTGTGTTCGCGGGTGTGGAGAAATATTCGAAGCACGAGTGAGTTTTGATTTCTCAGCCAACCACGACGCTGAAATCCTCAATCACCATATTGGCTAGCAACTTCTCGCACATTGCTTTGATCTCGGCTTCTGCTTTGGCTTTGTCATCATGGTTCAAAACCACGTCAAACACTTTGCCTTGACGCACTGAATCGACGCCGGAGAAGCCTAGCGAGCCTAGTGCGCCTTCGATGGCTTTGCCCTGCGGGTCCAGAACGCCTTTTTTGAGTGTAACAGTGACGCGGGCTTTGATCATCATTTTGTTCCGAAGCTAAGAAAGGGGAAGGGCGCATTGCTGCGCCCTCATATTTATTTCACCAATACCGGGCCGGTTGGCCGTGTTGGTTCGTTTTCATTCATGATGCCCATGCGGCGGGCCACTTCTTGATAGGCTTCGACCAAGCCGCCCATATCGCGGCGGAAGCGGTCTTTGTCCATTTTTTCGTTTGTGGTTGAATCCCACAGACGGCAGCTGTCCGGCGAGATTTCGTCTGCCACAACAATGCGCATCATATCGCCTTCAAACAGGCGGCCGCATTCCATTTTGAAATCGACCAGCTGAATGCCAATGCCGATGAACAGGCCGCAAAGGAAATCATTGACGCGAATGGCCAGCGCCATGATGTCATCAATTTCCTGTGGAGCGGCCCAGCCGAACGCTGTGATGTGCTCTTCGGAGACCATCGGATCATCGAGCGCATCGTTCTTGTAGTAAAACTCAATGATCGAGCGTGGCAGCACTGTGCCTTCTTCAATGCCGAGTTTCTTGGCAATGGAGCCGGCAGCGATGTTGCGCACCACGATTTCGAGCGGGATGATCTCGACTTCTTTGATGAGCTGCTCACGCATATTGATGCGCTTGATAAAATGCGTCGGGATGCCGATTTTATTCAGGTTGGTGAATATGTGCTCGGAAATACGGTTGTTCAGCACGCCCTTGCCATCAATCACGGCATGTTTCTTGGCATTGAACGCGGTGGCGTCATCCTTGAAAAACTGAATCAATGTGCCTGGCTCAGGGCCTTCATAAAGAATTTTGGCCTTGCCTTCGTAAATGCGGCGGCGACGGGTCATGGTGTTCCTGACTTAATAACCTGATATTTTACGGTTCAATAGCGATAGATGACCCTTCGGCTTTAGACTAAAGCGACCGAGTCCTCAATTGCTGATGATTGTTTGGCGGGGCTTTTGCACGGGACAATGACGCTTGCAAGTTAAATGAGGTTATTTTTCATTGTTTTGCCCCTTTTGCTTTCGTTCATCCTCGCTTAAATGGTTCTGGAATCGAGACGCATAACTTACCGGAGCTGACAATTATGGCTGATTTACACGACCGCGAAGCCGCCTTTGAGGCAAAATTTGCGCTTGATGAGGAACTGCGCTTCAGGGCGACCGCGCGGCGCAATAAGCTGCTCGGCCTTTGGGTTGCAGCAAAGAACGGCAAGACCGGCGATGCTGCTGCGGCTTATGCAACTGAAGTTGTGATGGCCGATTTTGAAGAAGCGGGCGATGAAGATGTGTTCCGCAAGCTGCGTGGTGATTTGGACGCGTCCGTGAGCGATACGGATATTCGCAGCGCTATGGTTGAGCAAATGGCTGTTGCGATTGATCAAATTCAAAAGGGCTGAGGCCTTATTCACCGATAAGAAATTGAAAGCCGCCTTCGGGCGGTTTTTTATTGGCTATTTGTCAAAAAACTGATTGTCTTGTGAAAACAGGAATTTACCAATGAACCTGAAACAAAAGATTCACGCTGGCGAGACGTTGTTTACGGCGTGGTCGCTAATTCCGGACCCGATTACAGTCGGCACGCTTGCCTCCACGGCGTTTGATGTTGTGACTTTAGATATGCAACATGGCGGGCATTCGGACGAGAGCATTTTGCGTTGCATAGGGCCGGTGATTCAAAATGGTGCGCATCCGGTGGTGCGGGTCCCGGTCGGACGGTTTGATATGGCCAGCCGCGCGCTGGACTTTGGCGCTGAGGCTGTGATCGCTCCAATGATTAACACGCTGGCGGACGCCAAAGCCTTTGCTGATTTCATGAAGTTTCCGCCTGTTGGGCAGCGCTCGTGGGGACCGGGAAGGGCGATGGCGTTTCATGGACATAGTGAGCCCCAAGGCTACTTCAAAGCTGCGAACAGTGAAACGCTGGCGATCGCGATGATTGAAACGCGCGAGGCAGCGCTGATTATTGATGAGATTTTGGCGCTACCGGGCATTGATGGCATTTTCGTTGGCCCTGCTGACTATTCCATCGCGTTTAGCGATGGGCGTGAAGTGAACCCGAAAAATCCGGATATGACAGAAACGCTGCGAGACTTTGCTGCGCGCGCCAAAAAGGCAGGCAAATTTGCAGCCAGCTTCGGTATTGATGCAGGCCACGCGAAGTTCCTCGCCTCGCTTGGCTATCAGCTTGTCGCTATTAGTACAGACGGCGGATGCATCGCCGCCGGAGCAAATGCTATGGTGTCGGCGGCGAAATCCAGCGGAAACTCTCTAGCTGAGGGCCAAGGTTATTGAGCTTGGCCTAAGCAGATTTGCTAGCGCGGCGCTTTTCAGGGTGTAGCGTTTTGCCGAGAATGTTTTCATCTCGGCCGATGACATGCGCACTGGTGCCAACAATCAGTGGATCTGGTCCATCAACCAAATGCCGGTCTTTGTTGGGGTAGGGCAGTGTGGACAAGAAATGCCGCATGCAGTTGAGGCGCGCACGTTTTTTGTCGTCGGATTTGATGATCGTCCACGGCGCATCGGCTGTATCGGTGAAGAAGAACATGGCCTCTTTGGCTTCGGTATATTCATCCCATTTATTGAGCGATGCCTTATCTATCGGGGAGAGTTTCCATTGCTTCAGTGGATCAGTCTCACGCGAGGCGAAACGGCGTGCCTGTTCCTCTTTCGTGACTGAGAACCAGTATTTGAACAGGCGCACGCCTGAGCGCACCATCATGCGTTCAATGTCGGGGCAATCGCGCATAAATTCCAGATAATCATTGGCTGCACAAAAGCCCATGACGCGCTCCACACCGGCGCGGTTATACCAAGAGCGGTCAAAAAACACCATCTCGCCGCCCGACGGCAAATGCTCGATATAGCGCTGAAAGTACCACAGCGTGCGCTCGCGGTCAGTTGGCTTTTCAAGTGCGATGACGCGTGCGCCTCGCGGGTTCAGGTGCTCCATGAAACGCTTGATGGTGCCGCCCTTACCTGCGCCATCGCGGCCTTCAAACAGCACGACAATCTTTTGGTTGGTTTCTTTAATCCAGCTTTGGGCCTTGAGCAACTCGACTTGAAGCTGGCCCATTGTCTTAAGATATTGCCCCTCATTGAGTTTCGTTTTGTAAGGATACTCGCCGGTCTCAAAAGCATGGCGAATTGCCTCCGGGTTATGGCGTAGCTCGCGCAGTGGCATTGGCGGCGTTGCAGCGGGTGTGAGTGGCGGCGAAGCGATCAGCGGCGTTTGCTCCGCCGGTTGCTCTTCTGCCTTAAGCTTACCATTTGCAATATTCGGCTGGTTTTCCTGCATTATCTCACTCCCAAATTGATAGGGAAGGGAGAACCTTTGATGCCAACCTGTCTTTGATCTTAATCAAAGTTGGCAAACAATATATTAGGTGTTGATTGTTGAACGGTACACTCGCGCGACTGCTAATGGAAGTTTTTCAAACGTTGTCCAAGGCTGTTGATGGTTGCAACATCCGCATTAGCAAAAGCGAAGCGCAGATATCCCTCTTGGCCCTCGCCAAAATAGCTGCCAGGTAACGCCAGAACACCATAGTCCGTCGCTAGGCGCTTTGCCACATTCTCGGAGCTCTCGTTATTGCATCCATGACCGATGAACGCAAAGTACGCACCGCAAGTGGCGAGCTTAAGTTGCGGCAATGCGGCCATTGTTTGACGCAAGGCTTTTTGGCGGTTCATAATTTCTAAGCGGTTGGCCTCGCGCCAGTCGGTGAGTAGAGGGATAGCCTCGGCGATTGCGGCCTGCGCCGAACGTGGCGGACAAATCTGCAAATTATCCATGATTTTCGCAATCTCCACGATGAGTTCCGGCGCCGCAGTAATCGCTCCGAGGCGGTGCCCGGGAATGCAGAAGCTTTTGGAAAATGAATACAATCCAATGAGATTATTCTGCCAGTCCGTGCGAGAAAAGAGCTGGTGAAGTTCGGATTTATCTAGAAAATCGCGATAGGTTTCATCCAAGATCAGCCAGATATTTTTGGAGCGGCAGAGGTCCAGTACTTGCTCCAGTAGCTTTGCAGGGTAGACTGCGCCTGTCGGGTTATTGGGCGAGACGAGTGCCAAAGCTTTGGTGGTAGGCGTAATGACGGCGGCGATGGCATCGAGCGTCGGCAGAAATTCATCTTCCGCCGTGCAAGTTACGCGGTCCACCCGAATGCCCATCATGGCAAGCGTGGTTTCATGGTTGAAATATCCGGGATTGGTCATCAAAATTGCGTTGCCCGCACCTGCCACCAGCATAGCCGCACACACGAAGGCTTGGTTGCAACCCGCTGTTATGTTGATGTTTTCCGAAACAATTTTTGCGCCATATGTCTGCGAACACTCAGCGGCATAGGCAAGGCGCAGCGCGGCTTCGCCTTCATTAGGGCCATAGCTGGCATAGGCTTTGGACGATGCCATTTTGCCAAGCAGTGCCAACAAATTATCATGCGGCGGATAGCCCGGCACGGCTTGGCTCAGATCAATTAACGGCCCGCTTCCGCCTGCATAGGCTTTGCCCCAGCCTTGCACAGTCGAGATTGGGGGGGCCGAAAGATTAGTGATAAACTTATTGAGCGGGGGGCGAGTGGCTTGGGACATTGGTAAAAAATCCATAGAAATGCGATGTGCTATCTGTCGCTGTTTCACCGGATTGGTCAATTGCCACAGGCTAGATAATCTATTCCAAGCGCCGGATAAACTGCGCAAACATCATGGAACCTTCGGGCCATGGGCCGTGGCCGGAATCGGCATTGATGTGTCCTGCCTCGCCGGCGTCAACGAATTGCGAGCCCCAGTCTTTCGCCAACTCTTCAGCGACTTCATATTTGCAATAATGATCGTTGCGGCTGGCGAACAATATGCTTGGAAACGGCAGCGGTTCGCGCGGGTAGGGACCGAATGTCATCAGATGTTTCGGGCGGATGGTGGGATCGGAAACATCTGGTGGCGTAACCAGAAATGCACCGGCTATGCGCTTGTTGATGAGAGGCAGCGCATGAATGAACGTTGGTACACCTAGCGAATGCGCGACTATCAGTACAGGTTTTGTGGCGATATTTACAGCGTCAGCGATTTCGCGCGTCCAGTCTTCAAGGTTTGGCTTTGACCATTCCTTCTGCTGCACGCGCCGCGCTGTTGAGAGTTTGTTCTCCCAGCGCGTTTGCCAATGGTCTTCGCCGGAATTCATGTAGCCGGGGACGATGAGAATATCTGTGTCTGCAACTTTCATGCGCCTGAAATAGCGAGAGATGAGCCGCTTCGCAAGATGGTGCATTGTTCAATAATTAAGAACGACATGTCGCCATACCTATCTATTGAAGTGAACAATGAAAAGGCAGATATTAGCGGTAACGAATTACTGGAGATTTATGATGTCTGAATTACAATTTGCCGCCACTACGCCGGTTTCTGTGCGCAAAGTGGGCATCAAGGCCCGCGACGGGCAGGCGTTGGCGGATTATTACAAATCCGTTGTGGGCTTGAAAGAAGTATCGCGCCGCCCCAGCGTTATCGTGCTGGGTTCGGCCGAAGACGGCTTTTTTGAAATTGAAGAGGTGAAATCGCTACGGCAGGACGACCCGCGCTCGGCAGGGCTATTTCACACCGCATTCTTGCTGCCAAAACGTGCCGACCTCGCCCGCTGGACGCAGCATGCGATAGACAAACAAATTCAAATTGACGGCGCGTCTGATCATCTTGTGTCCGAGGCGATTTACCTTACTGATCCCGAAGGCAACGGCATCGAGATCTATGCCGACCGCAAACCCGAAGGTTGGAAATGGGATGGCAAGAACGTCAAGATGGCAACTGAGCGGCTCGATTTCCAAAACCTGCTGACCGAAATTGCCGATGGCAAGTCCGGCTGGCAAGGCGCGCCGGATGGCAGCATGATTGGTCATGTGCACTTGCGTGTTGGCAATGCGGAAGATGCCGAAAGCTGGTGGCACGAGGCGATGGGCTTCGACACTGTCGCCCACTATGGCGGCCAAGCGGTGTTTCTCTCAACAGGTGGCTATCACCATCACATCGGTGCCAATGTCTGGCAATCCAAAGGCGCCGGCAAGCGCGACGTGGATCGTACTGGTTTGGGCTGGGTGGAGATGAAATCTCAGGCTGGGGTTTCCAAGACAGTGGAAGACCCTTGGGGGACGGAGATTCGCGTTGTGCCTGCGTGAATATCAGTGCGCAAAATATCTAAAGGCGTCGTCGCTGCCGAGGAAATCGCGATAGAGCTTGCCATTGAAAACTACCAAAAAACGCGGTGCGCCGGCGCTGCTCTGCATCTGATTGCGTATCGCTTTTAGGCTTTGCGGCCAAGCGCCTTCCTCGCGCATGTCTTGAAATGAGCGGACATTGACCCGTTTCAGGCCATAACCGTGAGCGGCCGCCGTGCTTTGAAGTGCTGCCAAGCCATTCCGGTTAAAGGCGCGACAGGTACTGCAATTGGCGGCGTCGATGTAGATGATGTAGGCATTGGCACGCGCGGCGGCGGGCAGGGGTGATAATGATGCCAAAACGGTTGCAACAAATTGCCGTCTGTTCATAGCACTCACTCCGCTTAACGCACACTCGCAACGAGGCATTGTAATTCCCGGATTAGATGGCCGTAAAGCCATTATCGACAAACAAATGCGTGCCGGTGATAAAGCTGGCGTCATCAGAGGCGAGGAACAGGGCGGCGCGGGCGACGTCTTCCGGTTCGCCCATGCGCCCTTGTGCGGCAATGATGGCAGCGTCTGAAACATCCACACCAAGCTTTGCCAAGTCCGCCACTTCGCGGTTCCCATGCGGTGTGCGGATAAAGCCGGGGCAGACGGCGTTGCAGCGGATGTTCTTATCGCGGAATTCAACGGCGATGGCGCGGGCGAACATATGAACCGCGCCTTTGGTGGTGTCATAAAGCACTTCATTTGGTGTGCCTACCACCGCCGAAATCGACGACGTGCAAACAATCGCGCCACCGCCTGCCGCAATCATTTGCGGCAGCACAGCTTTGGTCATCAAGAACATAGACTTGACGTTCACATCGTGCAGCCAGTCCCATTCCTCTTCGGTGGTTTCTAAAAACGGCTTGATGACAATGGTTCCGGCGTGGTTGAAAAGCACGGTGACGGACCCATAAGCCGCGCTGATTTTTGTAACGGCAGCGTTCACTTCGTCCGCCTTTGAAACATCCGCAACAGCAAACATAGCCTCGCCGCCAGCCGCGATTATTTCAGCCACGGTCGCGGCGGCAGCATCCGCGTTGCGGTCAATAATGCCAACCTTGGCACCCTCCGCCGCAAACAGTTTCGCCGCCGCCCCGCCCATGCCCGTGGCACCACCGGAGATGATCGCAATTTTGTTTGCTAGGCGTTTGGTCATGATTTCATCCTTTGGCAAATGGCGAGTGAGGCGAGAACGTTAGGTGTGTTTATGCGATTAATCCTGCACTCCAGAATTGCTAGAAGGAAGTGTGCAGGTCGAGATAGGCGCGTAAAAGTATGTAATATATCTAATTTAATGTATCAGTGGATGCAAACCTATGTACTATAGACAATGAAGTTAGCTTTGAAATGTCTAACAATGTTTGCTCTGTTTGTCAGCGCTCTAAGCGCCCGATCGGAAGACTTTTCGTGCTTTCCTAAGAAGTCTTGTCCAGAAATGGGCTCATGCGCTGAGGCTTATTATCAGTTTTCGCAATGCGGCAATGTTGACCGCGATCGTGACAAAGATGGAGTTCCTTGTGAGGATTTGTGCGGCGATACTGTTGATATGATGAACAAAAGGCTCACCGCCCAAGGTGGCGCTTTGGGAATTGCTGGTCCATCTGCTACTGAAACAGGATCATTCAACTGCTCGGTTAGGAAGACCTGCAAGCAAATGGTTTCTTGCGAAGAGGCTGAGTTTCAACTTTCACAATGCGGAAATAAGAAGTTGGATAGGGACAATGATGGTGTCCCTTGCAACTCACTTTGTCGATGATTGGAGTTGCAATGACTTACTACCCAAACACCCGCGCAAAAATCGTATCCACGTGCTTAGTGTGATAAGCCAAATCGAACTTTTCGCGGATTTCTTCTTCGGAAAGCGCGGCGCGGACTTCTTTGTCGGCTAGAAGCTCGGTGAGGAAGTCGGCACCTTGTTCCCATACTTTCATGGCGTTGCGCTGCACGAGGCGGTAGCTGTCTTCGCGGGAAACGCCGGCTTGTGTCAGTGCCAGCAAAACACGCTGCGAATGGACGAGGCCTTTGAACTTGTTCATGTTTTTGAGCATATTTTCCGGATAGACCAGCAGCTTATCAATGACACCTGTGAGGCGGGACAGTGCGAAATCCAGCGTGATTGTGGCATCGGGGCCAATCATGCGCTCGACGGAGGAGTGCGAAATATCGCGCTCGTGCCACAGCGCCACGTTTTCCATCGCAGGCATAGCAAAAGAGCGCACCATGCGCGCCAAGCCAGTCAAGTTCTCGGTTAGCACCGGATTGCGCTTGTGCGGCATGGCGCTGGAGCCTTTTTGGCCCGGCGAGAAATATTCCTCGGCTTCCAAAACTTCGGTGCGCTGCAAGTGGCGGATTTCGGTGGCGAGGCGCTCGACGCAGGATGCGATAACGCCAAGGGTTGCAAAGAACATAGCGTGGCGGTCACGCGGGATAACTTGTGTGGAGACGGGTTCAGCGGCGAGCCCCAAGGCCTTGGCGACATGCTCTTCCACGCGCGGATCAATGTTGGCAAAGGTGCCGACAGCGCCGGAGATGGCGCATGTGGCGATTTCCTTGCGGGCATTGACCAGCCGCTCGCGGCAGCGCGAAAACTCGGCGTAGGCCAGCGCCAGCTTGATGCCGAATGTTATAGGTTCGGCATGAATGCCATGGCTGCGGCCGATGGTGACAGTGTCTTTGTGCTCATAGGCGCGCTTTTTTAGCGCTGCGAGCAGCCCGTCGATGTCAGCCAAAAGCAGGTCTGAGGCGCGGGATAGCTGCACTGCAAAGCAGGTGTCCAGCACGTCAGAAGAGGTCATGCCTTGATGGATGAAGCGGCTGTCCGGACCGACAAACTCGCCAAGATGAGTCAAAAACGCGATAACATCATGCTTGGTTACGGCTTCAATTTCGTCGATCTTGGCAACATCGAACTTAGCAGCGCCGCCTTTTCCCCAGATGGTTTTGGCGGCTTCTTTCGGGATCACGCCGATTTCGGCCAGCGCGTCGCATGCGTGGGCTTCAATTTCGAACCAGATGCGAAAGCGGGTCTCAGGAGACCAGATGGCGACCATTTCCTTGCGTGAGTAGCGCGGGATCATTGGCTCGTCTCCATGTTTTGTTGCTGTGTTGCAGGCGCTCTAACAGAAGCATTGTGGAATCTCAAATGCGCTTCATGGCAAAAAGCCAACTTGCCCCCAGTAATCCGAAGAGGCCGATGGGAAAATAGTTGCGTAGCGCCAGTACCAGAAACTGATAGCAGGCCGATAGAATCGTAAATACCGTTTCAAATATCAGCCGTTTGGACAAATGATCGTCGTGCCATTGTGAATAATATTCTTGAAATTGGTAGGCAAACAGAAGTGCCGTGACGCCGACCGTCGCTCCGCACAAGACGATGAACCCGGCAGCGAAGCGCTGGGTGGGCAGCCATTTATCCGGCGTAAAGTATAGGAGCGCTTGAGAAAGCGGGTAGGCCAGCAATGCGCCGAGGCTGAAAATTAGCACCAATATATCAGTGTTTGACGCAAAACCGCGCCCTTGCATCGCAAGGCTAACGATAACGCTCAGCGTGTTAATTGCGGACCAAGCGAACGCGCCGAGCAACAGGCCTTTTATGGTCATCCTCATGGCGCTGGCACGGCGGCAAATGGCACGAAGCGGCCATTCACCAAATGGGTCAGCGCATAGTTGTTTTGCGCCAAGTCGCCTTTGGGGTCGAACGAAATTGCCCCAATCGCGGTTTGGAAATTGCCGGTCGCTATACGCTCGCTCAATGGCTGTGCGGGATCTGCGCTGAATGCTGCATTGGCAATTTCTACCGCCGAATAGGCCCGCAGGGCATTTCCGTCCGGCTCGATGCCCGCTTGGCGCAGTTGCGTGGCGGCATCTATGGATTCTTGCAGGGCCGTTGGGTTTTGCAGGGTAACACTGAGAATTTCGCCGTGATCGCCGGTGTCATCGCTCACGTCTTCGCTTTCACCAGTCGCCAATTCCAACCCGCCATAATCTTTTGCATTCCTGGAAATCACCAATGCATCACTGATATCGCCGCCTACGAACACGCTTGTCGCGCCGGATTTTTGCAATCGCCGCGCCAGTGCGGCTTGGTTTTCAAGGCCGGGGCGGAACGTATCTGTGAATACTGGTTTCAACCCGGCATCGGTTGCCGCTTGTCGCAGCGATTCTGCCAAATCGCGCGGATGGACCGTGCCGTCGTCGATGATGGCGAAGGCCTTGTCGCGCCAGCGCGGGAGAAGCTGGCTTGCCAGCGCCTCCGCCTCCATGCTGTCGCGCGGGCTTAGGCGGTAAACCAAAAAGCCGGACTTTGGCTTATTATCCGTCAGGCTATCGGCGCGCACGCCTGTGGTTATGGTCGGAATGTTTGCGGTTTTCAGCATTGGCAGCGCGGCGGTGATGCTTTCAAAGCAGGTGAAGCCGATGATGACATCCACCTTTTGCGCCACAAATTTTTCTGCTGCTGCTTTGCCGCCAGCGTCCGTGCAGGTGTCATCTGCGATGACCAGTGTCGCTGCTACTGTCCCTGCGGCGGCCACCGCGCCGGCTTTCATTTGCTCGCCCAAAAGTTTGAACGGGCCGGATAGTGGCGCGGCCAGTCCGATTTTAACGCCGGCAATGCTCACTTGAGCGACGGCTGAGCCTATTAAGGCAAACAGTAATCCGGCAAATAGACTGAAATGGAGGGCTGTTTTTCCGCGCATGGCTGCACCATATCCGAAAGACTGGCGCAACGGCAACGGCCAACGTCGTCAAACCTGCCTATACAGACGTGCCACTATGGCACTATAGGGG
>JAYTVD010000194.1:0-3452 GCA_043744175.1 Phyllobacteriaceae bacterium
TCGCCTCCAATACGTCCCGCCACGCCGCTGCTGCCCGCCGCGTCCTTAAGCAAAGCGCCAACCATGTGAATGACATTATCACCGAGCGCGTGACCGTAGGTATCATTGATGCTCTTGAAATGATCTATATCACAGACGATAAGACAAAAAGGCGTGTTGGCCTCAGTGGCGCTACTGACCGTGGCGATGGCTGCGCCCTCAAAACCACGACGGTTCAAAAGCCCGGAGAGGCTATCTGTATTGGACTCTTCGCGCATACCTAGCACGTAAGTTATCAAATAATGCGAGAATAGCAGCGATGCCGTCAGCAAAGACAGAACCGACACAGATACATTGACTATTGCCAGCAACAACGAGCCGCGCAGACTTTCGTTGGTGATAACTTCGCCTGTCACAGTTGGCACAACCAAAGCGCTTAGCGAGACGACACTAGCGTAGGCAATGAACGTCGCGAACAGCAATTTGTCAGACAGGCGATGTCCGGCACGCCAAGCAAGCGGCACAGCGATGACAATCAAAAGGCTGGTGGTAATGCAAATAATATCGACCCGCGCACTAAGATTTGCATCACCAAAACGGAACCAAGACACCAGCCCTATGGCGCATATGCCGATGAGGCCAATGAGAAACTTCGGTTGCTTTTGCCTGTATCGTTGCATCAGTGCAATGCTTAACGACAGCGCGCTAGCGATGTAAAAAACATCACCAAGATGTTGAATCCATATCAAATTATTGCTGCTGCCAATCAAGGCTTCGATGAAAAATGCTACGGCGGCAAAACCATAGGCAATGCCAAAGGTACGCGCTGAAACATCTTGTCGGCCGAAGTGCCAAATGGACAAAAAGCTGAGCGCAAAAATGCTAAATAGTATCGGAGGGATAAGCTGATTGACTGTCAAAGCTACCATACTGATCACCCCACTGTCCCGAATTGGGATAGTTTCGTCGCAACGCTAGCTTTTGGTGGTTACATTTCAATGAAAACAGCTGCAATTTCGGGAGGACTGGTTATCAAATGGTAACTAAGGTGCCCTCACTCCCCCGCAACCAATCCTGCCAAACCTCGGTTCTTCATCAGCTTATAATTCACCGAATCCATAAGAGCCTGAAATGAGGCATCAATGATGTTGTCTGAAACGCCAACCGTCCACCAGCGCGCACCTGTTAGATCACGGCTTTCGATGAGGACGCGGGTTATGGCTTCGGTGCCGCCGTTCAGGATGCGCACCTTATAGTCCACCAACTCAAGATCCGCGATTTCGGATTGGTATTTGCCCAAATCTTTGCGCAGCGCCAAATCCAGCGCGTTCACAGGACCGTGGCCCTCAGCGACGGAAATGGACTTGTGGCCATCAATACGCACCTTCACCACGGCTTCTGAAACGGTTTTCAAATTGCCTTTGGCATCATAGCGGCGCTCCACCATGCAGCGGAAACTATCGACGCGGAAGAACTCCGGCACAGTACCTAATGTGCGGCGGGCGAGCAGTTCAAAGCTGGCGTCTGCGGCCTCATAGGCATAGCCTTCGGACTCATGGTCTTTGACCAGCGCGATGAGTGTATCGAGTTTCGGATCAGCCTTATCCACCACGATACCGCGACGGCCAAGCTCCGACAGAAAGTTGGATTTACCGCCCTGATCGGACACCATGACCTTGCGCTTGTTGCCCACGCTTTCCGGCGGCACATGCTCGTAAGTGGCTGGCTCCTTAGCCAACGCTGAGGCGTGAATGCCTGCCTTGGTGGCAAATGCGGATGAGCCGACATAGGGAGCCTGCGCATTGGGCGAGCGGTTCAAAAGCTCATCGAACGCGCGGGACAGCCGCTGCGTAGCTTTCACGCCCTCTGCCGAAATGCCAGTTTCAAAACGCTGGTTGAACGCGGGTTTCAGCACCAAAGTCGGGATGATAGAAATCAAGTCCGCGTTGCCGCAGCGCTCACCGATGCCGTTCAATGTGCCCTGCACTTGGCGCACACCTGCGTCGATGGCGGCCAGCGAATTCGCCACCGCCTGCCCCGTATCATTGTGTGCGTGGATGCCTAAATGATCGCCCGGAATGCCAGCGGCGATGACGGCTTCGACGATGGCGCGCACCTCGTGCGGCTGTGTGCCTCCGTTGGTATCGCACAGCACCACCCAGCGCGCACCGTTGTCATAGGCCGCCTTGGCGCAGGCCAGCGCATAGGGCGCATTGGCTTTGTAGCCATCGAAAAAATGCTCGCAGTCGATCAGCGATTCCTTGCCGGATGCGACGGTGGCCTTCACGCTTTCGGCGATGCTTTCGAGGTTTTCCTCGTTGGTGCAGCCAAGCGCGACGCGCACGTGGTAATCCCATGATTTGCCAACGAGGCAAACAGCATCGGCGGATGACTGGAACAGCGCGTTGAGGCCGGGATCATTGGCGATGGAAACCCCTGCCCGTTTGGTCATGCCAAAGGCGGTGAACTTGGCGCTGCGCACTGGCTTATCAGCGAAGAATGCCGTGTCAGTCGGGTTCGCGCCGGGGTAGCCGCCCTCGATGTAATCAAGGCCATATTCATCCAGCAATTTGGCGATTGCCTTTTTGTCCTCTACCGAAAAGTCGATGCCCGGCGTTTGCTGGCCATCGCGCAAAGTGGTGTCGAACAGGTAGATGCGTTGCTTATTCATGGCTTATTCCAAACGACTTACAGACTTTTTCCGGCGTATTTATCGGTGGCATAGATTAACTTGTCGAGAATGCCGGGCTCATTGTAGGCGTGTCCCGCGCCTTCTATCAGATAAAACTCAGCATCGGCCCATGCTTTATGCAGCAGCCACGCATATTTTGCGGGGCATGGCATATCATAACGGCCATGAACAATGACGCCGGGAATGCCGTTCAGCTTATGCCCATCGCGCAGCAATTGGCCTTCCTCCAGCCAGCCGGCGTGGACAAAGTAATGGTTTTCGATGCGGGCAAAGGCCAGCGCAAACTCATCTTCCGCGAAGTGCGCAGAGAGATCAGCTGACGGCAGCAGCGTGATAGTTTCGCCTTCCCAGATGCTCCACGCCTTGGCTGCGGCGAGTTGAGTCGCGCGGTCTGAACCCGTCAAGCGCTTGCGGTAGGCGCCCATCATATCGTGCCGCTCGCTTTCCGGAATTTGCGCGATGAAGCGCTCCCATTTGTCTGGAAACATTTCGGAGACGCCGTGCTGATAGTACCAAGAAAGTTCCGCTTTTGTCAGCGTATAGATGCCGCGCAAGATGAGCTCTGAGATATGTTGCGGGTGCGTCTGCGCATACGCCAGCGCCAGCGTAGAGCCCCACGAGCCTCCGAAAACTTGCCATTTGTCCACGCCCATTTGGGCGCGCAGCCGCTCAATATCGGCGACCAAATGCCAAGTGGTATTGGCATCAAGCGAGGCGTGCGGCGTGGAGCGGCCGCAGCCGCGCTGGTCGAACAGCATGATGTCATAAAGCGCGGGATCAA
>JAYTVD010000195.1:0-3440 GCA_043744175.1 Phyllobacteriaceae bacterium
GACGTCTCCCTTGTCCATCAGGCGCTTGCCGTACCATGCCAGCACTATAGACAGGCCGAGGAACAAGACGACCTGAAATTCCCAAGGCCAGAATGAAGCGTTGTGAAACATTAATGACAAAGCACCAACGATGATGCCGGCGAGGCCAAACCAGAGCAGAAAAACGCCGGGTATTGCTATTTCAAGCGCCAAGAGAACGAGGCCGATTGCCACCCAGTTCCAAGGGCCAAGTTCACCAACTATTTGAGAAATCATAGTTTTCTCCTATTTAAGTGTTGTTGCCAGTTGGCGGAATGCGACGCGCAGGAGCAGTGGGGGCTGCTGGACCGCCAGTGCCAAACACTTCCTTGGCAATCGCGCCAATGCCTCCTAGCGAGCCGATGAGCGATGAGGCTTCCATTGGCATCATAATGATCTTGCTGTTTGGAGCGGAGCCGATCTTGGCCATGGCTTCAGTGTATTTCTGCGCCACGAAATAGTTGATCGCTTGCACATCGCCCTTGGCGATGGCGATGGACACAACTTCGGTGGCTTTGGCTTCCGCTTCGGCCAGACGCTCGCGGGCTTCGGCGTCGCGGAACGAGGCTTCGCGCTTGCCTTCGGCTTCTAAAATCTGGCTCTGCTTCAAGCCTTCAGCGCGCAAAATTTGCGCGGCGCGTTCGCCTTCCGCATCCAGAATTTGCGCGCGCTTATCACGCTCAGCTTTAATCTGGCGGTTCATTGAATCCACCAAATCTTTGGGGGGGTTGATGTCTTTGATTTCCACGCGGGTCATTTTTATGCCCCATGAGTGAGCGGCGTCATCCACCACATGCAGCAAGCGGCCATTGATGGCATCGCGGTTAGACAGCAGCTCGTCCAAATCCATCGAGCCCATAACTGTACGAATGTTGGTCATGGTGAGATTGAGAATAGCGTTCTGCAAATTAGCCACTTGGTAAGCGGCTTGCGGCGCGTTCAGCACTTGGAAAAATGCCACGCCGTCAACGGAGACAGAGGCATTATCCTTGGTGATAACTTCTTGACGCTGCACATCCATGACCTGTTCCATCATGTTCATTTTCGCGCCGATGCGGTCCACGAAAGGAACGATGAGATTGAGGCCGGGTGTTAGTGTCTTGGTGTATCGACCAAAGCGCTCGGTCGTATAATTGTAACCTTGCGGGACGGTTTTGACGCCCATGAAAAGAAAGAAAAGCACAACGACAATAAGAGCCGGTATGATGACATCGAAGCCTTGCATGATTTCCCGCCTATTTTGTGCAGGAACCCATATTCCCGCAGTTATATTCACTTAGGTATGATTGGGCGTAGTTTCAAATATCTGCAACCCAAACGCCATTTAGTATGGCCTCATAGCGTATTTTTGGTTGACGAATGCTTATACTGTTACGCTGTTTACTCACAGCCGTGTCATACGCTTACCAAAATCCGGAACATTTGGCTTCATAAATTGTCCGGGCTGCGGTTCCGGGCGTTTGGCGGGTGTGGGGGCGGGGGCGGCGCGCTGTTCGGACGCTTGCGCATATTGTTGCTGCGGCTGGCGTTGGCCCAGCGTTTGCCCGAGTATTTGGCTATGCGCCCATGCCAATTGGTAGGCTTCCATGAGGGGTACCATATCTGCATATTTTACACCGATTTCTGGCAGGCTAACGCCAATCGTTGCGCGTTTACCCAGCATGTGCTCCGGCTTGCCATGAAAAATCATCGAGGATTTGTTTACGGTTGTTGCGCTTTTGAACTGGTCCCAGCTGATAAATGTATGCTCTTTGGCAAAGCCATTCTTGAAGCCGGAGACTCCTTCCTTGGAGAGGATCAGGAGTGGCGTGTCATTGCCGTTGCGAAGCAGTTTCATTCTTGCCGCATTAAGGCACATCATCATTAGCGCCACGCAAATCAATGCCCGCACAGGTATTGGAAATAAATTCATAACCTTGCCGATGAATTCCAACTCGTAATAGCTGAAATCAGTCCAATAATCCGGTGTCAGCGAGCTATAGGCCAAATAGGCGCAGCCTGCTGCCATGGCACTGAAAATCAATATTTGGCCTAATCCGCCGCCCTTGGTGGCACGAAATTCTTGTGCTGGAAAATTGGCAAGCGTCTGGTTCATGGCATACTCCCTTGCCATCACCATAGGTTGAAAGTTTTGAAATACCGCAAAAACGATGATTAAAATTTTAGCGAATTGTAGTGACGCTTAAATCCAGCCCTGCAATTCGTGGCGCACCATATGCTCGATCACGGCCATGCCTTCGTCTGAGTCATTGAGGCAGGGGATATGCGCGAAGTTTTTACCGCCGGCATGGTGGAATGTTTCCGCTGCCTCGACGGCGATTTCTTCGAGTGTTTCGAGGCAATCAGAGACGAAGCCGGGATTGAATACGGCAATGGATTTCACGCCGTCTTTGGCCATTTTTTCTATTGTCTTGTCGGTATAAGGCTCAAGCCACTTCGCCGGTCCGAAGCGTGATTGGAAGGTACTGATGAGCTTTTCTTTCGGCCAGCCAAGACGATCGCGCAGCAGGCGTGTCGTTTTCATGCAATGGCAATGATAAGGGTCGCCCTTGTCGAAATATTTCTGCGGAATGCCGTGATAAGATGCCATGACAACTTCCGGCTCAAAATCCAGCGTCGCCAGATGTTTCTCAATCGAACGCGCCAAGGCTTCGATATAAACAGGCTCATCATGATATTGCGGCACGGTGCGAACGGCGGGCATGTAGCGCACTTTGACGAGCGCTTCGAACAGCTTGTCGTTCACCGATGCCGTCGTGGCAGCGGCATATTGCGGGTAGAGCGGGAAGCACAAAATGCGCTCGCAGCCTTGCTCTCTCAGCTTGGTCAACACGCTTTCCATAGATGGATTGCCATAACGCATTGCCCAATCGACAATGACGTTGGGCGCATCTTTCATGGCTTCGCCGAGTTTTTCGCCTTGCGCGCGGGTGAATGTTCGCAGCGGTGACTCGTCCAATTCATTGTTCCATATCGACTTATAGGCCTTGCCGGATTTGGACGGGCGGGTGTTCAGAATAATGCCATGCAATATCGGTAGCCACAAAGCGCGGGGGGTATCGACAACGCGGGTATCGGATAAAAACTCCGCCAAATAGCGGCGCATCGGGCCGTAGCTTGTTCCATCCGGTGTGCCCAAATTGACCAGCATGACGCCCACTTTGCCGATTTTTACACTCGGGTGGCCGCTAGGCAGCGGGCCTAAGGTGCGGGCGGTATTCCGGTCAATTCGCGTGGTCAGTTTCATAGTCAGGATTCCATTATTCTTGCGACTAAATAGCGGGAAAAGCGCTCAATTCAATGCGACCAATGTGTGCATAAAAAAGGCCCACATTTTGCGGGCCTGATTTATGTAAAATTACGAAGAGCTCAGCTTTGAACCACCGGCTTTGGCATAGGGATTGCCGGAGCGGCAGCGGCTG
>JAYTVD010000196.1:0-11717 GCA_043744175.1 Phyllobacteriaceae bacterium
ATAGACTTCACTTATGCGATCACCGAGGAAGAAAAATAAACCCGCAACGACAATTAATACGGCTCCCAGGCCAAGCAGACGCATCGCCTCACCCGGACGAGACTCCCGATCAACAACAGGCGCAACTTCGGCATTTGTGCCGCTATCTGATGCCATGTGGATTCCCCTGCTTCGTAAAACGTTATTTACGCTTGAATCACATTCTGTGCGATGCCGAAAGTGCCTCCGCATACATTTGTGAGCAAACAGTCGGAGAGTTATCAACAGGCCAGAACATTTGATGCGAAAACTTGTTCAATTTCCATTCCAGCGCTAGTCTGCCTTTAGAAAAAGCAAAACGGGGGTTAAAATGCTAAGTTCAATACAGGGATTATTCGGGCCAAATGTATCACCGACGATCACATTCATAATCCTGTTTGCCGCCATTTTGCTAGGGGTTTTGATTTTGATTTGGCTGGCGCGGCGTCTGCTTGGCGGGACGCTCGTCAGTGGAGGCAGATCTCGCCAAGCCCGGCTTGCTGTGATGGATGCAACCGCTGTGGATGCGCGCCGCCGTTTAATATTAGTACGCCGCGATGATGTTGAGCACCTCATTCTCATCGGCGGCCCGACCGACGTTGTGGTCGAACAAAATATCCGCCTCACAGCGCCGCGTCAGGCCCAAAGCCCGCAGCAAATGCGCGATACGCCGGAAGATACGCGGCCGGTGCTAATTGCGCCTAAGGCCAGCGAGGCCATCAAAACATTTGAAGAACCCAAAAAACCGGAGCCACGCACAGTTGAACCGCCTCGCGCCGTAGCGCCCTTGCCAGTGCGACCTCAGCCGGCACCTGCCCCGCAGCGAAGCTATACGCCAAGGCCAATTGCACCGCTTCCCCCTCGCCCTGCCCCGCCACTTGCACCTCGATTGGAGCCTATGGCACCCGTAGTGACAGCTACCCCCTTGCCAACACCAGTAGAACCGCCCGTCATGGCAGCGCCTGTGGTGGTAGCTGCTGTGGCTGCGCCAGTGGTAGCTGTCGCCGTTCACCTTGAGACTTTCAAAGAGCCGACGCTCGACATTTCCGACAGCAGCCTGGAGGATAGTCTTTTCCTTGACATCTCAAACGAGATGGGCGGCGATATAGATGGCGGAGCACCCGAAATTTCGCTTGAAGACGAAATGGAGCAGCTATTAGCGAACATAGATACAAAGCGCGAAAAGGCTCTGTAGCTGACATTGCAAATGGCAAAAAAAACGGCCCGATTTCAATAATCGGGCCGTTTATTTATATTCAAACCAAATGACTACTCGTCCCGGTAAACCTTTTCGCGGCGCTCGTGGCGCTCTTGTGCCTCTATGGAAAGCGTAGCGACAGGACGCGCATCCAAGCGTTTTAGGCTGATAGGCTCGCCAGTTTCTTCGCAATACCCGTACGTGCCATCATCAATACGATCCAAAGCCGAATCAATTTTGGAGATAAGCTTACGCTGGCGATCCCGCGCACGAAGCTCGATGGAACGGTCTGTTTCTGAAGAAGCACGATCCGCCAGATCGGGGTGATTCGTATTTTCCTGCGCCAAAGCCTCAAGCGTTTCGCGGGCTTCACGCAGAATATCAGCCTTCCAAGCCAGTAATTTTGACTTGAAATATGCCTTCTGACGCTCGCTCATAAATGGCTCACCGTCGGCAGGCTGGTAGGATGTGTCATTCGCTCGGAGCATCTGATTCATGTGCCAAAACCTTCCTGTTTGGGCGGGCTTATAGTCTGCCATTGCGAACCAAACAAGACGCACCTTGACCACAAAGTAAAAAATGACAGTTATTTGAACAAGTTGATTGGTCGGAACTCCCGCAACGTTGGCGCTCGCAGAATATCTGCATAAGGATGGCATTTGACAATTCACCTCAAGCCACAGCAATGTGAGATAAATTCATATCTGCATTTTATAGGCACTTGATGAGCCGCATATTCCTCCTTCGACATGCCAAAGCCGCATCAGCCCTGCCGGGACAACGCGATTTCGACCGTCCCTTGGACAATCACGGACTGGGGACTGCACGAACGTTGGGAATCACCCTGATGGCGAACGGCCTCCAACCCGATCTCATCATCTGTTCACCGGCCAAACGAACCCGCGAAACTTTGGCAAAAATTGCCGAGTTTTTTGCATTTCAAGTTGAGACCCGCTTTGATGAAGCATTGTTCACAGATGATTGGCCGAGCTATGTGAGCGCTTTGCAGACGGCTGAAAACGCGAAAAACGTTATGATTATTGGTCATAATCCGGCGATTGAGGAAACCGCTCTACAATTGGCCAACAACGGCAATCGCGATGCGTTGAAGGCACTTTATGCCGGTTTTGCCCCTTGTTCTCTGGCTGTATTTAGTATTGACACGCCCATCTCCGATCTAAAACCACGCCAAGCTTTTTTGGAAAACTTCCTGATTGATGGAGTAATGACCGCACATTGAGTGGAATCCGGCGACAATTGCCCTTCAATTCGCTTAAGCCAATCATTACATAGGACGCAAGATTGAAGGATACCGGCATTGCTAACCTCGTTGCAAGATGAACTAAAACTATCACTTGGAACGCTTTCAGAGCGACTGGTCGGATTGGCGAACCCATCAGTGCGCATTGGCGTCTCCGGCCTGTCACGGGCGGGGAAAACTGTATTTATCACATCTTTAGTGCATAACTTGCTGCATGGCGGGCGATTACCGCTGTTTGCGCCTTATCGCGACGGGCGGATTTCATCCGCAAAATTAGAACCGCAGCCGGACGACACTGTGCCGCGCTTTGCCTATGAACCACACATCAAAGAACTGCTCGAAAAGCGCACCTGGCCACAATCCACCAGAGCCATTTCCGAACTGAGGCTGACAATTCTATATGAGAGCGCATCCGGTTGGAACCGGATGTTTGCGCCGGGAAGCCTTAGCGTGGACATCGTGGATTATCCCGGTGAATGGCTGCTGGACTTGCCACTTCTGTCCAAGTCATTCGCCGAATTTTCGCAGGAAGCGATGGACCTAAGTGCGCTTCCTCTCCGCGATGACCTGTCCGAAAAGTGGCGCAAGCTCATTGAAACTGTTGATCCAGCAGCGCCGGAAGACGAGATTCTGGCACAAAAACTAAACGCTGAATTCACCAACTATTTGCGGGCTTGCCGCGCCGATGAGCGTGCACTTTCAACGCTGCCACCGGGCCGCTTTCTCATGCCTGGAGACATGGAAGGATCGCCAGCGCTAACCTTCGCACCACTGCAAAATCCGACCAACAAATCTTGTCCTAGAGGCTCACTCTGGGCGATGATGGAGCGGCGCTATGAGGCCTATAAAACACACATTGTCAGGCCGTTTTTCTTAAATCATGTCGCCCGTTTAGATCGCCAAATTGTGCTCATAGATGCCATGCAAGCACTCAACGCCGGACCTCATGCACTGGCGGATTTAGAGCGCGCTTTAAGTGAAATACTAACCTGTTTCCGCATTGGAAAATCCGGCTGGCTGCCAAGCTTTTTTACCCATCGGATTGATAAGATTTTGATCGCCGCAACCAAGGCAGATCAGCTCCACCACACCTCGCATGACAGGCTTGAAGCGCTGGTGCGTAAGCTCAGCGACAGGGCCATTGAACGCGCTGAATTTTCCGGCGCGACCGTGGATGTTCTGGCCTTAGCAGCCGTGCGTTCCACCCGAGAGGCGGGTGTTAAGCAGGGCAAGGAAGAGCTTGAAGTCATCGTTGGAACGCCACTCAAGGGCGAGACAATCGGTGATGAAACATTCGATGGAAACAGCGAAACAGCTATATTTACCGGTGACTTACCGGAAAATCCAGACTCACTTTTTGAAGCGTCGGACTCAACTTCTAAAGACGCTCACATAAGGGATTGGTCGCCCGTGCGCTTTGTTCGTTTCAAGCCACCAAAGTTGGAGGCGACCAAAGACGGCCTCCTGTTATCATTGCCGCACATCAGGTTGGACCGCGCTTTGCAGTTCCTCATTGGAGATAAATTGGCATGAGCGACCCTCGCAAACCCGCTGCTTTCAGGCTGGATAATAAGCCAGAAATTACTGCCGCCGTGGAGGTGGAAAAACAGATAAAAACCCAGCGCAAACCTGCTGCTTTGCCAAGCGTAGAATTACTGGATCAGCCGGATGTTTTCGAGACTGAATTGACCACTCTGACGCCCGCAATTCCGGAAGAAAAACCATCTGGTTTCAGCCTCGGAAAACTATTCTTTGGCGCGCTTGGATTGCTGGTTTCATTGGGCATTGGCCTGTGGGTTGACAGCCTTATTCGCAACCTGTTTTCGCGTTCGGATTGGCTTGGATACACGGCCTTGGGACTGGCAATAATTGCCGGAATCAGCTTCCTTTTTATACTCGGGAAAGAGCTCGCAGGGCTAGCCAGATTGAACGCGGCAGGCCGGTTGCGCAAGCTCTCGGAGCAGGCTTTTGCGGGTAATGATGCTAAGGCATCGCGCAAAATTATTGTTGAATTGGGGACTTTATTTGCCAATGTTCCTCAAACAGCAGCAGGCAGGAAAACGCTGGAGCAAACGCGCGGCGAAGTGGTGGATGGCCGTGATTTAATCAAAATTGCGGAAGTGCAGCTGCTCTCCCCGCTGGACCAAACTGCCCGAACCATGATCTTGGAAAGCGCAAAACGCGTGTCGATAGTGACTGCAGTTTCGCCGCGCGCGCCGGTCGATGTTGGCTATATTCTCTTTGAATCCGCAAGACTTATCAGGCGTTTGGCAGAGCTTTATGGCGGTCGTCCCGGCACTCTGGGACTGTTCCGCCTGTCCAAAACCGTCATCTCGCACCTTGCGGTTACCGGCACAATTGCTGTTGGCGATAGCCTCATTCAGCAGCTTGTCGGCCATGGCATTGCCGCCAAACTATCGGCACGGCTGGGCGAAGGGGTAATCAATGGATTGATGACGGCGCGGGTGGGTATCGCCGCAATGGACGTGGTGCGCCCCCTGCCCTTTAACGAAATCAAGCGGCCCGGCATCGGCGATTTCATCGGCGAGTTGGTAAAATTGAGCGGTCCGAAATAGTACCAATTCACCGGTCGAGAAGCGGTCGGCAATCGCACGAAGATCGCCCAGAGTGAATACGCCGCGCGCCCAGAGGTGATGCGCGAGCCACTCGAAAGCCGTTACTCATTTACTTCGTTTGAATATTGCGCTTGCATGACGCTTTCCACTCCGTCAAAACGATTTGGCAACCAAGCATTAACCATTACAATGCATGGTTAAAACTTGATTGAGACGAACCCCCGAGTGCTTGTGATGATGAAATTTGCCGCCGCTATTCTTGCCTTGACGGCCCTGAGCTCGATGCCCGCTTTGGCAGATAACAGCGACAGCGCGTTTTTCAAAAAGGTCACCGGCAAATGGGCCGGCCCTGGCGAAATCGTTGCAGGCAAATATAAGGGCACAAAGTTCACTTGCAATTTTGATGGGTCAACTGCCACCGCAACCAATGGCATGACCATGGACGGCACGTGCCGCGTCGGCGTGTTTTCGCAAGCCATGAAGGCGACTGTTGCGATGTCGGGCGGCAGCTACAAGGGTTCGTTCCTTGATGGCTCCAGCGGCAAGGGCTTGGATATTACAGCCGGCAATGTTGCAGGCAACCGCGCCACATTCTCACTAAACCGCAAGCAGCTGAACGGTGCGATGCTCGCACGTCTCAGCGGCGATAGCGCGATGAACGTAACGATCTCAGTGCTCGTCAACAAAGACATGGTGCCTGTGATTGGCATGAGCCTAAAGCGCTTGGACGACACAGCGACAGGCACAGTTGCTGAGAAATAATCAGGCAGGTTGATACCAGCCAGCCTTTTCTACCACACTCATATTCATTCGATCTGAAAGCACGGCGAGTTCATAAATTGGCGTGCCGTTGTAAATCGTATCGCCCGCAATTTCCGCTAATGGCACAAGCACAAACGCGCGGTCACCAATGCGCGGATGCGGAATGACGAGCCCCGGCTCATCAATCATCTCGTCGCCAAAAAACAAAATATCCAAATCAATCGAGCGCGGCCCCCAGCGAATGTCGCGCACCCGCTTTATGTCATGTTCGATGGCAAGACACAGTTCTAAAAATGCACGCGGCGCAAGCGATGTCGAGATTGTAGCACAAGCGTTGAGAAAGTCCGGCTGGTTGGTCAGGCCCCAAGGTGGAGTGCGCCAAACGGATGAGGTTCGCAAAACATGGCAGGT
Organism: Phyllobacteriaceae bacterium; assembly: GCA_043744175.1. GTDB lineage: Bacteria > Pseudomonadota > Alphaproteobacteria > Rhizobiales > Rhizobiaceae > JANMEX01. Next base: position 6,227 of record JAYTVD010000196.1, read on the forward strand.
TACATGAGCGTCAAACGCAGCCAATGCCGCCCGCATGGCGTTCAGCGGGTCACCAAGGTTGCCACCAAGGCCGATGAGGACTTGATTATCAGCGCGGCTCGACAACCGTCACCTCAACATAATCCAACACGCCCGGAACCGGGGCGTTGGGCTTGCGCACAGTGATCTCCGCTCTGGTAATCTGCGGAAAAGTCTCGCGCAGCGCCCGCGCCACGCGCAGCGCCAGAGCTTCAATCAGATAGCGCCGCTCACCCTTGATAATCTTCTCGATCACTTGAAAGGCCTTGCCATAATCCACGGTGCCGTGGATGGAATCATTTTCCATCGCATCGCCTGCCGAAACGCTCAAACGCGCATCAACATAAAAGCGTTGGCCCAAAAACTCTTCTTCATCATGAACACCATGACGGGCGAAGAAAGCGCAGTTTTTCATATAAATTTCGTACATCTGCGCTCCTTATCGCGTTGCGTGACTTAAGGAAATCACACCCCGTCAATTACTTTCATTTCGTATCAATCAACCACGTGGTGCCGGTTTCCCCGGCGCGCGCTTCATCCCCAGCATAGCATCTACCACCAAAAGCGCATCACTGTTGAAAGCGACATTGTGCACCCGAAAAAGGTCAGCGCCTGCTAATCTGAGGATTGCCGATGAGGCTGCGGTTGCCACATCACGCTCCTGCGCCTCGCGGCCTGTGATATTGCCTAGGAACCGCTTGCGCGACGTACCGACCATCAAGGGAAAGCCAAGGTCTTTCAATTCTCGAAAGCGCACCATAAGTTCAATATTATCTTCGCTAGTTTCCTTGGCAAAGCCAAAGCCGGGATCCAGCACAATGTTTTCCCTGGCAATGCCTGCAGCCATCGCAATCTCCAGCGATTGGCGCAGGAAATAGCGCTGATCGTCAATGGCATCGGCAAGTTTCGTGCGGTCCCGCCCCGTGTGCATGATGCACAGCCCTGCCCCCGTCTCGGCAGCAACTTTGGCAATACCCGGCTCGCGTTGAAGTCCCCATACGTCATTGACGATATGCGCACCGGCCTGCACCGCCAGCCGCGCCGTTTCCTCACGGTAAGTATCAACAGAGATAATCGCTTCGCCCGCCAACGCCTCGATAACCGGCAACACGCGGCGTTGCTCTTCGAGCGCACTGACTGCCACAGCGTTAGGCTTGGTCGATTCGCCGCCAATATCAATGATGGCTGCGCCCTCAGCCAGCATCACGCGGGCTTGGGCAAGCGCCGCATCTACTCGCGCAAACTGCCCGCCATCGGAAAAACTATCCGGCGTGACATTGAGAATGCCCATGATTATAGCCTTCGGCCCGAGCCGGAGGGAGCGATTATGCCCGAGTTGCCAAGTGGTGTTCATAGGTCTTTTCCGAAATTTGCCTCATGGCGACAGCCTTGGCAATGACACAGACAAGCTTAGTCTTCCAGACCAAACTCTCTTATTAGGTCTTCAAGCGGTAACGTTTTGGATTTTCCGGATAAAATATCAGAGTATCGATTTTCTGGGAGATACAAATCCTCAAGAACACCAATGCGCTCATTGATGGCCTCACGGGCTAAATTAGCCTTGGTGCGCCCTGTTCGCTTGGCAACTGCTTCAAGTCGGGCTTCCATTTCTGGTGATAGACGTATGGCAACCATGACAACACTCCAATTATATATGTTAGTAAGGTATAAGCATCATACTCGCTTCCAGTTGATTGGAAGATGCACACTAGAAAGACCCATTTGGATATTGGTCTAGAAGCAACGCATTGCGTCGCCCATTTCACTCACGCATCGACAACGATGCGCTCCGAATTGCAATGAGGCAGCAAAAGTTTCATTGAACATCGCCAGATAAATCGGGACCATCATTCGGTCTATCAGCGTCCTTTCCTAGCAATAGAACAAGAACGACGAATCCAGCGGACGCATATTGAAAAAACGCACGCATAAACACTGGCTCGCCACCATTAGCGAAGCCATATCCACCTGCAATTGTTGCAAATATTATTGTGAATATTGCACTGATAGATAATTTTTGGTGATATGGCATAGGATAAATCTTATTTATGCCCCAACCAAAAAATAGTGTAAGTGCATAAAAGCCGATGCACCCTCCTATCATTTCCCCTATTAGTCCAGCCATTTCCGATCCATTCTTGTTTTGCGTCGCATTCTTCACTGCCCCTTGCATTTTCAACGGGGAGCGCGCTCTCATAAATTAACAATATGACGCACTATTAAAGATTGCAACAACTTCAGCTGGATATAGTCATTTGCAACCTGAAGAAATGTATTTTGACAAAATGCCGGATGCATCAACATTGGCATATACCCAAACAATACCTAAACGGGTTTCATCGATTTTTCAGCCAAATTTCCTGAATAGACGGCCAATCAATATAGAATTTGAAACCCAAAAGCCTTTACTGCACGCCCAGCTTCTTCTGCAAATTGGTCGATGACGTCGTATATTGGAACACAATACGCTCGCCAGGATTACAGATGCGCTTGGCGGCCTGCGTCATCAGCGCTGCTTCGTGGAAGCCGGACAGGATGAGCTTCAGCTTGCCGGGATACCAGTTGATATCGCCAATTGCGAAAATGCCCGGAACATTGGTTTCGAACTTTTCCGTATCCACATGAATAAGGTTTTGCTCAAGGTTGAGGCCCCAGTCCGCAATCGGGCCGAGCTTCATGGTAAGACCGAAGAACGGCAACATGCGCGTTGCATTGATGGTCTTCTCGCCATCCGGACCCTTGATGGTGACTGAGGAAAGCTGACCGTCTTCGCCATGCAGCGCTGAAAGCTGACCGGCCTCAAATGTCATTTTGCCAGCTTCAACCAGCTCAAACATCTTGCGAACACTATCAGGCGCAGCCTTAAATTCAGGGCGGCGGTGCATGAGTGTCACGCTTTTGGCGACGGATTGCAGGTTCAAAGTCCAGTCCAGCGCACTATCGCCACCGCCGACAATCAACACATCCTGATCGCGGAATTCTTCCATGCGGCGCACGGCGTAAAACACGCTCTTGCCTTCAAATTCTTCAATGCCCGGCACAGGCGGGCGCTTTGGCTGGAACGAACCGCCACCAGCGGCAATAACCACCACCTTAGACAAAAACACTTCGCCCTCATCCGTCACAGTGCGGAAGCGGCCGTCTTCCTCTTTGGAAAGCTCGGAAACCATGCGGCTGAAATGGAAAGTCGGATTGAAGGGCTTGATTTGCTCCATCAATTTTTCCGTCAGGCCGTGACCGGAAATTTCAGGCCACGCGGGAATGTCGTAGATTGGCTTTTCCGGATAAAGTTCGGCGCACTGGCCGCCCGGACGGTCCAAAATATCGATCAAATGACATTTCAGATCATAAAGACCAAGTTCAAACACCGCAAACAGGCCAACAGGGCCAGCGCCAATGATTACGATATCGGTCTCGATGAGTGTAGTCATGATGAAATGTCCGTTTGGGAGAAAGTATTAGGATAGACGTGCGATTAACCGCATCATCACCGCGGCGGAAAGCAAAATATTTCCGGAAATAGACGCATAACCGGAAATTCTGTCTTATGCCTGACGCTCTGGAATGGAAACCACCAAGCCTTCGATGGCATCGCTCACCTTGATCTGGCAAGAAAGACGCGAAGTGGGACGCACATCATAAGCGAAATCGAGCATGTCTTCTTCCATCGCCTGCGGCTTGCCAACCACATCGGCAAAGGCATCATCAACATAGACATGGCAAGTAGCGCAAGCGCAGGCGCCGCCGCATTCAGCATCAATGCCGGGAACGGCATTCTTAATGGCATTTTCCATAACAGTAGAGCCGTTGACGGCATCAACATCAAAACGGGTACCATCAAAGGCAATAAAAGTTAGTTTGGTCATATTTCACCTGCAAAAAGACGTTGGCAGGGAGATATAGGCTTATGCGCAATAGTCAATCGGGCAGTGTGGCGCGGGCGCTTATCTGTTGATTGCGGCGATAAAATTCAGCACTTCGGCAATCTCATCTTCGAGATCACGCACCAGCGCACTGTTCAGCGGCGCTTTTTCCATGCGTCCGGCAACTTCGGCCACGCGAAACGCGCCAACGCTTGAGGCTGTGCCGCGAATGGTGTGCGCCAGGCGCTTGCGCTCATCAGCATTGCTCAGCGCAATACTCACCTTCGCGCCGGACATTTGGCGGGCAAACATGCCAAGAATTTCAGCCTCCAAGGCGCGGTCGCCCATGGTTTGGCGGGCGAGATGAACCAGATCAACCGGTCGGCTAAAGGCTGACGCGGGTTCAGGGTGTTTGAGTTGGGTTTGCATGAGGGGTTACCATCCAATGACGCGGGAACGCGGTATGGCTGGATTTTAGGCGCAGATAGTTAAAATTGTCTGTTTTTGTGCTTACAATAGCAGTTGCCACAGCGCGAGTGCCCAGACGCTTATCGCCAAGCCAATCGACAACAGCACCGCCAGCGAGCCGCAGTCCTTGGCGATCTTAATGTCCGCATTAAAATCGCGCGATAACGCATTGCACGCGGCCTCAATACCGGTGTTGAGCACCTCGACAATCATCACAAAGACAACTGACCCAATCAGCGTAAGCCGCATCCAGCCATCAGCCCAAAAGTAAAATGCTACAGGAACTGAAAGCAACAACATAAACAGTTCCTGCTGAAACGCCTTTTCAGAGGAACCAAGCTGGCGGAAAGCCGCAAGTGAATTGCGAAAGGCATTGATGAGGCGTTGCATGGCGGTTCCAAGGTAATTCGGGGACAGTTTACTTTTAGCGACGGAATACTTTTGGCAAGACAAACACCGGAGACAGGCTAAAAGTAAACTGTCCCCGAATTGTTTTCACCACGTTTCGTGGCACGGCAGCCCGTCCGTGATCTCATAATAGCCGCCTTTATCGGCAACATAAATATGCTCGCTAGCCTTCAGCCCGCTTGGCTCATCAAAAGATCCGGCAAGAATTGAAGTATAAGTCTTGCCAGTGCCTTTCCAGAACAGGCCAGACCCGCACCGTCCACAAAACCCGCGTTTGGCTTCCGGCGAAGACACAAACCACGTCACCTCGCCCTCAACTTCCAACTTGTCATCCTCAACCGCAGTCGAGGCCAAAAAATGCCCCGTCTGGCGACGACACTGCGAGCAATGACAATAAAGCACATCGCGTAGCGCGCCATGGGCCTTGAAGCGGACAGCCCCGCAGGCGCAGTGGCCGGTATGGATTTGATTTGACATGGTGTTCTCCCGTATTGAGTTGAATTTGGCACGATCAAAGGTAACTCCGTCCACTAACTGCGACAACAATCGGCGGCTCAAAGCCAATTGCCAGCGTCTTGGCGGCCGTGCAGTACTCTTGCTACGGTCAGGATGGTCTTTGTGGTCCGAAAATAAATGACGTGCGAACCAGCAACATATTTTTTCAAATCATTGCGGATTAATGACGCATCTCGCGCAAGACCCGGGTTCTCCGCCATCAATTCAATCGCGCTCAT
>JAYTVD010000197.1:0-11669 GCA_043744175.1 Phyllobacteriaceae bacterium
TTGTTGGCTTTTCTGATATCTATGAATTGCGAGCAGATTTGGTACTCACGTCTATGGGTCGATATTCTGCCTCCTTGTATACTTTTTCAATTGGTCCGCTGATGATTGCTTGTGCGCTCTACATGCGCAAATATCTATTGGTTTTGATTGCGCTGTTATTATATTTTTTGATCTACACGTTTACCTTTCAGAAGTTTACGCTTTTGTCGCCGTTGTGGATATTTGCAATATGGTATTCCTCCAAATTCACAGTCTTTCGAAGGCCAGTCGGATTGATGCTTATTTACATAACGCCATTTCTGCTGGCAGCTATTTGGTGTAGCTTAAATCTGCCTGGAAGCGACCAGGTCCAGGGGCTAATCTCGGTCCGCCTTTACTCTGTACCTGGCCAAGTGTTCGCTCACTATGTTGATTTCTTTTCAGACAATCCACACACCTATTTCTCCCATGTGTCAGGTATTAGTTGGTTCGTTGCTTACCCTTATGACCAGCCAATTCCCTTAGTGATCAAAGAATTTTATCCGGGAGGCAATCAGAATGCGAACTTTTGGGCGCAAGATGCCGTTGCGGGGATGGGCATTTGGGCGATCCCAGCGGTGTCGGCCATTTTTGGTATCGTCCTCATAATCGCGAATACCGCAAGCCGTGGCCTTGATCCCCGCTTTGCAATGACTGCTGTTTCCTTAACTGCGCAACGCTTTACTGATGGTACTTTGGCGACGGGCCTATTTTCGGGCGGGCTTGCTTTGACGTTGGTAATGCTGGCATTGGCTCCGAGGGAAACTTTCGGCAGGCAAGTGCGGCAAAGTTAGCGAATTCATTCTGGTAGCACACCTCACTTGGTACGTTAGTTCATCGAAATAATTGGAAAAATACCTGTTGCTGCCGTAAAGTCTTCTGACTTGGGATGGAATAGTGTAACCAACGCCCACTCGTTATGTGCTTTCGGACGAGGTTTCTGGATGAACCATTCCAAACCCAGTGATGAGCATTATTCGTAATTGTAGGATTTTATAGCTCAAAAAAATGGAACAATATCAACAACATAAACTTGCGATTGCGCCAATGATGGACTGGACTGACCGGCACTGCCGGTTTTTCCACCGTCAGCTCACGCGCGGAGCTTTGCTCTATACGGAGATGGTGGTTGCGGACGCTGCTATTCATGGGGTGCGGGAGCGGTTGCTAGGGTTTTCGCCTGAGGAGCAACCACTGGCTTTGCAGCTTGGCGGGTCTGATCCGCTGAAACTTGCAGAGGCCGCACGAATTGCGCTGGGGTTCGGTTATACGGAAATCAATTTGAATGTCGGGTGCCCGTCGGATCGGGTGCAGTCTGGCACATTTGGCGCTTGCCTGATGCGCGAGCCTGACCTTGTGGCGCGATGTGTGGCGGCGATGAAGGCGGTGGTGGATATTCCTGTGACCGTGAAATGCCGCATTGGCGTTGACGAGCAGGATGTGGAAGTGGCGCTCGATACGCTGGCGGACAGGGTATTTGATGCTGGCTGCGATGCGCTGTGGGTTCATGCCCGCAAGGCGTGGTTACAGGGGCTTAGCCCCAAGGAAAACCGCGATGTGCCGCCGCTGGATTATGAGCGCGTGTATCGTCTGAAAGCGCGGTTGCCGCATAAATTTATCGGCATTAATGGCGGCATTTCCAGCCTTGATGAAACTTCGAAGCATTTGAAACATGTTGATGGCGTGATGATGGGGCGCACGGCCTATCATGATCCGCAGATTTTGGCGGATGTTGACCAACAGGTTTACGGCAGCACGGTTGCGCCGCGGGATATTGGCGATGTGATTGCCGTGATGGCGGACTATGCCGACCGGCATATCGCCTCCGGTGGGCGGCTCAATCACATCACGCGCCATATGGTCGGCTTGTTTCATGGAGCTCCCGGTGCGCGGCGGTTCCGGCAAATCTTGTCGGAGGATGCCTGCCGCCCCGGCGCTACATCCGATGTTTTGTTCAAAGCGCTTGAGCATATTCGACTAGAAGCCGCGGCCTGACAAAAAAAGGCCGGTGCGTTACACCGGCCAAACACGTGGCAATCATAGGAGCGGGGGAGAACCAATGATTGTTTAAGACAGCAATGCGGGGCAGAGATTGCTGTGGGCAAATAAAACCATGTTGGCGTGACATTTGCGTGACAAAAGCGGCTTTTGGGTCCAATAAAAATCTTCAAATTTACGGGCGATGCGGGGACTAAATGGCGGGCTTGCCTCTTGAGCAGATTATTGAATTTGCAGTGTATTTGCTGGTGGCAGGTGCCATTTCCGGGTTTCTAGCCGGTCTTTTCGGCATTGGCGGTGGCACGGTTTTGGTGCCGGCATTTTACCAAGTGTTCGGAGCTTTTGGCGTCGATGACGCATTGAAAATGCAATTGTCCATCGGCACATCGCTGGCGCTGGTGGTCACGACCTCCATTCGCTCACTCAGTGCGCATCGCAAGCGCGGCGCGGTGGATGAAGAATTGCTGCGCAGCTGGTGGGTCGCGCTGCCCGTTGGGGCGCTTATCGCCTCGCTTGTTGTTGCGTTTATCTCCAGCTTTGGCTTGCGTGCAATTTTCGCTGTGGTCTGTGTCGTCATAGCCGCTAAGCTTTTGTTCGGGCGGGATAACTGGCGCCTAGGGGCTGACTTGCCGAAAAATCCAGTGCGGGCGATTGTTGGCGTGGCGATTGGGTTTTTATCAACACTGATGGGCATTGGCGGCGGCGTTTTGAATAATACATTCATGACCAGCTATGGCCGACCCATTCACCAAGCGGTGGCGACATCTGCGGGCGTGGGCGTGCTTATCGCGATACCGGGCTGCATCGGTTATATCATTGCGGGATGGCACAAGGTTGGCCTGCCGCCTTTTTCCACGGGCTATGTCAACTGGTTGGCGATTGCGCTTATCATGCCTCTATCCAACTATGTAACGCCGATGGGCGTGAAGGTGGCTCATGCCTTGCCGAAGCGCAAGCTGGAGGTCTCGCTGGGGCTGTATCTGTTGTTTGTGGCAGGGCGGTTTGGTTGGACGCTTTTGTGAATTAGTCCTGCAGCAGCATTTCGTCCTGCTTCACTGTAAAGCTCGATAACGTATTTAGATAATCCATGCCGAGCAGACTTTGGTCCAGTCTGCCTTGCTGTGCCACAAGCGCGTTCACATTCTTACGCACGATCCCGCCAATAACAATCTGATCGAGCGTTACCGGCGCAGCCATGGCACTGCCGTTGGCGGTGGATACAGGCGCAATGAAAGAAAGATCGTCTATGTTGATGCCAATATTAGTCGCATCGAAAGCCGTCAGCACGACGCCGGATGCGCCGGTATCAATCAAAAAATGCGTTGATTTGCCGTTCACTTGCGCGTCCACTTCGAAGTGACCGCTGTTGGCTTTGCCGAGCGTGACGCTAAGCGCGCCGTCTTCGCCTGTGCTGCTATGGGGCCGCGATGGCACAAGACCTAGCGATACTTTGGATGCAAAATCCTGGATGGGGAATCGATATTGATACGCACCGACCAGACCAACACCGATGACAATCCAAAATCCAAGATGGCGCAGCGTTTGCGATAGCGGCTGGCCGTGACCAATAAACCTTATGCCGACGGCCGCTAAGATCAACACCAAACTGGCAACGCTGACAAATTTATCATTGGTCATGCCTAGCGTCATGCCGCTGTCACGGTTGATGAAAACGATGGCGAGTGTGGCCGCGAGCGCTGCCAGCAAAAACAACAGCGTTCGGCTCATGCCGTTTCGCCCCGTGCTATTCGTTGTCGTCGGGTCTCGCGGCGCGGGCGGCGCTCCATGGTTTCGAGGCGAGCGGGCAAAATTTCCATCAGGCTGTGGCGCTCTTGTGATGTCATGTTTAGCCAGTTGCCAATTTCGTCGCGGTCGCGCCCGCATCCGAAGCAATAGCCGGTTTTCATATCAATCGAGCAAATCAGAATGCAGGGCGATTCAATGGTCATCATGCTTAAATGCTATTCCTAAAGCCCACTTGCAAGGCCAATGAAAAACGACATTTCCGCAATGATTGCGGCGGCGCCTAGCGTATCGCCAGTTTGGCCGCCAATTTTTGTGGCGCAAAGTTGTTTGAACAAATGGGTGGCAACCATGCTGAGGCCAATGGCTAGCAGCGTTGGCCTCGTGCCACGGGATGCAAAGGCGAGCACAACAGCAATGGCAGCGCCGGAGCCGAGCGCGAATGTTGCGGCGTTCTCTGATGGTGCGCCCGCTTTATCTGACGTGCCGCCGGGGCGGGCGGATTCCAGCTCGGACCAGTGCCAGATCAGCGCGGCTTTGCCTGCCACTGTTGCGGCAATCAGGCTTGCCAAGGCGCAGAGCAATCCACTTTGTAGAATGGCAGCGAGGGCGATGGTTTTTACTGCGAAAGAAATCACGAGCGCTATGGCTCCATAGGTCCCTATGCGGCTGTCTTTCATAATGTCGAGGCGGCGCTCGCTGGTGTTCCCGCCGAAAAAGCCATCCGCGACGTCCGCCAGCCCATCTTCGTGCAATCCACCGCAGGTGATTGTCAGCGTTGCGATTGCCAAAGCGGCGGAGAGTAGCGGCGGCAGCACAAACAAGGTGCAGACTATCAGTACCGCTAGGGCAGGGAGAGTTGCGATGACTGCGGCCAAAGGGAACGCGCGGGCAGTGGTTACCAGCGAACCATCGTCGCCCTCAAAATAGCGTGATGGCATGGGCAGGCGGGTCAAAAAGCCAACAGACCGCATCGTATCGCGCCACAAAGTGTCTAATCCGCTGTCCATTTCGTCTCACTTCACAAATAACGCCCTGATGCGTCGCTCGGCGGGGTTTGCCATCCCGCCGGGAATGCTTATAGGGAAATCCGAACTCAATTGCCACGAAAATGGAATCTTAGATATGACCAGCGGCTTGCCCTTCGATGACTTTCGCGCCTTGCTTAAGGATTTGCCCGGTCCCGATCAAGAGGCTGTGCAATCGGTGCGCAACCGCGACCGATTTTTGACCAAGCCGCCGGGCGCGCTGGGTAAGCTGGAAGGCATTGTTGAATGGCTGGCGGCATGGACCGGCAAGCACAAGCCGCAAATTGTGCGCCCACTGGTGGCAGTGTTCGCTGGCAATCATGGTGTTACCAAGCAAGGCGTTTCGCCATTTCCGGCAGAAGTGACAGTTCAGATGGTTGCGAATTTCGCAGCCGGTGGCGCGGCGATTAATCAGATTTGCATCGCCAATGATTTGGGGCTGAAAGTGTTCGATCTGGCGCTGGATCATCCAACTGGTGACATTACCCAGGAGGCGGCGCTGGACGAAAAGGCCTGCGCGGCGACTATGGCTTTCGGTATGGAGGCAATCGCTGGCGGCACGGATTTACTCTGCATTGGCGAAATGGGCATCGGCAATACTACCATTGCGGCAGCGATTTTTCATGCGCTTTATGGCGGCGCGGCTGAAGATTGGGTTGGTGCCGGCACAGGTGCAGATAGCGAGGGCATCAAGCGCAAAGCGGATGCCGTGCGCCGTGCCGTGAAGCTACACAGCGCTCATCTGAAGGATCCACTTGAGGTGCTGCGCCGACTTGGCGGTCGCGAAATCGCCGCTATGACTGGAGCAATTCTTGCGGCTCGTATGCAAAAAGTTCCGGTGATTGTGGATGGCTTTGTGGCCTCGTCCGCCGCCGCGATTTTGCTGGCAGCAAATCCTACGGCGCTCGATCACTGCATTTTTGGCCATGTCTCGGCAGAAAAAGCACATCGCTTGGCGTTGGAGAAAATGGGCAAGACGGCATTGCTTGATCTTGGCATGAGGCTCGGAGAGGGTTCCGGAGCTGCACTAGCGGCAGGCATCGTCAAATCTGCAGCGCTATGCCATTCCGGCATGGCGACCTTTGGCGAAGCAGGCGTTAGCGACCAAGTCTAACCGAAAACTCATTCTGGTGGCCAACTAGCGCGATTTTCTGCGCTTCCGTTGCTCACGTACAAACGTACGCTGCGCTACGGTTCTCGAAATTCACGCTATTTGACTCACCAGAACGAGTTTTGGGTCAGACTTTCGGCCTAACCGAAAACCCATTTTGGCGGCCAACTAGCGTGATTTTCTGCGCTTCCGTTTGGCTTTACCCAAATATCTTCTTCTGCTGATTTTCCGGTGGTTGGCCTGATTCTGCAATTTTCCTCGCAGCAATTACTACGCGGTCACGAGGGAAAATGGCGAGCGCTTCGGTGCCTTCGCGCAGCTTGGAGCGCAGATCAAAAATACCGCCGTGGAGATGCATCAGCGCTTGCACGATGGGCAGGCCAAGGCCTGTCCCTTGTTCAGCATTTTTGATGGCGATTGAGCCCTGGCCGAAGGTAGAGAGCACGATTGGAATTTCGTCTTCCGGAATGCCGGGGCCATTGTCTTTGACGGATATGTACTGCCCGCCGCCGCCGGTCCAGCCGATTTTGACGGTAATCTCGCCGCCAGTTGGCGTGAATTTCACAGCATTGGAAATAAGATTCAGCGTGATTTGGCGAACTGATCGCTCATCGGCCCAAATTGAGGTCAGCGTTTTTTCAAAATTACTGATGATCTTAATGTCCTTGCTGCGCGCTTTTAGCGTCATCATGTGGACCGCATCTTCGACTGTGTCAGCCAGTTTCATAACTTCTTCGGTTAGAGAGTGACGCCCGGCTTCAACACGTGAAAGATCCAATATCTCATTGATAAGATTGAGCAAATGCTCGCCGCTATCGTGGATATCCTGTGCATATTCCTTGTACGTCGGGTTATCCATAGGGCCGAGTACTTCATTGCTCATGACTTCTGAAAACCCAAGAATAGCGTTGAGCGGCGTGCGCAGTTCGTGGCTCATGGAGGCCAGAAAGCGCGATTTTGCCATATTGGCTTCCTCAGCCCGGGAGCGCGCCTCGTCCGACATGCTTTTGGCTGTCTCAAGCTCGGCAATCAGCGCATCCTTTTCGGACTGATGCTCCAGATTTTCGCGTGCGATATTGTTCAAGTAATTGGCGACAACCATGAAAAACGCGATGCCCGCAATCAGCATCAACACCATTGAAATTTCGACGGCGTTAGTCAGGTGGGCCGAAAAGACGATGAATGACGCGACCGGAACAACAAAGGTCACCAGTAGGGCGCGGCGCATGTTCGCCGTTGCAATTGCTGTACCGGCCATTGCCAGAAGTAGGACAACGGCTTGTAGGACGCTAATTTGCGGAATGCCGCATTCATAACACTTAAATGCAGCAAGCCATGCCCAGCAAAGACCGGTAACTATGTGGCAGGCCAGCATAATGTTAGACCAATAGGAAATGTTTACCGCGTCGATCTCTGTGCCTGCAAGACGACGGGCGAATACGCCCAACAGCGCGTAGGCGATCAACGTTAGCATCGCCCAATAAATCGCTTGGACACCAAAGCCGACAAATGTGGCCGCCCCTGCGGTGGCGACGACTGCAACGGGAATGACGAGCGCTAGCGAGCCCAGCACTTCGGCGTGTAGGCGGAGTAAATCTGCGGTAAAATCGGCGCGGCCACCTTCGTTTAGGCGCGCGCGTGTGCGCTTTATGGCCTTCGCCATCTCGGGGTTGCGAGAGCGCTTGGCCACATTGACTATATTTTTATCAGCGACTTGTGATCGCAGCGCACTCATTACAACATTTCACAGTCTGGTTGGATTTTATATTTATAAAGCCTAAAGCTTCATGATTAACGAACGGTGCATTTTCGTTTGCGGACGTTGAAAACAAAGGTAATTTTTGAAGCATGGCATTCCGGCGCTATCGCTATTATTCAACCCCGCGCCCTCTATGGCGGCGGACGCTGGACTGGATGCTGACTTTGGCGTTTTTCACTGCCTTGGTTTTGATGATCCTGAAGCTCGACAAGTTTACCGCCCAATCGCACCAAGGCATACCTTATGTCATTGATGGTGACACGATTGTGCTGAACGGTACAAAAATCCGTCTTGAGGGAATTGATGCGCCGGAGATGCGCCAAACCTGTGTTGCGCTTGGCAAGTCTTATCAATGCGGGGCGGAAGCGCGGGCAAATTTACGCAATCTGATAGGTAGGGCGGCTTTGGCGTGCGCTGGTTCACGTTTGGACAAATATGGCCGGTTTTTGGGTATTTGCACCGCGCTGACAAAAGATATTAATCGCGAGATGGTGGCAGGCGGTTGGGCGGTTTCCTATGGCTCATATTTAAGCGATGAAATGGCGGCAAAAGCTGCCAAGCGTGGCATGTGGCGCGGCACGTTTGAGCGACCGCAGGAGTGGCGGCAGGCGCACGCTGATATTGTCGAAGTGCCGCATGATTTCTGGTTCAAAAGTCTGGCTTTCTTCAATCGACTTTTTGGGATTGAATGAATTTGAGAGGAGTTCGATGATGAAGCTATTTGATGGCGGCAAAGCGCCCAATCCGCGCCGCGTGCGGATATTTTTGGCTGAGAAGGGCATCGAAGTGCCGCTCGTGCCAGTGGACATGGGGGCAAACGGCCACAAGGGCGAGGACGTGACCAGTCGCAATCCGTTGCAGCGCCTGCCGGTGCTTGAACTGGACGATGGCACGATACTTACAGAGTCTGTCGCGATTTGTCGCTATTTTGAAGAGTTGCAGCCGGAGCCTACTCTTTTTGGCAAAGGCGCGCTGGGCAAGGCCAAAGTTGAGATGTGGAACCGCCGTATGGAGCTGACATTCTTGAATGCCGTGGCGGCGGCATTCAGGCATACACATCCGGCGATGCAAGGCTGGGAAGTGCCGCAGGTGCCGGAGTGGGGCGAGGCGAACCGTCCGAAGGCGCTGGCGTTTCTTGAGCTGATGAACGGCGAATTGGCTAATCGCGAATTTGCGGCGGGGGACGAATTTTCCATTGCTGACATCACAGGTCTTGTGGCGATGGATTTTATGAAGCCTGCAAAGATCGTAATTCCGGAGCTTTTGACAAACGTGTTGCGCTGGAAAGCGACTTTAGCTGCAAGGCCGAGCGCACAAGCGTAGCGGATTTATTTTTCTAAAATGCGTCGTTTTAGGTATGGTTTTCCTTTGATAAGAGTATTATTGCTCGTTCAAAGAAAGTCATTCTGGAGTCGTTATGGATCGTCTTGATCGTAAAATACTACGCCTGTTGCAGGAGGATGCCACGCTTGCCGTTGCGGATATCGCTAAGAAGGTTGGTTTGTCCACCACGCCGTGCTGGCGGCGCATTCAGAAGCTGGAAGAAGACGGCGTTATCAAGCGCCGCGTGGCCGTGCTTGATCCGACGAAAATCAACACGCGGGTGACGGTGTTTGTCTCCATCCGCACCAATGCGCATAATCCTGAATGGCTGCGGCGCTTCTCGGAGGTGATTTCCGAGTTTCCCGAGGTGGTGGAATTTTACCGCATGAGCGGGGCGGTGGATTATCTTTTGAAAGTGGTCGTGCCGGATATTGCAGCCTATGATGCGGTGTATAAGCGGCTGATCGCCAAGATCGAAATCAGCGATGTATCATCGGCGTTTGCGATGGAGCAGATTAAATACACCACGCAACTGCCGCTGGATTATATGATTTTGGAGAAGGACAGCGGAACCGTTTAGGATCGTTTCTGAACACCGCCGCCGCGCTTGGTTGCGGTGTCTTTCTGGCTTATCGCGGTGATGATTTTCTGATTGGTGAGTTCACGTAATGCGTCCTTGCCAATCCACCGCGCTGTTTTATCGCTTGATGCGCCGAGCTTTTCGGCCAATGAAAGCGCGGGGGCGTGAAGCTCCAGCGAGCGCTTGCCCACTTGGCGCAGTGCCCAGTTTACAGCTTTTTTGACAAAATTGCGCTCGTCTGTGGCGTGCGCCTCGATCAAATCGAGGTAGCCCAGAAATTCGGCGTCGGGCCGTTTTTTCATGTGGACGGCGGCAACGGCAATCATCGAAAATGCGGCGCGGCGGGTGAATTCGGCTTCGTCGGCGGCAAATTCGGGTATCAATAGATCCGATAGACCTGCCTCGATGAACAGGTCGGCGACGCTATCGACAATTTCCCATGAGTCGAATTCAGCAGCCCAGCGGCGGGCCTGTTTTTCGGTGACTTTGGCTTTTTCATCCGTATAGGAAGCGATAAGCCGCGCTTCGCGATAACCGGTTTTCCATAGTTCCAAGGCACGTTCATGGTCTTTGCCAATGCCGCGCGCATAAGGGCGCAGTGCGGCGTTGGTGACACCGAATGTTTGCTCAATTTTGATGCCGAAGCGCGCCTTGTTTTCGATGACTGCGTTTGAGCCGTTTGCCTTTAGCCATTTCAACACATCATCCGTGCTGACCGGCTCATCGTTGGGAAGCGACATCCTAAAGTTCCAATCTTGCGAGCAGGCTGGAGGTATCCCAGCGCTTGCCGCCAAGTTTTTGCACATCGCCGTAGAACTGATCGACCAGAGCGGTAACGGGGAGGGACGCGCCATTGCGGCGGGCTTCGTTGAGGCAAATCCCTAAGTCCTTGCGCATCCAATCCACCGCAAATCCGAAGTCGAACTTGCCGACATTCATGGTCTTGTGGCGGTTTTCCATCTGCCATGAGCCTGCTGCGCCTTTCGAGAGAACGGCGATCAGCGCCTCAATATCCAGCCCTGCCTTTTTGCCGAAGTGAATGCCTTCGGCCAGCCCTTGCACGAGGCCGGCGATGCAAATTTGGTTGACCATTTTGGCGAGCTGGCCGGAGCCGGCCGGACCCATAAGGCCCACCATGCGGGCGTAGGCGTCGATGACTGGCTTGGCGGTGTCGAACGTGTCCTCGTTGCCACCGCACATAACGGTCAGCACACCATTTTCAGCGCCCGCCTGTCCGCCGGAGACGGGAGCGTCGATGAAACCTAATCCGAGCGCCTTGGCGGCAAGGTCCAGTTCGCGGGCAACTTCGGCGGATGCGGTGGTGTTGTCGATGAAGATCGCGCCTTTTTTCATGGCGGCAAAGGCGCCGTTTATGCCTAGTGTCACACTTCGCAAATCATCATCATTGCCAACGCAGCAGAATACGAAGTCTTGGGTCCTCGCAGCATTGGCCGGCGTTTCCGCAAATGCGCCGCCATGCTCGGCCACCCAGGCTTTGGCCTTTTCAGTGGTGCGGTTATAGACGGTGACGTCGTGTCCGCCCTTGTGCTTCAGGTGTGCGGCCATCGGGTAGCCCATGACGCCGAGGCCTAGAAATGCGACTTTTGCCATGTGATGGTCCTTCGAAATTTGGCTAAACTGGATGGATGTAGCCATGCCAGCCGGTGGGATATTATGCAATCGCTTGTTGGGGCGCTTGCAGATTATTGAGTCATTTCAACGTTTTGTACGCCGCGATTTTGAGAGTGCATGAGCGTATTGATGAATTGAATCAACAGTTGTCGCAATCATTGTGCGCTGTTTCAAAGGCGCGATATTCAGCGCGGATATAGTCGATGAATAGGCGCACTTTTAGTGGTACGAAGCGGCGGCTGGGGTAGGCGGCATGAAGTGCAACTTTGCCCATGTCGTAGTCGGTGAGCAGGGGGATCACATGCGTTTCCTCCCTGTCATGCTTGAACATCCATTGCGGGCCTGTGGTGATGCCGACACTGTTGATGACGGCCTCGCGCAGCGCATCGAGATTATCAATGCCAACGCGGCTCTTAATGTCCAGCGCTTCCTGTTTGCCGTCTTTGGTGAAAATCCATTTGCGCTGGCGGTTATAGC
>JAYTVD010000198.1:0-11640 GCA_043744175.1 Phyllobacteriaceae bacterium
CGTGCATTTCACCGCACACCATCCTATATAGAGTTCAAATTCCAATCATTCTCAACGAGGCTATTCATGAGCGAAGCATTTGCACCCATTCCCGTAACCGTACTCACGGGCTACCTCGGCGCAGGCAAAACCACATTGCTCAACCGCATTTTGACCGAGGCGCACGGCAAGCGCTATGCGGTGATCGTCAATGAATTTGGTGAAATTGGCATTGATAATGACCTCATCGTTGAATCCGACGAAGAGATTTACGAGATGAACAATGGCTGCATTTGCTGCACCGTGCGCGGCGATTTGATCCGCGTTGTGGAAGGCCTGATGCGCCGTCCGGGCCGCTTTGATGGCATTATCGTTGAGACCACCGGCCTTGCGGATCCGGTTCCTGTTGCGCAGACTTTCTTTATGGATGATGACGTGAAGGCCAAGACCTATCTTGATGCGGTGGTGGCGTTGGTTGACGCCAAGCATCTACCACTGCGCCTCAAAGATTCGCGTGAAGCGGAAGACCAGATTGCTTTTGCTGATGTTGTCCTCATAAACAAAACCGATCTCGTTACCAAGGAAGAATTGCGCGATATTGAGGCGACAGTTCGCGCAATCAATCCGCACGCAAAAATCTATCGCACCAACCGCTCTGACATCGAACTCGACAAGGTTTTGAATCGTGGCGCTTTCGATTTGAAGCGAGTGTTGGAAGACGATCCGCATTTCCTCCACGCCCATGACGAACATGACCACGACCATGTTCACGATGAAAATTGCGGCCACGATCACAGCCACGATGACCACCATCATGATCACCACGACCACGACCACCACGATCACCACCATGCCGCCTCGCCGATCCATGATGTGACGGTCACATCCATTTCGCTGCGTGGCGGTGAGATGATTGCGGATAAGTTTTTCCCGTGGATTGATGCGCTGACGCAGGCCCAAGGTCCGGATATTTTGCGCATGAAGGGCATCGTCGCCTTTAAGGATGATCCTGAGCGCTATGTTGTTCAGGGCGTTCATAT
Source organism: Phyllobacteriaceae bacterium (assembly GCA_043744175.1). Lineage (GTDB taxonomy): Bacteria > Pseudomonadota > Alphaproteobacteria > Rhizobiales > Rhizobiaceae > JANMEX01. The sequence continues at coordinate 1,020 of JAYTVD010000198.1, forward strand.
GATTGTTGAAGGCGATCACCAACGTGCGTGGAAGGACGGCGAAAAGCACGAAAGCCGCTTGGTGTTCATCGGTCGCAGGCTCAGCCAAGAGCTTTTGCAAAAAGGCTTCGATGCCTGCAAAGCGGCCTGACCCGCGATGCCTACCATTGCTCCCTTAGATTTGCCGGGTCATTGCGTGTTTGCCGGTTTCATCGCCAACACGCCATTTTTTGCTGACGCCTCCGGTTCAGTGCACCGCATTGAAGGCGGGGCAAAAGTCGCGCAGGTTCATGATGGATTGCTCTGCGCCACTATAAATATTGACGCTTCAAAGCTGATTACCGGTGGCGAGGATGGCAAGATTTTCGCCAGCGCCGCCAATGGTGACAAGACAGAAATCGCTGCCAATTCGAAAAAGTGGATTACCTCAATTGCCTGCGGACCCAGCGGCACAATCGCCTTTGCCAGTGGCAAAGTTACGAGCCTGATTGACGCCAGTGGTAAGCGCTCAGACCAGACCCACGAGCGCAGCATCGAGGGTGTCGCGCTTGCACCCAAGGGCATCCGCTTGGCCAGTGCGCGCTACAATGGCGTTACGCTGTCATTCCCCGGCACAGATGCTAAACCCACAGAGCTGGAGTGGAAAGGGGCGCACAACGGAGTCTGCTTCTCGCCCGATGGCCGCTATGTCGTCACCACGATGCAAGAAAACGCACTGCACGGCTGGCGCTTGGAAGATGGCAAACACATGCGCATGACCGGCTATCCGGCAAAAATCAAAAGCTGGTCATGGTCTGCCAAAGGCCGTCACTTGGCAACGTCCGGCGCTGAAGCCGCCATCGTCTGGCCCTTTCATGGCAAGGATGGACCGATGGGCAAGGCACCGTTGGAACTTGGCACACGGGCAAATCTCAAAGTGACCGCCGTGGCCTGCCACCCGCTCGAAGAAGTTTGTGCTGTAGGATTTTCCGACGGCATGATCTTGGCCGTTCGCTTTGCAGACTCAAAAGAGGTCCTGCTGCGACGCGGTGGCAAAGGTGCGCTGTCCAGCATGAATTGGGACAGCGGCGGCTTTCGCCTTGCCTATGGTTCAGAGACGGGCGATTGCGGCGTTGTTGATATCGCTGGCTAAAACTAGTCCACCCACATGCGCAGCAGGTTCGCCACGCTTTTCGACATGAGGTCAAACTCCGCTGTCTTGCCTTGGCTGGCAAAAATCATGCGACGCGCGGTGTCTAAATCGAACAGGATTTCGCGTTGCTCACCATTGCGAATTTGGCTTTGAATCCAGCCGACAGCCACACGGCGCGTGCCAGATGTCACCGCATCGACGCGATGCAGCGTGTTTGACGGATAAACATAGAGGGAACCCGCAGGGCCTTTGATAGGGTTTTCGCCTGCGCTCGATTCGATCACCAGTTCGCCGCCATCGTAAGTATCCGGTTCGTCAACAAAGAGCGTGAAGGACATATCGGTGCGAATGCCTTGCATCATCGCGTCATCCACATGCGTGCCATAGGTCATCGTGTCGCGGTATTGGGCAAACAAAACGGGCGTGAAGTGCTTGGGGCGCACGGCAAGTTGATAGAGGGAGTTGGTGCGCAAGCGCTCCGCAACCAAGGTGCGCACTTCATCCAGCGCGGGGTCGCCCGCTTTGGCTTGCAGGTTGTTTTTGACCGTCTTTGCGGCCCAACCGGCTGTTTCGCGGCCGTCAACAAACTGCGCTTTTTCAAAGGCTTGGCGGACTAATATTAGATCATCCGGCGATAAGATACCGGCAATTAACATTTGCATTTTCATCTCCATATCCGGTGTAAATTCAAGGTTTACACGTCTGGTGACTTTCAAATAATCGCAAAATGAATGTCGGTGCAAGGTAAATTATAGAGCAGTTATTTGGAATTGTTCCAATCTAATCAACGGATTACAATTGTTCTAATGTGAGGCATATTTCGGTTTCGGCACTTGCAAATCCAATACGGCGGGTTTTATAGATGCTGCATCGTCGTGACCTTGAACCACGAATGAGAGGAAAAACTATGAAGACCAAGCTTTGGCTTGGAGTCGGCAGTGCTGTACTTGCCGGTTCCGTATTGAACACCACTATTCCCACAAATGATTTTGCGAGTGCTCTGTTTGGCGTGCCGTCGGCCTATGCGCAAGATAGCGGCGAGGCAGGTGAAAGCGCAACTGTTGCGCCAGTAGCTGCCGCGGGCGGCGAAGGTGGTGAGGCTGGCGGCGAGGGCGGTGGCTCTGCACCGGCAAGTTACCTCCTTTCATCTACAGATGCTAACGCGTTTAAGTTTGATGCCAAGGCCCAGGTTGATGCCTATATTGATTTAGCACGCATTGCTTACAAATCCTCTGGCGATAATGCTGAAGATCTTGAGCACAAGATTGATGCGTTTCTTGATAAGCCGGATGAGACAACCTTGGCCGCCGCACGTGCGGCATGGGTGAAGGCTCGCCCCTCCTATTTGGTAACGGAAGCATTTCGTTTTTACGATGGCCCGATTGAAAGCGTTGAAGGTCAGATTAATGCTTGGCCGATGAACGAGGCTGCGATTGACTATGTGAAAGACAATCCAAAGGCGGGCATCATCAATGCCAATAGCGATCCAATAACCATTGAGGCAATTGTGAAGGCCAATGGTGCGGATGATGAAGCCAACGTGACGACTGGCTGGCACGCTGTTGAGTTTTTGCTCTGGGGTCAGGATTTTAGTGCTGATGGTCCGGGCGCGCGCCCTGCAAGCGATTATGTAGCAGGAACGCCGGCCAATGACCGTCGCCGTTTGTATCTCCACTTGGTTGCCGAGCAGTTGGAGCAGGATATAAAGTCCGTTGCAGCAGCTTGGGCGGATGAAAGTCCGAATGGCTATGTTGCCAAGCTAAAAGCATTGCCAGAGCGCGAAGTTTTGGGACGTATGCTCAATGGCATGGGCATTTTGGCGGGTTCAGAATTTATGTCGGCGCGTCTCGCCGTGGCACTTGATTCCGGCGATCAGGAAGACGAGCATTCGTGCTTTTCAGACACGACCCATCAAGACTTTGTCTATGATTTGCAAGGCATCAAGAATGTGTGGACCGGCGATGCTGATGGCAAGACCCGCGCTGGCCTTGATGAATTGGTAAAGTCAATTGATCCGGCAACAGCTGCTGAAGTTGATGCGTTATTGGCTGACACTGAGATCAAGGTCGCTGCACTTGGCAACCCATGGGATAAGGTTTTGGCCTCTCCTGAAGGTAGCCCCGAACGTAAAGCTGGCGAGGAGGCCGTCTCTGCATTGCAGGCACTTGGCCAAGGTTTGACCAAGGCAGGTTCAAGGCTGGGCGTGCTCCTACTTATCCCGTCAGCCGAATAAAACAATGAAACGTACCGCCCGCCTCAGCCTTGCACTTGTGGCAGCGTTATCGCTGTCCATGGCAGCGATTGCGGCGGGCGTGGCAAACAAGAGTGCCGACAGGGGCTATACGCCGGTTTCGCCTTTTCTTGGCGCTGCCACAACGGTGACGAAAACGATTGGCGATGCGGCGTTTACGATGATGGCCAGTAATGCACGCGCCGAACATCAGCGGCCGTTCTTTTTTGGCAATCGGTTGTTCAATACCAATTGGGTGATCGCACCTGCGTCAGTCAAAAGTTTTGATGGTCTTGGCCCCTTTTTCAATCGAGTCTCCTGCTCTGGCTGTCACACCAAAGATGGTCGTGGCCGCCCGCCGCTTTCACCGGATGAGAAGATGGAATCCATGCTCATCCGCGTGAGCGTGCCGGATGTAAGCAGCCCCAATGGCGCATCGCCGCATCCCGTCTATGGCGACCAGCTCAGCGAAGATGCTATTTTGGGTGTGAAGCCGGAGGGCAAAACCAAGGTAACCACGTCAGCCATTGCAGGCACATATGGCGATGGTGAGCCCTATGAATTGCTGCAGCCGCACTATGAGATTACCGCCCTTGGCTATGGTGAATTTGGCAAAGACATAATGCTGTCGCCGCGTGTTGCGCCGCAAATGATCGGTCTTGGCTTGCTTGAGGCTGTACCAGCAGAGGCATTACTTGCGGCTGCTGACCCCGACGATAAAGACGGCGATGGCATTTCTGGACGAGCCAATGAAGTGATGGATCCGGTCTCCGGAACGTTGCAAATCGGACGTTTTGGCTGGAAGGCCAATCAACCAAATCTCGATGCGCAAAACGGCGGCGCGGCCAATGGCGATATCGGGATTACCAACCCGCTGCACAAGGCGGAGAGCTGTGCCCCGGCTCAAGCTGAGTGTTTGGCAGCTCCTATCGGTGGTAATGAGATGGATATGTCGGATAAGTTTTTCGACAAGCTGAACCTTTATACGCGGTTGCTAGCAGTGCCTGCCCAGCGCAACCCGACTGATCCCATCGTAATGAAGGGCCAACGGCTTTTTACCTCGTTTGGCTGCGCGGCGTGTCATAGCCCGACGCTCGCCACAAGCCCAAAGGCAGTACTGCCCGAGTTGGAGAACCAGATATTCCATCCGTTTACGGACTTGTTGCTGCACGACATGGGACTAAAGCTGGCTGATAACCGGCCTGATAATTTGGCATCCGGCTCCGAATGGCGCACCCCGCCACTATGGGGAATTGGACTTATTCAAACAGTCAATGGTCATGACCGTCTGCTGCATGATGGTCGCGCCCGTGGACCGGCAGAAGCCATTTTGTGGCACGGCGGCGAAGCAGAGACAGCGAAAGAGGCGTTTCGAAATGCACCGAAATCTGACCGTGACGCGCTGGTGGCATTTTTGAATTCGCTGTAATTATTTCGGCGCGTAGCTGAACCAATCGAAATCAGCATGTCTGCCGCCGCCAGTGATGTCAAAGGCCATCATCCCGATAAATGCGCCCGTAAACGACCCATGCTCGCCGCGAACACCACCTTCGTCGGACACAAGGCTGGCATCCAGCGCACCGCAGACAGCAATCCATTCGCCATTGATTTTGACCGAAAAACGCAAAACGGCGCCATCAACGTCGGCAGCGAAATCAAGGGGGCCATCTGGAAGCACGACGGGCAAAAGCGGTGGATAAGTCAACACACCGTCAGGATGGCCCATTGACGACATGACACTGAGCACCCGTCTGCCCAACTCCTCATCATAAGTGATACCAAGAAAATGGAACTTGAAGCGATTATAGTAGAGCGTGATTCCAGCCATGTGTTGAAAGGTTTCAGGCTCAAACTCTATACGGCATTCGGCGCGGAATTTGTGCTGTTCCTGGCGACGCGCCACCAGCCCTTGCTCAAACCAAGAGCCAATAGACTCGCGGCCATATACCCGCAGATGACCCGGCCGCGCTATTGGTGAAAATAAGCGCTCAGGGTATGGCGAGCGCAGCCACTGAAATTCCGGCGGCAAAACACCACCGTCAAAATCTCTGCGGATTGTTTGGGCGGACTTTTGTGTAACGCTTCGAGAGGACTGCGGCGCTTGCACTTCAACAGTGGGAACCAAACCACCTTGCTCCAAATAGAGCCAACCATCATCCGCCCAGACACATTTCTGAATGCCCGTTTCACGACCCATCTGACTTCTATTCAGCCCATCCAGCGGGCGCGAGCATAAGTGCGAGTGATAGACTTCGCCGTCCTTGGTCTCTATCATCTGCCCATGACCTGAGCGCGGAAGCGGTGCATTCGCATCAAATCTGGACGTTATTAAGTGCGAGTTCGGGTGGTTGGCGTACGGCCCGCGTACGTTTCTCGATCGCGCCATAGTGACCGCATGATCGTACCCTGTGCCGCCTTCAGCGGTGGTCAAATAGTAATAATCACCGCGCTTAAACAGATGCGGTGCCTCGACCAAACCAAGGCTTGTACCGGGATAAATGTTGGTAACGGGCCCGACTAACTCACCCGTTTTCGCATCCCATTCTTGCAACAATATACCGCCAAAAAATGTTTCGCGCGGACTTCCTTTCACGCCAGAAGCACGATGATTCCACACCATATTGGCAAAATATTTCTTTCCGTCATCGTCATGAAACAAGGTCGGATCAAAGCCTGATGAATTGACGTAAATAGGATCAGACCATGGGCCTGCAATGCTTGGCGCGGTCACAATATAATTATGCGCATCCTTGAAATTGCCGTCAAAGCGCTTCACATCGGTATAGACCAGCCAAAAAAGTCCATCAGCAAATGATAGGCACGGCGCCCAAACGCCGCAGCTATCCGGATTGCCACGCATATCAAGCTGGCTTTCGCGGGCAAGCGGTCGGCACACCAAGTCCCAGTTTATCAGGTCTTTGGAGTGGTGGATTTGAACACCCGGATACCATTCAAACGTTGAGGTCGCGATGTAATAGTCATCACCAACACAAATGAACGATGGATCGGGATTAAATCCCAGCAACACCGGATTGGTTATAACACCTTGTTTTTCCATCAGCTTTTCTTTACCACACCCGCGCGCTCTGATGACGCCGACCACAAGTTAACATTTGCCATTTCGGCATAAGTGTCGATTTCAGCAAGCTCGGATTCAGTGAAATTCTGGTTATCAAGCGCGGCTACACAGTCAATAATCTGCTGAGATTTAGACGCACCAATCAGCGCTGATGTCACCCGTCCGCCGCGTAAAACCCATGCGACCGCCATTTGCGCCAGTGTCTGTCCACGCTTTTCGGCAATGGCGTTGAGTGCCCTTAGGCCTTCAATGGTTTTGTCATTGATGATGTTCGGATCAAGAGATTTACCCTGCGCGGCGCGGCTATCGCTAGGAATGCCGCCAAGATATTTATTGGTGAGCATACCTTGGGCCAGTGGTGTAAATGCAATGGAACCAACGCTTTCGGCGTCCAGGGTATCCAGCAAATGATCCTCTTCTACCCAGCGATTGATAATGGAATAGCTCGGCTGATGAATGATGCATGGCGTGCCAAGTTCACGAAGAATCTTGGCCGCGTCCTTGGTGCGCTGCGAATTATACGATGAAATGCCCGCGTATAGCGCCTTACCGGAGCGCACCGCGTAATCCAGCGCGCCCATGGTCTCTTCCAAAGTTGTCTCAGGATCATAACGATGAGAATAGAATATATCGACATAGTCCAGCCCCATGCGGGCAAGGCTCTGATCGAGGCTCGACAGCAAATATTTGCGGCTACCCCATTCTCCGTAAGGACCGTTCCACATGTGGTAACCAGCCTTGGTTGAGATCACCATCTCATCGCGCAGGCCCACGAAATCCTGTTTCAAAATCGCGCCAAACGCTGTTTCGGCAGAGCCAGCGGGGGGCCCGTAATTATTGGCCAAATCGAAGTGCGTAATGCCCAGATCAAACGCCGTGTGGCAAAGCTCGCGCTTAAGCTGGTGCGGCGTGTCTTCACCAAAATTATGCCAAAGACCAAGCGAAATAGCGGGCAGCTTCAGCCCGCTTTTGCCGCATCGGTTATATTTCATTTTAGCATAGCGATCAGCGGCAGGAACATAGGTCATGTAGGATCTCTTCGTTTTGGGAGCTACTGATAGTAATAGGCCGATAAGCTAATCCAGCAAAGTATAAACTTGGCCCCATCCCGACTGAGGTACGGCGGGACGGGGCAAGAGAAGATTATACCAGCAGTCCACGCGCCTCTTCAGGGCTGAGATATGCAGGCTGAGTGCAAGTAGTGCCCAGCGTCACAAACTGGCCTGTTTCGCCGGACTTCAAGATTGAGGTCATGACATCAACACCGTGCAGCGTGCGCTCAAGCGAGCAACGGAAATCCCGGCCTTCGGTGATTGCCACCGCCATGTCGGCAAGGCCAGCAGTGCGGTAATTCGCCATTTTGCCTTGTTGATGATCTTGGTTTGGAATGCCAAGAGGATGATCCCATTCAGGCAGTGCTTCCGCAGGACCATTGCGCTTAGTTGCCAAAACCGTGCCACCAAAGAAGTTTGGATCTGGAACATAAAGCGAGCCTTCTGAACCATAAAGCTCCATGTTTTCATGGCGATGTGCAAACACATCCCAAGAAGAAGACAGCGTAACTGTCGCCCCGGTATGGAACTCAAGGAGTGCATGAATTGTGGTCGGCGTTTCCACCTTCACCGTCTCACCAAGGCGCGGGCCATTGGCAATTTTGCGGCTGGTCTGCGGAATGGATGTGAGGGCACCAACGCGCTTCACTGGCCCAATCAAATTGATGAGGTTAGCGACATAGTATGGCCCCAAATCTAGAACCGGACCACCGCCAAATTGGTAGAAGAAGTCAGGGTTTGGATGCCAATGTTCCATGCCAAAATTCATGACATGCGCAGTGCCGGAAGTGATGGTGCCGACCAAGCCATCATCAATGGCCTTGCGTGCCTGTTGATGAGCGCCGCCCAGAAATGTATCCGGTGCACAACCAGCTTTTAGACCCTTAGCCGTTGCGATATCGCGCAGTTCGAGGCCCTGCTCGATCGTCAACACGAGAGGCTTTTCCGAGTACGCATGTTTGCCACTTTGCAAGATAGCCTTTGTAATCGGGAAGTGGGCGGCAGGAATTGTCAAATTGACCACAACATCGATATCTTTCGATGCCAGTAGATCGTCAACACTCATCGCCTTGATGCCAAACTTGTCGGCCTGCGCCTGCGCCATTGCCATGTTCATGTCGGCACAGGCAGTGATGGTCAGCCCGCGAAACATGGGGGCGAGTGTGAAATAGGCGGTCGAAATATTGCCGCAACCGATAACGCCAACGCGTAAATTCTTAGACATTCTTCTATTCCTTATAGCTTTGATGCGGCTTCGAACGAACGGTTAGCAAAGCGCGCTGTGTCGCTTGGCTTGTCATGTTCGAGCACGAAATTACGAACGCGGGTCTTCTTCAGCGCCGCCATAATCGGCTTCCAATCGACAGTGCCATGACCAACATCGGCCCAACCGTCTTCATCCGCGTTCTTGCCCTTAGCGGCGATATCTTTGATGTGAACGGAAGTAATATTGGCAGCATATTTCTTGATCATCTTGATCGGATCGCCGCCGCCGCGAATAACCCATGCAATGTCCATTTCCCAGTCAAGCATCGGCGCTGCCTTGAAGATCAACTCATGCGGTGTCTTGCCATCCGGCAGGGCCACAAATTCAAAGTCATGATTATGCCAGCCGAACGAATAACCTTCATTGCGATAGTAGGCAGCAATTTTACCAAGACGCTTGCCAAAGGCCTTCCAGCCAGCGCTGTCTTTAGGGCGTTCATCTTCAGGTATATACGGGCAGTAAATAGAACGGATACCCAGAGTCTTGAGGGTTTTGAGCGTGCCCTTCTTGTCATTTTCCAAGGCATCAATGCCAAAATGTGCGGTTGGCATTGTAATGCCTTGGGCATCCATTAGCGCCTTGAGGCCAACAGCATCGCCGTAGAGGCCACCAAAACCCTCAACTTCCTTGTAACCGGCTTTGCCAAGAATTTGCATCGTGTCGGCCAACGAGGTGTGGTTCCTGGCGGAGTATAATTGGAACGATAAGCGCTTAGGCATGGGAGATTTCCTCTTCAAATAATATTAGGTGCGAAGCCATTTGTCGTAGTCGGAAACGAGAAGATGTAGCGGTTCAACATCCTCAGTGATGGTAGCAAAGCGGCCAATGGGCTCGCGGAAAATATTGTCGGTATTGTCGTCGTTGACGGTCGAGACCTCGCCAATCAAAACATCCTTGCCTTCGCCCCAAAAGGAGTGCCAGCAATTTGTATGAAGCGTGACGCTCTCGCCCGGATTGAGTTTGAGCAACCCGCCAGCTTTCATCGTGCGCAAAGTTCCATCGCAGGTCACGCGCACCTCGGCATTTTCATCAATTGTGCCGTCATCCTTTGCCATAAACAATTCCAGCGTCAGCGTGCCACCGCCCCGGTTGATAATGTCCTCGGACTTAATATTATGACGATGCATCGGCGAGATTTGGTTCTTCTTTGAGATCATAATTTTTTCGGCATAAACCATGCCCCGGCCACGCTCGAGATCCGCCGCCACGCCATTGCGCACGGTGAATAAAAACAGGCCAAGTTCATCAAAATTGCCTTGGCCATAGTCTGTAATATCCCAGCCCATGTTGCCAGTGAGGATGCCCGATCCACCCCTCGTATTGGCCTTCATTTCAGCGGGCGACCAATAGGCAAAAGGCGGCATAATATAACCAAAGGAGCGAATAAATGCATCGGACTCTTTGATAATTTGATTGATTTCTGAACGTTTCATAGCTCGGTTCCTCTCTGCGTTCGGGAGCACGCAACAAACAAATTATTTCGAATTCACACTATAAGTCGCGCCATGCAAATTACGCACGATCAAGCTTGTCACAACGTTATCAAGGTTTGCGGCTTCATCCGCTATAAAGCGAACGACACGTGTTTCGCCAGCAAGCATATCAAATCCACCAGCATCAAAGCGTCCGGGCTCATCTGTTTCCAAACTTAAGTGAAGTGCTAATCCATCTGACTTCAACGTCACCGCAACACCGGCATGATCGCGTTGCGACAAAATGGAAATATTGGGCGCTATAAGCGGCAATCGTTTGTAGGGAACCGGCGCATAGTGCCCCCTACCCGCCATGCTATTGGACGCAGTAAACTCGAAAAACAGCAATGCGCCCTTGCCAATTTCGTGCGCAGAAAGCCATGCAAGATCGGAGGATTTATCAACTGTAA
>JAYTVD010000199.1:0-11592 GCA_043744175.1 Phyllobacteriaceae bacterium
CGCCCTTCTTACCTTCGCCAATTTGGAAGCTGGGTCTCACGCCGCATGCCAAAGCGGCTTTATGCCCGCTCGCTAGCAATCATTATCATCCCGATGGTCCTGCTCCAGTCGATAGTGTCCTTCGTGATTATGGAGCGGCACTGGCAAACAGTGACGCAAAAACTTTCCACTGCCGTTTCACGCGATATTGCTAGCATTATCAGCGTGGTGGAAACCTATCCACAGGATCAAAATCTCGACACCATCACCAAAATTGCCGATGCAAATCTGGATTTGAACATTTCATTCCTACCGCTTGAGCCACTACCAGCGCCGGGACCAAAGCCTTTTTTCTCGCTGCTCGATAACACCTTAACCGAGGAACTGACACGCCAACTTAAACGTCCGTTTTGGATTGATACTGTAGGCAATTCAGACCTTGTGGAAATTCGCGTGCAATTGACCTCCCATGTCATGCGCGTGTTTGCCAAGCGCAGCCAAGCCTACGCTTCCAACACGTTGGTCTTCTTGATGTGGATGGTGGGAACGTCGCTCTTCCTCATCGGCATATCCATCGTGTTTCTGCGTAACCAAATCCGGCCCATTCAAAAACTCGCCGAAGCTGCTGAAAGCTTTGGCAAGGGCCGCCCCATGCCCCGCGATTTCAGACCGCGCGGCGCGGAAGAAGTGCGCCGTGCAGGCCTTGCCTTTATCCAAATGCGTGAGCGGATCGAACGGCAAATTGACCAGCGAACGGCCATGCTTTCGGGTGTCAGCCATGATTTGCGGACCATCCTCACACGGTTCAAATTGCAGTTGGCACTCGTTTCGCGCAAGATTGATACCACTGCCATGGACGCCGACATTTCCGACATGCAGTCCATGCTCGAAGGCTATCTGTCGTTCGCCAGAGGTGAGGCGCAGGAAGAAACCGATGCGCTTGATTTAGAAAAACTGCTCGATCGACTCGCAAGCGAAGCCAAGCTCCGTGGCCGCGAGCTCGATCATGTTATGACCGGAAAATCGGTAGTCTATGTTCGAGCCAACGCTTTCACCAGGCTCGTCAACAATCTGGTCTCTAACGCATTCCGCCATGCAGAGTCCGTGTCCATCACAGCCACTCACACCAAAGGTTGGCTGACAATCATCGTGGACGATGACGGCCCCGGCATCCCGCAAGAAAGTCGCGAAGATGTGTTCCGTCCATTTGTTCGGTTAGATGAAGCACGCAACCAAGATGAAAGCGGCACAGGTCTAGGCCTCTCCATCGCCCGCGATATCGCACGATCACATGGCGGATCAATCACGCTAACGGAAAGCCCGCTCGGCGGCCTAAGAGCGACTGTGCGCGTGCCCGCCTAAACTCAAAAAAGCTTACCGCCGTTCGGCACTTTTTTATCAATCGCGGCAAGTACGACCTGCCCTTCCTCGTCTGGAAAGCCCAGCGTCAGGACTTCCGACATAACCGGTCCGATCTGACGGGGCGGGAAATTGACGACCGCCATCACCTGACGGCCAATCAGTTCTTCCGGCTTATAATGCTTGGTGATCTGCGCGGACGAGCGCTTAATGCCGATGGCAGCTCCAAAATCTATGCGCAGTTTAATGGTAGGCTTGCGCGCCTCCGGAAACGGCTCGGCCTCAACAATCGTGCCAACACGAATATCAACCCGCTCAAATTCGTGGAAACTCAGTGGCGTGTCCGACATCTAAAACTCCGCAAAAAATCAGGCGTTGCCAACGGTTTCAAACAAGGCCGAATCCAACGCCTCGCGCGCCGACTGGCCTGACCACACCACAAATTGGAATGCCGAATAATAGGCCTCGCAAGCATCAACCGCGCTCGAAAGCAGCACTTCAACCTGCCGCTCAGTCGGGTCTAATCCACCCGCTAAAAGCAGCGATTGGCGGAACATAATTACGTTATCACGATGCCAAAAATCAAAATGGCCCATCATCAATTGCTCATTCACCAATGTAACCAAGCGCAGCACTTCTGCCATCCGGTTGCGCGCCACCTTCATATCAAAAGCGCAGGCCAAATGCAGCGCTTCGCAATCTTCCATCCACGAATATGAAACCGTGTACTGCGACCAGCGCCCACCCACAGCAACGGCGATTTCATCCTCGCCTGAGCGCTCAAACGCCCACTCATGGGCATTGGCAACGGATTCAATCACATCTAGTGGATGTGCATCCCGTGCATAATTCGCCGCCAATAGTGCCATTTCAAATATCCATAAAGTTCGGACGAGTGGAGACCCGTCGCGCCAGCAAACGCAAAACATTAGAAAACTTAGCGATATGGGCCGAAATCAAACCATGGCCGCCCGCTGGAACACCCATTGGTGATTCAAAATCTTCATTCCGAATCAATCAATAGATTCAGCATATTGAAGGAACGGGGCCGTGCCATGCACTATTTTCAAATTTGGAATTTTGGGTGTGGATAGACTAAAATAAAAGGTTCATCGAAACGCGCCAAGTGATTCAAAAGACTCTGGAATTTCAAATAGTTTGCCCAGAAAATTGCCTGTGGATTATTTTCTAAAGCCTGCTGCTTATTCGGCCTTTTTTGCCTTTGCGGGCTTCATGCCAGCCTCAAGTGTGGCAATGCGAGCATCGAGCGCGGCAAGCTTCTTCGTCAAAGCATCGTTCTCTTCACGAGCCTTGCGCGCCATTTCAAATGCCGCATCAAATTCCTCGCGCTTCACCAAATCCATATTGTTGAGCAACCGCTCCCCTTGCGCCCGAAACGCGGTTTCAACCTCACGCCGCACGCCCTGCGCCGCACCGGCAGCATCGGTCATAATTTTAGCGAACTCGTCAAGAATACGATTTGAACCGGCAGACATGGCAAAACTCCTCAATGGTCTTTATGAGTTAAGTACATAGCGACTCAATTGCAAGGCGGAGCAATGCCGCAGCTCATGTGAGAGTTCGGTACAATATTTAGGATGAACAAATGACCATGCTTGCGCTCTTGCCACTCACCGCTCTGACCTTTCCCAACATAAGCCCGATTGCACTACAACTTGGGCCTATTGCCATCCATTGGTATGGCGTTGCCTACGTCGTTTCGATCTTGTTTTCTTGGTGGTATTGCAAACGTCTGATTGCCACACCTTACCTTTGGGCAAACGGTAAGCCGCCCATCAGCGCCATTGACCTCGATGATTTTGTGACATGGGCAGCACTCGGCGTGGTGCTGGGCGGGCGCATTGGCTACATCCTGTTTTATGACTTCGCAAAATTCGCCGCAGACCCGCTCTCCATGTTTGCAGTTTGGAATGGCGGCATGTCATTCCACGGCGGATTCTTGGGCACAGTGCTAGCCATGGTGTTTTTCGCCCGCAAGCGCGGCATCAATGTATGGAGCATGTTGGACACCATTGCCGCCAGCGTTCCATTCGGCCTCGGCGCGGTGCGGCTGACCAACTTTATCAATTCCGAACTCTGGGGCCGTACAACGGATGCTTCGTGGGGCATGGTATTTCCCAATGGCGGCGACCTGCCCCGCCACCCCAGCCAGCTTTATGAGGCTGCGCTCGAAGGCCTGCTGTTGTTCTTTGTTCTGCGCGTTTTGACCCATCAATTCCTAAAGTTACAGTCCCCCAAATTTATTGGTGGGGCGTTTGTCGTTGGCTACGGCCTGTGCCGCATATTTGTGGAATTCTTCCGTACGCCCGATGCGCAAATCGGCTATTTGTTTGGTGATTGGCTTACGATGGGCATGGCCTTATCAACGCCAATGGTGATCGCCGGTATCTGGGCAATGATGACCGCCAAACAGACGATTGCCGCTTCATGACACCGCTCGAACAAAAAATCCGCAATCAAATATTGCTGAAAGGCCCGCTCAGCCTTGCGATATTTTGGGCGCAGGCACTGTTTGATCCGCAGCACGGTTACTACACTACAAAAGAGCCATTTGGCGCGAACGGCGATTTCATCACCGCGCCAGAAGTCAGCCAAATGTTCGGCGAAATGCTGGCCTCATGGTGGGTGGCAACGGTTCAAGCCAATGAATTAAAGCGCGTGGCACTGGTAGAAATCGGCCCGGGTCGCGGTACGTTGATGGCAGATATGCTGCGAACCATTGGGCAAATTGATCCCAAAATGCGCGGCACTTTAGACGTTCACATGGTCGAAGCGAGCCCGCGCTTGGTCAAACAGCAGCAGCAAGTGCTGGCCAGCTCCGGCTTCAAAATTCAGTGGCATGAAACGCCGGAAACACTACCGGAACAGCCACTCGGCATCATCGCCAACGAGCTTTTCGATGCCATTGCCATTCGCCAGTTTGAGAAGACCAACGACGGTTGGCGCGAGCGCTGCGTCGCCATTGATGAAGACAATCAACTCTGTTTCGTCCTTGGCTCTGCAAAGCTGGACCTAACGATTGTGCCAAAAACACCAGCCTCCATGGGCTCGATTTTTGAATATTCTCCTGCCCGTGAAGCCTTCACCCAAACTTTGGCGCAAAGAATAGCAATGGATGGCGGTTTTGGCCTTTTTATTGACTATGGCCACTCTGTATCCGGCTTCGGCGACACAGTTCAAGGGCTGAAGTCACATGAATTTGCCAGCGTACTTTCTAATACTGGCAACATTGATATCACGAGCCATGTGGACTTTGAAAGTTTGCAGTTTGCTGCCAAGCTAGGCGGTGCAAAGTCATACGGGCCGCTTGAGCAAGGCGAATTTCTAAGCCAAGTGGGCATAAAGGAACGCGCCCAGCGCCTCATAGTTAGCGCGCCGGAGCAATCACAAAATATTTCTGCAGCGTTAAATCGGCTAATTGACAAGGATCAAATGGGAAGCCTTTTCAAAGTGTTAGCAATTGCACATCCTGATCTTGCCCTGCCAGCATTTGATGGGCGGGCTTGACGCCGCATTGCCTATCGCCCACGTTTAACACTAAGCAAAAATCGGGAGATAAAATGCCGAGCGACTCTATGCTGCGACCCATAACCAGCCCGCACTTGAATAACAGCGCCATCACCCACGCTTTTTTCACGCGGCAAGGTGGCGTCTCTACGGGCATTTATCAAGGGCTGAATATGGGCATTGGCTCGAATGATAACCGCGACCATGTGCATGAAAACCGGGCTCGCGCCGCACATTTTTTCGGCGTAGAGCCATCGCACCTTGTGTCACCGTGGCAGGTCCATTCGCCCGATGTCGTTGTTGTGGACAAGCCCCTTGCGGGCGCGCGACCTAAAGCTGACGGCATCGTCACCGCAACGCCCAATCTTGCCATCGCCGTCGTCACCGCCGATTGCGGCCCGATACTCTTTTCGGATCCACAGTCACGCATCATCGGTGCGGCCCATGCGGGCTGGAAGGGTGCGCTATATGGTGTGTTGGAAAGCACGATTGAGGCGATGGTGTCGTTGGGTTCAAAGCGTGACAGCATCATCGCTGTTTTAGGCCCGTCGATCAGCCAGACAAACTATGAGGTAGGACCGGAGTTTGTCAGCAATTTTGTGAATGTCGCGGCTGGAAATGCGAAATATTTCATTCCATCCGACAAGCCCGACCACTGCATGTTCGATTTGTGGGCCTATACTGTCGATCGCCTCACAACTGCAGGCGTTTCAACATCTTGCGTTGGTGCCTGCACCTATGCGCATGAAGACAATTTCTATTCCTACAGGCGCACCACCCACCGCGCTGAGCCTGACTATGGACGACAAATGTCCGCAATTATGATAAGGGATTGACCTATGGCCTTGCACTTTGAACCGGAAGAATTCGACCGCAGATTGGAGCAATTGAAGGCGTCCATGGCTGAGCGCAAACTAGACGCAGTTTTGCTTTTCAGCCAAGAGAGCATGTATTGGTTGACCGGCTATGACACATTTGGTTTTTGCTTTTTTCAAAGTCTAGTCGTGCGCGCCAACGGTGAAATGGTACTACTCACGCGTTCAGCAGATTTGCGACAGGCAAGACACACTTCCAACATCGAAAATATTGTAATCTGGGCAGACCGCGACAATGCTAATCCAGCGCTGGATTTACGCAACTTGCTCGTCGATTTAGGTCTTTTGGGCAGCAAAATTGGCATTGAATATCAAACGCATGGGTTAACCGCGGCAAACGGGCGTAAGCTAGACGAGCAAATGAACACCTTTGCCAGCATTTCGGATTTCTCCGGTGTGGTCGATGCAATGCGAGCGGTAAAAAGTCCGGCTGAAATTGTTAAGGTCCGCCGCGCTGCAGAACTTGGGGACGAGGCATTCGAACGAGCTCTGCCTCTCATTAAGGCTGGCATCGACGAAGGCAAAATTCTTGCAGCCATGCATGCTGCTATATTCGAAGGTGGCGGAGATTATCCGGCCAACGAATTCATCATCGGCTCCGGTCCGGATGCGCTGCTTTGCCGTTACAAGGCAGGTCGCCGCAAGCTCGACAAGCAAGACCAACTCACCTTAGAATGGGCAGGCGTTTATAACCACTATCACGCAGCTTTGATGCGGACCGTCGTCATCGGCCAGTCAACACAGCGCCATGTTGAGTTACAGGCCGCCGCGCACGAGGCGCTTTTAGCTGTCGAAGCTGCTATGCAGCCCGGCGCAAGCTTCGGCGATGTATTTGCGGCGCACGCCACGGTCATGGACGCCCACAATTTGACACGTCACCGCCTCAACGCCTGTGGGTATTCACTAGGCGCACGGTTTACGCCAAGCTGGATGGATATGCCCATGTTCTTCGCCAATAATCCGGCGATTGTGCAGCCCGGCATGGTGCTATTTGCGCACATGATTATCATGGACTCGGACACCAACACCGCGCTTTGCCTTGGCCGCACCTCTTTGATTGGTGAGAATGGCGCGGAGACGCTGTCCCGCCTTCCTCTTGACTTGATTGTGCGCTGATTCCGTGTTCTCAATTAGGGAACACAAGGCAGACACGAGGGCAGTCCTATGAAACTAAACCAACTCGCAGTCGGGTTTGCCCTGTTAGTCGCTCTATCTGCCTGCAACAGCACGGACTTAGGCGTCGCAGCTACGGCAAGTCCCCCTGCCTCGCAATTTCCGCCACCTGCAGCGCTCGGCGAACCAGCGACCACTACGCCCGTTACACCTTCGGGCGGCGTTGCACCTGATCAAAATACTGTCGCAGGCACGGTAACAATGCGCTTTGCCCCCATCATTGGTGCGCCTGTGGACAAGGTAACGCCGCTTTCGCGTCGCATCTCAGCGCGTGCCAAAGAACAAGCCATTACTATTGTCGCGTCCACGGACCTTACAGCCACACATGTGTTCAAGGGCTATTTTAGCCTGCTTCAGGAAGGAACCGGCACCACGATTATTTACGTGTTTGACGTGCTGGATCCGACTGGCAATCGCCTGCACCGCATCCAAGGTCAAGAAACCGTGCCAAGCGTCGCGGGTGCTGACCCATGGGCCTCGGTTCAGCCCGCCACCATGGAAACCATCGCCGATAAAACCATGGCGGACTTCAAACAGTGGCTTGCAACAACAAAATAGCCGCCTGACAAAAACTTTAATGGGATTATTCACCATCTGGCGCGAGTCTGGCTTGAATAATGTTGCCGCGCCCGTTAAACGCCCAGTCATCAAACAGCATCGACATACGGGAACCCACGCGGCATGAAAATATTCGCTGGCAATTCAAATAGAGTATTGGCCGAGGCTGTAGCAAAATACCTCAATATTCCGTTAGGACGAGCTACAGTACGCCGGTTTGCTGACCAGGAAATTTTCGTGGAAATTCAGGAAAATGTCCGCGGCGAGGATATCTTCCTGCTGCAATCCACGTCCTATCCGGCAAACGACCATTTGATGGAATTGCTCATCATGTGTGACGCGATGCGCCGCTCCTCGGCCCGCCGCATTACGGCTGTTATCCCCTATTTCGGGTACGCCCGCCAAGACCGCAAACCCGGCCCCCGCACACCCATTTCTGCCAAGCTCGTCGCCAATTTGATTACTGAAGCTGGTGCAAACCGCGTTTTGACGCTGGATCTTCACGCGGGCCAGATCCAAGGGTTCTTCGATATTCCCACCGATAATCTCTATTCCGTTCCGGAAATGGCGCGTGATGTGAAGGCAAATTACGATGCCTCCAACGTCATCGTCGTCTCGCCGGATGTCGGCGGCGTGGTGCGCGCCCGCTCGCTCGGCAAGCGCCTTGATGCACAGCTCGCCATCGTTGATAAACGCCGCGAGCGCGCTGGCGAGTCCGAGGTTATGAACGTCATCGGTGATGTGAAAGGCAAGGACTGCCTGCTCATCGACGATATTATCGACAGCGGTGGCACGCTGTGCAATGCAGCCGAGGCACTAATGGCCAAAGGTGCTTTGTCCGTAACCGCCTATATAACCCACGGCGTTCTCTCCGGTGGCGCGGTTGCTCGTATCGCCGCATCCAAGCTGAAGGAATTGGTTATCACCGATTCTATCCAGCCTACGCCTGCCGTCGAATCCGCCCACAACATCCGCATCCTGCCCATCGCTTCGCTCATCGGCGAAGCGATTTCGCGCACAGCATCGGAAGAGTCGGTTTCCAGCCTGTTTGACTAATCCTCCTACTTTTTCTTCTCCCCGTTCAGCGCTATTGCTTCGTGAATGAGCGCGATAAACGCGGTCTCGTTCACCTCTTCGCCTTCATGAATATCAATCGCGCGTCGCGCATTTCCTTCTAGGCTGGCATTGAACAATCCTGACGGGTCGCTCAGCGCCGCACCTTTGTGGAATGTCAGTTTGACAATGCCTTTATAGGTTTCGCCCGTGCAAATGATACCGTTATGATACCAAACCGGTACGCCGCGCCATTTCCATTCTTCCACCACATCAGGATCTGCTCGCTTGATAAGGCCGCGCATGCGAGCAAGCGTCGCGCCGCGCCAATCGGCTAACAACGCAATACGCCCATCAATCAACTCTGATGGTGTCACTTCGCTCATCACGCCACCCCTCCCACATGCAGCGCCACACCAGCCAACGCAGCGACGCCAATCACCCATAGTAAATTGACATGAAACCGCATCAACGCAAGGCCAGCGCAAACCGCAATAATGGCTGACCACACATCAAACTGACTCCAGATAATCTGTGGAATATGGAAGGGACCAATCATAGTTTCGCTGAAATTACCAAACAGCACATGCAGCCCAAACCAGACGGCAAGGTTGGCAATGACGCCCACCACTGCCGCCGTGACTGCCGCCAGCGCGGCAGACAACCATTTCACTTGGCGCACCCGCTCGATGTAGGGCGCACCGGCAAATATCCATAGGAAACAAGGCACAAAGGTGAACCATAGCGCTGTGACGCCGCCGAGCACACCTCCGGTTAGCGGGTCCAATCCTGGCACACGCGAGCCGCCGACGAAGGCGACGAACACCAGCACCAAGATCAATGGCCCCGGCGTGGTTTCAGCAAGGCCCAATCCCGTGACCATCTCGCCCGGTCGCAACCAGCCGTAAACGTCAACCGCCTGCTGTCCCGCATAAACCAGCACCGCATAAGCGCCGCCAAACGTGACGACCGCCGCTTTCGAGAAAAACAGGGCGGCATCTTTGAAAAACCCGCCCGCCGGATTGAGCCATAACAGCAGCCCGAGCGGGATGAGCCAAATGGCAAGCCATGTCAGCACATTCAAAAAATGCCCGGAATGATCGACTTTAGCGGCCAGCGCAGCGTTTTCAACAGGGGCCATTTTCCCATCAGAAAAATAGCGATGCCGCGCCGCGCCACTCAGCGCAGCGACCAAAATAACGAGCGGGAACGGCGCCTTCAAAAGCGCAATAGCAATGAATGCGGCCAGCGCCAGCAAGTAAGCAAAGCGGTCCTTCAATGCCCGTTTGGAGACGCGCAAAAGCGCTTCCAACACTAGCGCCAGCACGGCGGCTTTGAGGCCGAATAGCAGTCCGGCCATCCATGTCTGGTCCCCCAAAAACACATAGGCCGCAGACAGCGCCATCAGCACCAGCGAGCCGGGGATGACAAACAGCAGTCCCGCAATCAGACCACCACGCACCCCGTGCAGCAGCCATCCGGCATAGGTGGCCAGTTGCATCGCCTCTGGTCCGGGCAACAACATGCAGAAATTCAGAGCGTGGAGAAACTGTTTATCCTCCAGCCATTTTTTCTCATCGACGAGAATTTTATGCATCAAAGCTATCTGGCCCGCCGGTCCGCCGAAGGACAGTAGCCCGATCTTGCCGAAGGTGCGGATAAGTTCTGTAATCGAGGGCCTATTCATGACGCCACCTGTGAAGGCCAATTATGCGTCTCGCCCTCTGCACTTCGCGCCCATTCATACAGCGCATCATAAATCAGCATTCCCGCCTCCAATTGCGCCAAATCATCATTATAAAGCTTTGATAGTCCAAGTGAAATTGCCAAAAGGCCAGCGGCTTGCGGCGCTAAATTGAGCTGCGCCGTATCCGCCCCGCGCACGATCTGCGCTACGGTTTCCAGTGCTGGCGAGGCCAAGCCAAACTCAGTAATCATCGTATCGAAGGTGCAAGTCCCGCCGCGATGACTCCAGAACACATCGTCAATGTCAAACGGCGTCGCATCGAATCGCTCGGCAACGCCCTGCACTTGGGAAGCTTCAACAAACAAAAACTCAGAGAACGGATCCACAAACCGGCGGATGAGCCAAGGGCAGGCAATGCGATCAATTTTCGGCCGCTCGCGCGTCACCCAACTGGTCACATTTTTCTGCCGCTCAGGGATGATGGCCAGCGGCACGGCAGGTAGCCCCACCTCTTTCCAAGCCACATTGCCTCCATCAAGAACGCTTGCGGATATGCCAAAAATCCGCAATTGCGCAGCTACCCCTTCGCTTAGTTTCAAACCTTTGTGGCAAACGACTACGACCGTGCCGCCATCAAATTGATGTGCCCATTCATTTGCCCTCGTATAATCCCGCTGCACCGCGCCGGGTATCAATGTGGGATTATCAGCAATGTCATCGGCAATGCGCACATCAATAATATGCGGCGCGGCAGCCGTGCCAATGAGGTTCCAAAGTTCAGTATTTGAGATGCGGTTTTTCAAGACAGCCTCCAGAGTTAGCGCGCACCCACGGCGCACGCTCGCTTCTGGGTTCTTGGGCAAAAAGCCTAACCGGGAGACCCGTAAACCCCGATGGTGACTTATTGAATGTTTGGTAGGAGAGGTCAAGCGGCCTTTCTTTTTGAAGTCGCGACAAAGAGGGGATAGTTTACGCATTGCGCCGCATAGCTCCAAGGTGAGCCATATCTCGCACAATGGGTAAACCGTCCCGATTGGTAATTCTTCCTCGTTGCCACGCCCCGTTTCCGGTCTGTCCCCGCTCTGCGTCGCTTCGCTCCTTGTCGGGGATGACGGATTCTGCTGACAAGCGACTTTATCCAAAACTGGCTTTCGCCATTTTGGGTCGCTCGATTTTGGGGAAGCCGGGTGTGTGGTCCTGCCTTCTAAAGATTTTAATGTGTGACATCGCCACTCACCCGACGCGGTGTTCTTGCGCTGGCCCTGTCACTCCCGAAAGCCTCCCATCATTTGCGATGGTCATGCATTTCGCGAGCCGGGCCGGATGCGCCTCTGCTTGGGGGTTCAACACCCAGCGGATTTCCAATCCGCCAGCAAAGCA
>JAYTVD010000200.1:0-3308 GCA_043744175.1 Phyllobacteriaceae bacterium
AAACTCTACCTTTGGTGATTAGCCTCCCACCCCTTCGTCATTCCGGACAAGCGAAGCGCAGATCCGGAATCCATTCCGTTGACGGTTGTCAATCAAATCGGGAGCAGATTTAGTCCCAACCGGAACCACGAAATAATTCGTTCCAGTCTGGATTTTGGGCTTCTATCAACGCAATCTTCCATTCGCGCCGCCATTTTTTCAATTGTTTTTCTCGGTCAATAGCATCGCGCACATCGAAGAACTCCTCGCACCAAACAAGCCTTTGAATGCCATAACGTGCGGCGAATTTGGAGCCGGTGCCTTCCTTATGCTGGGGAATGCGACTGGCAAGCGAACCTGTTACGCCCGTATATATCGTGCCGCCCTTTTTGCTTGCCAACATGTAAGTATAGCCCGTCATGCGTGTAATTTGCCATCATTGTGGCTAATCTTCAAGGCCAACGGAATGGATTCCGGATATGCGCTTCGCTTGTCCGGAATGACGAAAGCATGGGGATTTAGTGGCGGCTTAGGCTTGGCTTATGTCAAATCTGGTCAGCTATACTATTGCGAGATAGATGCCATGCCCGCAAAATAAGCATCTGCACATATACTGTGCATTGCGCTGCGTACTCCAAGTAAATTAGTAAATATTTATAATATCTCCAGTTGTTTGTTGTGGTTTTACAGTAACAGGCCTCTTTCTTTTGTTAACCAAACGTTAAATTTTTGTCGCGCGGCCCAACAAATTGCGCTATCTCTGTTCCAAGGCGCTTTGAGGGATGTTCACATGAGCTATATGATAAAAACTGTTGCGGCGGCGACGGTGATTTCGGTTTCCATCAGCGGTGCGGTGCTGGCTGCGGATTTTAATGAGAAATTTGAAGGGGTTAAGCCTGCGGTTTCCGGCTTTAATGGTAAGCTGGACCTTGGCTACACCTATTTGAATTTGGGCAGCGCGACACCGAAAATCAATTCATTCACAGGAATCGGTTCGTTTTCTGCTCCGCTTGGCCAGAGCTTCGGCGTTCAGGTCGATGCTGGTCTTGGCCATTTAAGTTTCAGTGGTGGTACGGCCAATGCCGCGGGCATTGGCTCGCATCTGTTCTGGCGCAATCCTGATGCTGGTCTTATTGGCGCTTACGGCCACTATGTCCGGTTGTCGGATAGCGGCGCGAGCCTGAGCACTGTGCGCCTTGGTGCTGAGGCTGAAGCCTACATAGATCAGATTTCGCTGGAAGGCTTCGCGGGCGCAGACATTACGCGCTTTAGCGCAGGCGGACACAAGTCAACGGCCAGCCTTGATTTCACAGCAGCCTATTACTTCACCGATAATTTCCGCGCCCAGGCAGGCATTTCGCATTCGTTCGACAAGACGCTTGGCAAGGTGGGCATGGAAGCTATGTTACCGCTGGCCGCCAACAATGTTGCGCTTTATGCTGATGGCTCGTTTGGCAGCCACATTACCAAAATTAGCACAGGCGTGCGGATTTATTTCGGCGAGAGCGGCAAGTCGCTTAAAGCCCGTCATCGTGAAGATGATCCCAAGGCGCGCTTGTTTGACTTGTATGCCATTAGCGGTTTGGCACCGGCAGCCGGTGTAACACCGCCGCCACCGCCTCCCGGTGGCTGTGAGGCTGGGTTCCATCCGACTGAAGGATGCGGTTGCCAGCCTGATTTCGTACCTGAATAATCTGATGGTTGGTAAGCGGATACCGCCACTATTGATGTAGTTATAGACTTATGACCAAAAAACGTGCCGTGCTGGCTTGGGAATGCGGGGCTGGGCGCGGGCATGTGACGAAGTTGAAAATGGTCGCGCAGGCGTTGCGCGACCATTTTGATTTTTATGCGGTGCTGCACCAGATGGCGGTTGCCAATGAGGTGGAGGACATCTGCGATGCGGTTTTCCCGTGCGAAAGCCTGCCGATAGTCCAAGCGGAGATTGAAGCGCGGCGCGGGCATAATGCGGCGACGTGGGCGGAATATTTGGCGCAGCGCGGCTTTTGCAATGTGGCGTTCTTGAAGACCCGTGTAGAGGCATGGCGAAAAGCGCTGACGCTGTTTGAAACCGATGTGCTGATTGCCGATTATGCGCCGGCGGCGATGCTGGCAGCGCGCAGTTTGGGCATTCCCACCATTGTGCTTGGCACGGGTTATGGCATTCCGCCGCGCGGCACGCCGCAGTTTGCGATTTTCATCGAAGAATATGCGCACCGTCATGTGGACGAGGTGCGCATGTGTGCAGCGATGAATGAGGCGCTGGCGGTCTATGACGCGCCGCCGCTAGCTGTCGCGCCTGATCTCTATGATGTGGCCTTGCAACTGGTGACGACGCTGCCGGAGCTTGATCCTTATGCAGACCGTCCAGATGGGCGCTTGCCGAGCGGTGATGATGTGTCGTCATTTATCGCCGATGGTACGGGCGATGAGGTGTTCATCTATTTCTCGACCAGCGAGCGGCAAAATCCGGCGCTGATGCAGGCGGTGAAGCAGCTTGGCGTGCCGACGCGGGCGTTTATGCCGGGTGCGAGCGAGGCGGAACTGGCGGCTATGGCGGCTGCAGGCGTTATGATTGAGCGCAAGCCCGTACCGGTGGATTTGCTCGCCAAGCGCACGCGGCTGATGGTTCATGCGGGCCAGCACGGAATTTTGAATTTGGCGCTGGCGGCGGGCATTGCGCAACTTGCCGTGCCGCAGCATTTGGAGCACACATTCCACGCCCTTCGTGCGGAGCGGCTCGGCGTTTTGAAAATCGTGCAGCCGCGCGACGTGGAGGTGGAGAGTTTTGTGGCGCTGGTGCGCGGGCTCTATGAAGACGTTGCCATGCACCGTGCCGCGCAGGCGTTTGCCACCGAAAAGCGCGCCTATTACGGCCAAGATATCGCGGCGCTCATCCGCGAAAAATGTCGCGCGATACTTTAAGCGGGTTCAACAAGGCATATCGTTTCGCGGAATTTGCCATTGGCGGTTTTGGCTATGTGGTCCACCTTTGTCAGCGTGAGATTGATGGGGAAGCCCAATCCGACTTCAAGTTTTGCCTTCAGTCCCGCAAAGTCCACATGATCATTGCTCTTTAGCGGCACATATTTGAACTCGATGTCATAGATGCTGTGCTGGATCATCTGCCATTGGGCGGCGGCAAGATGCGCTGATAGCTCTTCCTGCGGCAGGCGGGCGACGACGCGGCTGCCAGCGGGTGTGATGAACATGTCTCGTTGTCGCCCGACTATTTTGCTAAGCGACGGGAGACCGCGACCGCAAGGGCAGGGCGTTAGCGGCACTTCTGCCATGTCGCCTTGATCGTAGCGAATGAGAGGTAACGCAAA
>JAYTVD010000201.1:0-3305 GCA_043744175.1 Phyllobacteriaceae bacterium
GCAGCAGCGCGAAGCCAAGGATCGGACTCCACTGTCCGGCAAAACCTTGCGCTGGTCATTGGCTTGCAAGGCCGGTTTGATGAAGCCGAGCGTGTTGCCCGCCAGGAACTGACACAGGAACAGGCGGAAGCCAATGTCGCCTACTTGCGCCGCATGCTGGCCCAACAGGATTCGCTTGGTCAGTTGAAACAGGCGGATGCTGCCCAGTCGAACGGCTGAACAAATCGTCAAAACTACAGATAAGAAAAAGGCGCCAAAATAGGCGCCTTTTTTGTTTTTCATGTTTCTCGATTATTCCTGCTTCAAGACCCATCAGCCAAGCCCGGCTTCAGTATTGTCAATTGGCGGAAACGCCATCTGTCTGCTTGGGTTTATCGCCAAAGATGCCGCCGTTTGCTGAGATAGAGATTCCGGCAGGGCCGAGAATAACGATGAACAACACCGGCAGAAAGAACAGGATCATTGGAACGGTGAGCTTTGGCGGAAGGGCAGCGGCCTTCTTTTCAGCTTCGTTCAGGCGCATTTCCCGGCTTTCCTGCGAAAGAACGCGCAAAGCTGTTGCAACAGGCGTGCCGTAGCGCTCCGCTTGGATAAGGGCCTGGGAAACAGATTTGACCGAGTCGATGCCCGTGCGGGTAGCCAGGTTTTCATAGGCCTGGCGACGCTCTGGAAGGAATGAGAGTTCTGCGGTCGTTAGAACCAGCTCTTCCGCCAATTCAACGGATTGCGAACCGATTTCATCCGAAACCTTACGAAAAGCACCTTCCGTCGCAATACCGGATTCGACGCAGATCAGCATAAGATCGAGGGCATCCGGCCACGCGCGCTGAATTGACTGGCGCCGCTTGGAAGTCCGGTTTGAAATGTAGACGTTCGGCGCATAAAAGCCGGCATAAGCGGTACACACACAGATGAACCACCGGACCATCGTCGTGTGTTCAGCAAAACCACCCATGCCGAAAACGTAAATGACCGCGCCCAGAAACGCGATGAATGGCAAAACAAATCGCAGAAAGAGAAACATGATCAGCGGATTTTGTCCGCGAAAGCCAGCCATGCGCAGGCGATTCACTGTGTTTTCATCGGCCAAGGCCTTGCGTAGATCGAGGCCTTCGACGATTGCCAGGACACCGGCTTTCTGATTGGCCTCCTTCAGACTTCCGCCGCCCTTGCGTCGGCGATCAGCATCATTTGCCAGCTTTGCGCGCTCACGTGCCTTGATGGCATCGCGTTCGATTGCAACGCTTTTCATGCGACTCTGAAGTTCGCCGCCGCTGATATACGGCATGAGAAGGGTAAAAATAGTTGCGAACACAGCCAGACCCGTCAAGGCGACGAACAGGAATTGCGGGTCTGTGATGCTTTTCATGAAGGAGCTCATTGCTACTTCTCCTTACATATCAAAGTTGATCATCTTCTTCATAACCATGACGCCAATGCTCATCCACGCGAGGCCGATGCCAATCAACATGTGTCCCGTGTCTGTCGTGAAAAGCAGCATCATGTATTCAGGAGAAGAGAGATAAACGAGCAGGGTTACGATGAATGGCAAAGCCCCGATGATTGCGGCCGATGCCTTGGCTTCCATCGAAAGCGCATCGACTTTTGCTTTCATTTTTTTCCGGTCACGCAACACCCGTGACAGATTGCCAAGTGCTTCCGAAAGGTTGCCGCCGGCCGCTGCCTGAATTTGAATGACGATGCCAAAAAAGTTGGCTTCCGGGCACGGAACGGTTTCATACAGTTTTCCGGCCGCTTCCGGGATGGAAAGGCCAATCTGCTGCTGATCAAGGATCCGCTGGAATTCAGACTTTACCGGCTCCTTTGCTTCTCCGGCAATCAAGCGAAGACCGTCGTTCAAAGGCAGGCCGGATTTAACTGCACGCACGATGATATCGATTGAGTTGGGAAACTCTTCGAGGAATTTCTTGATGCGGCGCTTTCTCGAATAGGAAACAAACCACCGTGGCAAACCAATACCAAAGACGAGTGCTGCGCCAGGAAGACCAAGAAGCGGGCCGCCGGCGAAAAAATAGACGATTGTGGCGACAACAGCCAGAACTGCAGAGATTGTATAGAATTTCTTCATGTTGCCGGCCATGCCGGCTTGTTGCATCTGAATGCGCAGTGGCGGGCGCTGGATCATCTTATCGCGGTTTTTCTGCCGCTGTTCGAGATCCTTGAGATTGTCCTGCACCGCCTTGCGGCGCTTGTTTGCGTCGGTAGTCTTGTCTTTTGCTGTCCGGGCGGACTGGCGATCGGTATCTGTCGCCTGAATGCTTTTCAAACGCTTGCCGGTCCGATTTTCTTCCTCAATTTTCTGAAAAAGAAATGCATAAACCAGTGCTGCCCCGCTGAAACCGGCGAGAGCGATGAATGCCAGAGTATTTGTGTCCAAGCCAAACATTTACTGTTACCCGAGATGCCTTGGATCAGTTTCGATTCACCGAATTGAAGACCTCATCCAAGTTTTTCTGTTCTTGTGTCGCCCTGCGCACCAACGGTTCAATTTATGCCGGAAGCGCCTCAGTTGCGAATCTGCTCCATGGAATCCAACGCGTTTGCGAGACGGTTCTCTTCGTTGAAGTAACGTGCACGATCCCAAAAAGCCGGACGTCCAACGCCCGTCGAGACGTGCTTGCCGATGATCTTGCCGCTCGTATCTTCGCCACGCATGTCATACAGCATTAAGTCTTGCGTAATGATTACGTCACCTTCCATGCCGAGCACTTCAGTGATGTGGGTGATGCGGCGTGAACCATCGCGAAGGCGCATGGCCTGAATGATGATGTCGATTGAACCGACAATAATTTCGCGCACGGTTTTTTGCGGCAGAGTGAAGCCGCCCATGGCGATCATGGATTCAATACGATTAAGGCATTCACGGGGTGAGTTGGAATGGATTGTGCCCATTGAACCATCGTGACCGGTGTTCATCGCCTGCAGCAAATCGAACACTTCAGGTCCGCGCACTTCGCCGACGATGATCCGTTCAGGACGCATGCGCAGACAGTTCTTGACAAGGTCAGTCATGGTGATCTGACCTTCGCCTTCCAGGTTTGGCGGACGGGTTTCAAGGCGCACGACGTGCGGCTGTTGCAGCTGCAATTCAGCCGAGTCTTCGCAAGTTATGATGCGCTCGTCGCGGTCAATATAGTTGGTCAGGCAGTTCAGAAGTGTTGTCTTGCCGGAGCCTGTGCCGCCGGAAATGACGACATTGCAGCGAACACGCCCGATAATCTGAAGGATGGTCGCGCCTTCCGGCGAGATTGCACCGAACTTGACCAATTGGTCGAGCGTCAGCT
>JAYTVD010000202.1:0-11390 GCA_043744175.1 Phyllobacteriaceae bacterium
GGTCTAAACTATTCATCATTCATTCCCACGGCGGGTTCAAGGCCCGTCTGTTCATTTGATTTGAGGCTTTCATATAGTCTCAATGGGTGCGGTTTGCCAAGTCCGGCAATTGATAAGAAAATATTTCTCCGGCAACTTTCTCTAAAAACCAGCAAAATCACCGCTATTCAACGCAAACTGTTTCAAAACAGGTCAATTATTTTAGGTGTTTGTTAAAGCTGATGCGGTAGCTTGATTTTGTTAGGTCTTTGAGTGTGTGTTTGAGTAGAGAGTACAATGACCGAGTTAATGCGACCACGAGTTAAATATGTAATCGGTCCAGATGGCAGCCCGTTGACGATTGCGGATCTTCCGCCGACCAACACGCGCCGCTGGGTCATCCGCCGTAAAGCGGAAGTTGTCGCAGCCGTACGCGGCGGGCTGCTGAGCCTGGAGGACGCCTGCAAGCGCTACGCGCTCACCATGGACGAGTTCCTGTCATGGCAGGCCTCAATTGAGGAGCACGGGCTAGCCGGCCTTCGCACAACGCGCATCCAACAATACCGGCATTAAGATTGCCATTAAGAGTTTTGAAAAGCGGCCCCAACAGGCCGCTTTTTTATTGCCGCAAACAATGCGGGGACAGTTTACTTTCAGCACCACTCAGAAGCCGGCGGATCGACACGGCGCAGAACGCTAAAAGTAAACTGTCCCCGCATTATTTGCCGCCAAAATAAAAACGCGGCGGCCTATGGCCACCGCGTCGTTTCTATTTGCTTGGACTGCCTAAACCCTAGCTGATTACTTCGTACCCTTAAACTTCGCCACACGCAGGAAATTCACGGCTTTGCCTGAGAACTTGTTGGCCTGCAAAGGCGCATCCTTGCTGAAGCCTGCCATGTAAACTTCCGTTGGCGCTTCCCGCACCAAGGCTTGCGCATATTCAGGCGCTATCGGCTGGTTGGCCATCGCGATATTTTGCGCACCAAGAGCGAACTTACCCACCTTTGGTGTTGGCGCGGTCGCCACTGCCTTAATGCCCGGCTTGGCATCCTTGGCCTTTGGCTTGGCACCCTTAGATGTTGTTTTCACATCGCTATCCACAACAGCGTCAGCATCGCCCAGCATCGCAGAGCGCATGGTGGCAGAAGTATTCACGGCCTTTTGCGCAGGAATTGGTACTGAGGCAACAACATCGCCCGTGTCATCTACCAGATCTTCAGGCGTGGTGTCGTCAACAACATCCGGCGCGGGCTGAAGTTCTGCCGGCTGTTCCAAAACTTGCTCGCCATTCTGCGGCCCTTGCGGCTTGCCATCATTGGGCTCAAGCGCAGCCACTTCAACCGCAGGCGCAGCATCGCTCGCTGTCGTATCACTTTCCAAAATCGGGCGTGGTGTCGGTACGGCAACAGAGGCTAGCTCAACCTCTGGCGCTTTTGGCTTCTTGCCCGGCACCGGCACATTGCCCGCAAGGAATGGTTCTTGCGCAGCCTCAGGTGTTACAACACCGAGCGCTGCACGAATGGCCTCTTCATCCGCCTTCGAGTCAACTTTTGCCACAACAGGCGTCGCCGCGGCTTGTGCGCTATCTGCCTTAATCACAGCCTCAATAGCGGCCTGATCCGCAGCACTGGTGTCTTGTGCCACATTTGGCTGAACAGCCTCAAAACGCGGCTTCTTGGAGGGAACCGGCACAGCGAACGCCAATACTTCAGGCACCTGACCATTCACATCAACATCAGGACGCGGTGGTTCAACACCGGTGCTCTTGTCGCGGCGTGGCAATGTCGCAACAATAACGGGCTGCTGCGGCTCAAGCGGCGTCGGATCCGGCTCAATAGGCGCAGCCTGCTGCTTTTGGCGAATGGGCTTAGGCGCAGCAGCGGCAACCGCTACACTTTCATCGCCTGCATTATCTTCGCTCTCATCGGCACCGCCGCCAAACAGCGCCTGCAACAACGTGCGCTTCTTGCCGCCCGAAGGAATAGCGCTGGCAATGGCCGATCCGCCGCCGCGCGCCTTATAAGCAGCCATAGCCACCTCATAGCCAGCAAGCGGACGACCATCACTAGGAATGTGAATTGTCTTGCCGTTCGGGAAAACCGCCATCAGCTCATTGCGGCTAATGCCGGGCCAATGGCGAACGCGTCCAACATCCAAATGCACAAACGGCGAGCCGGAAGTCGGATAATAGCCAACGCCGCCGATTTCCATCTGCAAGCCAGTGTAACGCAATTTCTTGAGCGGAACGCCGGGAATGAAAAAATCCATGGCTCTACCAAGAATGTGCTGGCTCTTTTCCGCCACACCCTTTGAGCGGTGACGCAGCATGGAATTGGTTTCCGGCGCACGATAGCCGCACACAACATTAATAAATTCGCTGGTGCCGACGCGGTTGTACACTTCCCAGATCAAATCATAAAGCTTCGGGTCCATGCGGATTGGCTGATTGCGGCGCCAATCACGCAGCGCATAATTGAGTTTTTTCAAGCCATCCGGCAGATAAACACCATTGCGCTTGAAAGTGATTTCGTAGCGCTCACCGGTGTGCACATGATAAATCTTAAGCGTACGGGTCTCAGCGGAGGCAGTCGATGAGAAGCCCAGCGCAAGACACAATGCAGCCCCGGCCGCCGCAACACGCGCCACGCCAG
The DNA here is from genome assembly GCA_043744175.1 of Phyllobacteriaceae bacterium. Classification (GTDB taxonomy): domain Bacteria; phylum Pseudomonadota; class Alphaproteobacteria; order Rhizobiales; family Rhizobiaceae; genus JANMEX01. The sequence continues at coordinate 2,634 of JAYTVD010000202.1, forward strand.
CCATCTTTGCAATGATCCCACTCGCTGAAGTCAAATCGTCCCTCGAATTACCCTGATTGCCAACCACCGGATTAAAATCCCTATATAGACTTTGTTTACCATACCAGTGTCGGCGAATTTGGTTAACAGCCGCTTAGTGCCTGACAAATAAGTCATTGAAATGGCAAAGCCAAGGGCACCAGGCACTTTCTATAACATGGTAGATGAATGGTAAACAACCTATGGCACGATAAGTTTATGCCGCGTGCACAGCCTCAGCATCATCGCTTTCGATGCCATATTCTTTGAGCTTGCGATAAAGTGTGGAGCGGCCGATGCCTAATCGCCGCGCAACTTCGCTCATTTGCCCGTCATAAAATGCAATTGCTCGGCGAATGATCTGCTCTTCAATTTCTACAAGCGAGCGCATTTCACCATCTTCAGCCAATAGCGGCAGTGCATTTTCATCCATCAAAACCGGCGCATTGTGCGCCTCTTCTGCGATAATAAGGTTCTGTTCGTCTTCCGTAGCCGACATCATCACTTCATAGCGCGATGTCTGGCTTTGAATCTGCGGGAAATCATCCGGCGTCAGCTCTTTGCCTTCACACATCACAACTGAGCGAAAAACCGCGTTTTCGAGCTGGCGCACATTGCCCGGCCAATCGTAAGCTTTCAGCATTGCCATCGCTGGCGATGAAACATTTGATAGCCCTTTGCGCCCTTCTTCGGCAGCAAACCGCGCCACGAAATGTCGCACCAGCCAGGGAATGTCCTCGCGGCGGTCGCGCAACGAGGGCACAAATATCGGAAACACATTGATGCGATAATAAAGATCTTCGCGGAATTTCCCCGCGCGCACATGGTCAATCAAATTGCGATGAGTCGCCGAAATCAGACGGATATCAACCTTGACGGTCTTGCGCCCGCCAACCGGATCAATCTCGCCCTCTTGCACGGCGCGCAGCAGCTTCACCTGCGCATCCAGCGGCAAATCGCCGATTTCATCCAAAAACAGCGTGCCGCCATCGGCCTCCACAAACTTGCCCTGATGCTTTTCAGTGGCACCCGTGAACGAACCTTTTTCATGGCCGAACAAAATACTCTCGACCAGATTATCAGGAATAGCCCCGCAATTGACAGTCACGAACGGCTTACCGCGACGCTTGCCCGAACCTTGAATTGCGCGCGCAATCACTTCCTTGCCAACGCCGGACTCGCCCTCGATGATAATCGGAATGTTGGACTGCGCCGCCTTTTCGCCAAGCCGGATAACACGCTCCATGGCCGGGCTATGGGTGATGATATCTTTAAACGACAGCGTTCCCGCCGCCGACTTTTTGATGCGGGTAAACTCGCCCTCAAGCGCCTGAACCTTTAGCGCATTGCCGATAGACACATGCAAGCGCTCCGGCGAAACCGGTTTGACCACGAAGTCAAACGCCCCTGCCCGCATGGCATTAATAACAGTGTCTATGCCGCCTTGCGCGGTTTGCACGATAACCGGCACTTGGATGTCGCGCTCGCGCAGACGCTCCAAAACTGCGATGCCATCCATATCCGGCATCACCAAATCAAGAATGACCAGCGCGATATCGCCGCCCTGCGGACCTTCAAATGCCGCCAGCGCTTTCGTACCACTTTCCACAGGCATCGCATCATAGCCCATACGCATAACCGACGCTTCGAGCAGGCGCCGTTGCACGGGTTCGTCATCAACGATGAGTATCATTCCTGCCATGAGTCCCTTTGTGTTAAAACCATCTACTGTCTCACTATGGCAAACATTGCTGAAAATGGTCTCAACAAAACAGGTGAATTGTCTGTTATCAAAATTTGCCCATATAGAGTTACGAGTGGTAGAACTCGTTATAGATTCCGGCTGGAGCCAATTTAGATGTCTAATATCTTATATAAGTGTGGACTTAACCAATCAATCACTTTTGCGGCAAATTCTGGTGTAATTTCAACAGTGTCGAGGCACAATCTTCCAACTTGGAACCTCGCAGACCTATACTCATCCCAAACTTGCCCCGAATTGGCACAAGATATATCGGAGTCTGCAAACAAGGCTCTTTCCTTCGAAGTGAAGTGGAAGGGTAAACTAATAGCCGAATCAGCAACCGCAGGCGGCGGCGCATTGGCGCACTCAATTAAGGAATATGAAGCTCTCGAAGACATTATGGGCCGTGTCATGTCCTATGTCGGCCTGCTTTATGCAGGTGACTCCTCCGATCCCGCCATCGCCAAACTTTATGGGGACGCGCAGGAAAAGCTGACGGATGCTTCCTCGCACCTTTTGTTTTACGCGCTCGAGCTCAACCAAATCGACCATGCGCTATTACAAAAAGCCTATGAGACCAATCCGGCGCTTGCCCACTACAGGCCGTGGATTGAGGATCTGCGCAAAGACAAGCCTTACCAATTGGACGAGCGCACCGAACAGCTTTTCCTCGAAAAATCCACCACCGGTCGCGGCGCGTGGAACCGCCTGTTTGACGAAACCATGACAGCGCTGCGCTTTGATGTGGACGGCGAAAAAAAGCAGCCCATCGAGCCAACGCTGAACTTGCTGCAAGACGCCAATCGCGAGCGCCGCAAGCTGGGTTCCGAAGCGCTGGCCAAAACCTTCTCCGAAAACATCCGCACCTTCGCGCTCATCACCAATACGTTGGCCAAGGACAAAGAAATCTCCGACCGCTGGCGCGGCTTTGAGGACATTGCCGATAGCCGCCACCTAGCAAACCGCGTTGAGCGCGAGGTAGTTGACGCCCTCGCCAGTGCCGTCATCAAGGCCTACCCGCGCCTGTCGCACCGCTATTATGCCATGAAGGCCAAGTGGCTCGGCCTCGATCAGCTCATGCATTATGACCGCAACGCACCGCTACCCACCGCGCCCAAAGCCGAAATTAGCTGGGATGCCGCCCGTGACACGGTGCTCGAAGCCTATGGCGATTTCGCCCCCGAAATGGCGACCATCGCCAAGCAGTTTTTCGACAAGAACTGGATTGACGCGCAAACCCGCCCCGGCAAATCCCCTGGCGCCTTCGCTCACCCGACTGTGCCGTCCGTCCACCCCTATGTGCTGATAAACTATCAAGGCAAACCGCGCGATGTGATGACACTGGCGCACGAACTCGGCCACGGCGTGCACCAAGTGCTGGCAGGCCCGCGCGGCCCGCTGATGAGCGCCACACCGCTGACATTGGCAGAAACCGCCTCCGTGTTTGGCGAAATGCTCACCTTCCGCTCGCTGCTTAACCGCACAACAGACATCGGCGAGCGCAAGGCAATGCTGGCGCAAAAAGTCGAGGATATGATCAACACAGTCGTGCGCCAGATCGCCTTCTACCAGTTCGAGCGCCGCCTCCACACGGAGCGCAAAGAGGGCGAACTAACCTCGCAGCGCATCGGCGAACTATGGCTGGAAGTACAAGCCGAAAGCCTCGGCCCCGCCGTCCAGTCAGGTCCGGGCTACGAAACCTTCTGGGCTTACATCCCGCATTTCATCCATTCGCCTTTTTACGTCTATGCCTATGCCTTCGGCGACTGCCTCGTAAACTCGCTCTACGCCGTCTATCAAAACGCCGAAAGCGGCTTCCAAGAAAAATACTTCGACATGCTCCGCGCCGGCGGCACTAAACATCACTCCGAACTATTAGCGCCATTTGGGCTGGATGCGACCGATCCGAAGTTCTGGGATAAGGGGCTTTCGGTGATTGAAGGGCTGATTGATGAGCTGGAGGGGATGGCGTGATTTCATTTCTTGCCTGATAAATGGCACTACGCCGCGCCCCCTTCTATCCTGCGAAATTCTTTATGTATATCTGCATCTTCCCCGCGAGGGGAAAGATCACGCGCACGGCTTACCGCTGATAATTATTTGAATGAGCAAAGATGCCCGCCGCAATCCACAGTGCTGACGATTGGCGAAAGCCGTGGCGCAGTCCGATCTCCCCACTTGCGGGGGAGATGCACGACAGGGCAGAGGGGCGCGCGACGGAATGCAATGTTGCAAAAGACAAGAGAAAGGCAAACGCCAAACAAATCCCGCGCTTCATGTCGCAGTTTAGCAATCCGGCAAATCGCGCTAAGTCTATGCTCTAAACAAACACACCGGAATTTCGCCCCCTGAAAACGCCAGCACTCCCCCCTCATGTTCTTCTCCACGACGATATTCTCGGCGTGCGGCGGCTGTTTGCGCGGCCATCGGAAATTCTGACTGCGACAACCGAAAGCGATCTCAATCTCGCCTTTGAAAAAGCCGAGGCCGCCAGAAAAAATGGCAAATGGCTGGCGGGCTATGTTTCCTATGAGGCCGGCTATTTGCTGGAGGAAAAGCTCAAACCACTTCTGCCAGCAAATCGCGGCGTGCCGCTGTTGCGGCTCGGCATTTTTGATGAAGCAGACATTTCCACTTTCCGCCCGTCCGAACGTTCTGTCCCCATTCCCCCTGCCCCGCTGCGCAACGCCGTTCCGGCATGGAGCCGCGAAGACTACGTTTCCCGCTTTGACAGGCTCAAGCGCCACATCGCGCTGGGTGATTGCTACCAGTCAAATCTGACCTTCCCCATCCATGCCGAATGGTCTGGTGATCCGGTCTCAATTTTCCATACCTTGACTGAGCGCCAGCCCGTGCGCCACGGCGGCATGGTCGCTCTTGGCGGCCCGCACATTCTCTCGCGCTCGCCCGAACTTTTCTTTGAAATCGACGCCGACGGTTGGATTGAAACCCGCCCCATGAAAGGCACTGCCAAGCGCGGCAAGACGCCGGAAGACGATTTGGCGATTAAACTAGCCTTACAAAACGACGGCAAAAACCAAGCCGAGAACCGCATGATTGTGGACCTGCTGCGCAATGACATCTCGCGCATCACCACCGTCGGCTCCCTGCATGTGCCGGAACTGTTCACAGTCGAAACCTATCCCTCGCTGCACCAAATGGTCAGCCGCATCCGCGCCAAACTTCTTCCCGGATTGACGCTGCAAGATATTTTCACAGCGCTCTTCCCCTGCGGCTCCATCACCGGTGCACCCAAAATCCGCGCCATGGAAATCATCCATGATTTGGAAGAGAGCCCGCGCGATGTTTACTGCGGCTCCATCGGCTGGATAGCGCCAACCGGACAAATGAGTTTCAATGTTGCCATCCGCACCGTTGTGCTGGAAAATGACGGCCACGCAAAATTCAATGTCGGCAGCGGCGTGGTGTTCGATTCAGATGGCAGCGCGGAGTATGATGAATGTCTATTGAAGGCCCGCTTCGCAGCGGGCAACATCAACCCCTCAGCCTGATTGAGACATTGCGCTATGAGCCGGGCATTGGCTGCATCCGCGCCGAGCGTCATATCGAGCGGATGACAAATTCAGCGCTCGCGCTCGGCAAGCAATTCGATTTCGAGCGCGCGGCGCGCGATCTCCGTGCGATCGGCGCATCCACTCCGTTGCGTGTTCGGCTGTTTCTCGATGAGCAAGATCGCCTCACCTGCACCACATTCCCCTTTACCCCAACGCCGACTGGCACCATTTGCTGTGTCGCCATCGCCGCCACAAAACTCGACGCTGGCAACCCGCTGCTCGCCCATAAAACCTCGCTGCGGGAAACCTATGAAACCGCCCGCGCGGAGTATCCAACCTCAGAAGTTGACGAGGTTTTGCTGGAAAATCAGCATGGCACTTTATGCGAGGGCACGATCACAAGTCTGTTTGTGAAAATTGGCGGCAGGTTCGTCACCCCACCGCTATCAGCCGGCCTCATTAAAGGGGTCTTGCGCCAAGAGTTGCTCGATAACGGCAAGGCAGAGGAAGGTCGCGTAACGCGCCAAGACCTTGAAAATAATCAATTTTTTGTTGGAAATTCGTTGCGAAATTTAATCGAGGCAAGGCTGATATAATAACATGACCCACACCCCCTACGACGGCTCTTCAAAGCCTTTCACCATCGGCCTCAAACCGCTCGATATCAAAGAGTGGATCGAAATCGACCGTCACCTGCCTGCCTATCTCGATGAAAAGCAGCGCCTGCTCTCCACCGTGCGCGAGAAGATATTGGCCAGCGATCAAGGCACGGAAGTGTCGCAACGCGAGATATTGGAAGCGCTGGTCGCTCATCTTTTATCAATCTTTCCAGACACTTATCGACTTGATGGCCGCACGTTGGAAATAATTCCGGCAAAGCGCACTGTCAACTTAGACGACACAACGCTACCCGTCCTCCACATCGCCGCCAGCCTCATACAGGAAGACTTAGTTCTCATGCGGCGCGGTGAAAATGGCTGGCGCTTGGCTGCCGCATCGCTCTGTTTTCCCTCAGCCTGGAACCTGCATGAAAAATTCGGCAAGCCAATCCACGAAATCCACAAACCAGTTCCAGGTTTTGCCGAGGGCACGCGCAACGCTGAACTTATCGCTCGCATGTTTGATAAACTCCAACCAAATCAACCAGTTATCCGCTGGAACTGGTCGCTTTATGGCGATGCAAATCTCTATCACCCCGTCTCCGACCACGGCATGAAACGCCGCTTTGGCGAAAGAGGCGATCAAATCGTGCTGCGCCTTGAGCGCCAGACCTTAACCAAAATGCCTGTCAGCGGCGATCTGCTATTTACCATCCGCATCCACAACGACCCGCTGGAAATGCTCGAGACCCATCCCGATGGCAGCCAACTCGCAAGCGCCATTGCCGCGCAAGTGGCGGCTTTCTCCCCGTCAGAGGTTGCTTACAAAGGCATTGAGGACGAGCGCGAAGCCCTGCTCACCCGCCTCAATCGCATCGCGGGGTTGCCCCGCCCTATATGAGTGTGGTTTAATGAATTTCCGGCAAAAATAACAAAAAACTGCCGTGAAATCAGGAGAACCATAATTGGAAGCAGCAAACTGGCCGATCCACGGCCACATCACCGGTCCCATTGTCATGATTGGGTTCGGTTCTATCGGTCGCGGAACATTGCCACTGATAGAACGACATTTTGAATTTGATAAATCCCGCATGATGGTCATAGACCCGCTGGATACCGGCAAATCCAGTCTAGATGAGCGCGGCGTTGCCTACTTGCAACAAGCCGTCACGCCGGAAAACTACCGTGAATTACTCACCCCACTCTTGACCAAAGGCGAAGGCCAAGGCTTTTGCATCAACCTTTCCGTAGATACCTCCTCGCTCGATATTATGCGCCTCTGCCGTGAGCTTGGCGTGCTTTATATCGATACGGTCATCGAGCCTTGGAAGGGCTTCTACTACGACAAAACCGCCGATAGTGCGTCCCGTACCAATTATGCGCTTCGCCAAACGGTGAAGAAAGAGCGCAAGACCAATCCCGGCGGCACGACAGCCATTTCCTGCTGCGGCGCGAACCCCGGCATGGTGTCATGGTTCGTCAAGCGAGCCCTAGTGGAACTCGCCGCCACAATCGACCCCTTCATCGAAGAACCGGCTATTAACGACCGCAAAAGCTGGGCCAAGCTGATGCAGCGGCTCGGCGTCAAAGGTGTTCACATTGCCGAGCGCGATACCCAGCGCACCAAACATTCAAAGCCCTTTGGAGTGTTTTGGAACACATGGTCTGTCGAGGGCTTTATCTCCGAAGGCTTGCAGCCAGCCGAACTTGGCTGGGGAACCCATGAAAAATGGAAGCCTAAAAATGCCAAGGGCCACAAAAAGGGCTCTCGATGCGCCATTTATTTGGAACAACCCGGTGGTGACACCCGTGTGCGGACATGGTGCCCGACGGAAGGGCCACAATTCGGCCTCCTCGTCACTCACAACGAAGCCATTTCCATTTCGGACTACTACACCGTGCCGCGCAAAAAGGGTGAACCCAAATACCGCCCGACTGCGCATTACGCCTACCACCCATGCAACAGTGCCATCGTTTCACTCGATGAAATGTTCGGAGCCGCAGGTATCCCGCAAAAAACTCTCCACGTCTTGGACGAAAGCGAATTAATTGACGGTGCGGACGAGCTTGGTGTCCTCCTTTACGGTCACAGCAAAAATGCCTTCTGGTATGGTTCAAGCCTAACGCTTAAGGAAGCGCGCGCACTAGCGCCCGGGCAAAATGCCACCGGCTTGCAAGTAACGTCGGCGGTTTTGGCGGGCATGGTTTGGGCGTTGGAAAACCCCACGTCTGGCATCATTGAAACCGATGAAATTGACTATAAGCGCTGCCTTGAAATTCAAGCGCCGTATCTTGGTCAACTCAAAGGTCACTTCACGGATTGGACGCCACTTCAAGACCGGCCGGGACTATTCAAGGAAAATCTGGACCTCACAGACCCATGGCAATTCCGAAACGTTCTCGTGCAGTAAATCAAATATAAGACAAGGCTGTTGGTCAATTTGCCAAAAGCCTTGTTTTTGCCCTCATAAGATGTCTTTATTAGCCATTATGTTTGGGGAGTTACCACTATGAATCGCACACTGAGCCATTTCGCAATCCTGGTCATGACCGGATTTTTGGCATCGTGCCAAACCTATGACGGACCAGGCACGCCAGTGTCGATCGCGCCGAAGCCTGCTGGCATCGACGGCGAATGGGTGGACACGCGCGGCATAAACTCGGCAAATTTTGCTGGCGGTACATTCACATCAACCTCAACAGAAACTGGCCAGACAATGGCGCGGGGATCCTATAAATACCGCGATCCGCAAACCATCGATCTGGCATTCACGTCGCTATTGCGTAACACAACGGTCAACGCGGCCTGCCTTTTGGCCGGGCCGAGCCAGCTAAATTGCACATCCTCTTCCGGTGCGCAGTTCTCTTTGGTGCGCCGCGC
>JAYTVD010000203.1:0-43269 GCA_043744175.1 Phyllobacteriaceae bacterium
AAAATTTAACCTAAAAATTTAAGCCGACAGACATGTGGCTCGCGTAACTTCCTCTCAACGAGGTCAAAAATGGCCCGATGGGAAGACCGGAAAACCGGCTCTCAAGAGTTACAGGGAAATAAAAATGAACCATGCATTAAAGCCCGTTTGGGCTGGAACACATATGCGGCTGGACCCGTTCCGGCTGCCGCAGATTGTCTCTTACGCGGCGCGTGAAGATGATGGCGATGTGTCGATGACGATAGATCGTCGCGGCGTGGTGATTAAGCGCAAACTACCAAAGAGCGGCCTGCCGCTAACAATCGCACTGCCTGCACGCGCCTTCAAAGGCGTGGCGGCACGCGCATTGGAAGATGAATCCGGCGCAGTAACTGTGACGCTGGAACTGCTCCACAACGACCCGCTTTTGTCTGTGCCATTGCTGGTGGCCGACACGCTGGACGATGTCGCCGCCGATTGGCGCGCATGGTCGGAAAGCCTTTGCCTGCCCATGCTATTCATCGAAAGCGACGGTGTGGCGCGTGCGCTGGAAGATACAATTGGCAAGGTAAAAGTTGATACCGCTCACACCAAACGCCGCCGTTTGGGCTATTCCGTAAAACGCCCAAGGTTCCTGATGCGCCGCAAGACTGGCGATTTGGGCGTGCGGATGGTGGTTGCGGGCGAAGAGATTATTGCTAGACGGTGAGGTGTTGCTTTTCACCTCGTTATCAAGTGTTTCGTAAGTGACTATTTTGAAACTCTTTGACAAGACGGTGTTTTGATGAAGTTTTTTACGGCCCTGCGAGTATTTTTTGATCATACTTCCGCTGATGAAAAGTTCCTTCTTTTCGTAGCATTCATTTTCCCTTGGCTGCTTTTCTTCTTTGATCGACCTGAAACGAAGATTTTTGGTGTGCCGGAAAATAGAGCAGCGATTTCTCTGGGGATTTTGCTGATTGTTATAATGAATGCAGTCGGCCTCTTCCTAATTTATCCCATGAACCGTTTGGCGCGTCGGCGCTTTGAGAAAAAAATAGATGGTGAAAATGGGCGTTTGTAAGAGCACCTTTCACTAGCCACATAATAATCACTACCGATAAACTTCGCGCCGATGTCCGATTTCCACGACCAAAACCACCAAAACCTCATCTTGCAAATCACAAATAATGCGGTAATCGCCGACGCGATAACGCCAGAGATTGCCAAGTTTTGAGCCAGTTAGCGCTTTGCCTGATTGCCGTGGATCGGGGAGCTTTTCGACGCGGTCAATGAGAAAATCCCGGATGCGCCGTGCATCAGGGCGTCCCAGTTTTGCTAATTGTTTCAGAGCGTTGTCGTTGATAACGACTGACCAAGCCATGTCTAATCATCAAGACCAAGGATGCGGCTGGCTTCGGCCAAGCTATAGTTCTTGGTCTTGCCCAGCTGATGTTCAACCAAGGCCGTTTCAGCCCGATAAATATCCTCAAGATCATCAAGATGGGCTTCAATCGCTTCACGAATGAAGAACGTGCTCGTGCGGCCTGTTCGCAGGGCAAGCGCTTGCAGACGATCGTAAGTTTCGTCCGGTATGCGGATGGCTGCTTGCTTGCTCATTACAAACCTCGTTTTGGCATGTCGTTGCCCAATATAGATTCTTTGACGGCAATTACTAGGCAGGCCGCAAACTCACCCAAATCCCGCCACCAACCAGCCCGAGAAAAATCAACAGCCCGACCATATTATTTGACTTAAACAGTTTCAGGCACTGATCGGGGTTATCAATATCCAGAACCTGCGTTTGCCGCCACATGTGGGAGCCTGCTGCGAGCAGTCCGGCCAATGCGGGCATCGGTACTTGGGCGGTGGCAAAGCTGCCGGCCATGAAGCATAGGGCGAGGCCGTATAGTACCATTATGGCCTGCTTGGTGCGGCTGCCGAACAGGCGGGCTGTGGAGCGCACGCCGACGAGGGCGTCGTCTTCCTTGTCTTGGTGGGCGTATATGGTGTCGTAGCCGATGACCCAAAATATAGTACCGATATAGAGTAGGATTGCGGGCAGGCCGACCTCGCCTTTTACTGCCGCCCAGCCCATCAATGCGCCCCATGAAAAGGCGAGGCCCAGCACGGCTTGCGGCCATGAGGTGATGCGCTTCATAAACGGGTAGATGGCGACGATGGCGAGCGACGATATGCCGAGGATGATGGCGAAGCGGTTGAATGTGAGCAGCACGGCAAGGCCGATTAGCGCTTGCAGGCCTAAGAATAGGAACGCCTGTTTGCGCGAGACTTGGCCGGAGGGCAGAGGCCGCGAGCGGGTGCGCTCCACTTGGGCATCAATGTTTTTGTCGATGAGATCATTCCACGTACAGCCCGCGCCGCGCATGGCTATGGCGCCGATGGTGAAAAGGATGACGAGCTTTAGCGAGGGCAGCACGTCGATCAGCGCTGCGCCAGTTTTGGCTCCGGCACTGGCGACCAGCGCGGCGGACCACAGGCACGGCCATAGCAATAATTGCCAGCCAATTGGCCTGTCCCACCGCGCTAACTGTGCGTAGGGCCAGAACTTCGCGGGAAATAATTTATACACCCAGTGGCCGGATGGCGCGTCTTTCACGCGGCCTTGGGCGTCGTTTGATTGAATCTTTTCCATGAAGCAACGGATATAGGTTGATAGCCGCCCGTCAAGCCTTGACCATTGGTTCTTGTGTTTCTATCGGGTGGGCACTGAATAATTGGAGCAATGCCATGAATATTCTGCTCATCGGGTCCGGTGGCCGCGAACATGCGCTGGCTTGGAAATTGTCGCAATCATCATTGCTGGAAAACATCTACGCTGCGCCGGGAAATCCGGGCATTGCGGAACATGCGCAGCTGGTGGGGCTGAATGTGAATAACCACGCCGCCGTGGTGGAATTTTGCCGCGAGATGAAGATTGCGCTGGTGGTCGTGGGGCCGGAAGCGCCGCTGGTGGACGGGCTGGCGGATGCGCTGATTGCGGACAATATCAAGGTATTCGGCCCGACTGCGGCAGCGGCGCGGCTGGAAGGTTCCAAAGGCTTCACCAAGGATTTATGCGCGACTTACAATATTCCCACTGCCGCCTATGGGCGCTTTAACAACGCACCAAAGGCCAAAGCCTATGTGCGCCAAGTCGGCGCGCCAATTGTGATTAAGGCGGATGGCATTGCGGCGGGCAAGGGCGTTGTCGTGGCGATGACGCTGGAGGAAGCGCTGGATGCAGTGGATGCGTGCTTTGAGGGCGCATTCGGCGCGGCGGGTGCGGAAGTTGTTGTCGAAGAATTTATGACGGGCGAAGAGGCCTCGTTTTTCTGCTTGTGCGATGGAAAAAATGCGCTGCTGTTCGGCACGGCGCAGGATCATAAGCGCGTCGGCGATGGCGATGTGGGGCCAAATACCGGCGGCATGGGCGCTTATTCGCCTGCTTCCATCGTGACGCCGGAAATCACCGACATCGTGATGCGCACCATCATCGAGCCAACCATGCGCGGCATGGCGGAAATGGGCTTTCCGTTTACCGGCGTACTCTACGCCGGCCTCATGTTGACGCCGCAGGGGCCGAAGTTGATTGAATATAACACGCGTTTTGGCGATCCGGAATGTCAGGTGCTGATGATGCGGCTTAAGGACGATTTGTTGCCAATCTTGCTGGCCGGCGCAGATGGCCAGCTTGGCCACATCTCCGTGCGTTGGTCTAAAGACGTGGCGCTGACGATTGTGATGGCGGCGGAAGGCTATCCGGACGCACCGAAAAAAGGCTCGATCATTCGCGGCATCGGCGCTGCTAATTTGCATAGCGATTGCCATGTGTTTCATGCCGGTACGGCGGCTCAGGGCGTTGAAATTATTGCCAATGGCGGGCGGGTTTTGAACATCACGGCTACGGGCAAAACCGTGCGCGAGGCGCAAGAAAAGGCTTATGCCGCGCTGGACGAGATCGACTGGCCGGAAGGCTTTTGCCGGACTGATATAGGGTGGAGAGAGATTGAGCGCGAAGAGGCCTAGTCGCGCGCAATTCGCTCATAAGACACCAAGCCAATTGATGCGGTAATTACCGGATCAATATTGTGGTGTTCAATATAGTGCACTGCCGGTGGCTGCGGCATGTAGGCAAAGGCGATCTGCTGCGCATCCGTGCTGAATTTGCCAATATCCGGCAACGCCGACTGTGCCAGTGCAATCAATGCATCGGAAAACTGCGGGCTGGAATGCAAGTCTTTAGTCGCCACCAAGCCATCCAGCGGCCATGCCTTTTGCAACTCACTAACGCTCATATCCGCGACGTTAACATCAATATCATTGTCGGTTCCCGCCACGCGGTAGGGACAGGATTTTGTGCCGCAATTGGTTTGACTGGAAAACTGCCAGAGCGAATATTTGTCCCAATTGCCCATAGAAAAATGTTCGTCAATCGCAGGCTTATAGCGTGCGTACCAAAGGTGCAGACGAGACAGTAACGGATATTCCTCGCGCTGTTCAGCGATTAGCTTCGCAGTCGAGCCATTAACGTAAAGCACGGGATAACGACCAAGGCGGCGGAAAATGTGATAGGAAAACTCTTGCGCATCTTTCAAGGAAATGTAGTTCCCAGAGCCGACCTCTTCGATATCAATGGCTATAAGTTCATCTGGCTGCGGGTCGGCAAAATCAATGAAGTGGTTGGCTTGGTCTATCGGGTTGCCGGGGCGGCCAAGATGATAAGCGCCCCATTTAAAGCCCAATGCTTTGGCTAGGGCACGGCGGGTGCGATATAGTTCCTTAGAGACGGCGTAAACTTTCCAATTTTTTTTGCAAAGTTCTAACTCTGTTGGATTGGCAGCTGTCTTACAGTCATAGATCGGCGGCAGCCCGTCCGAGCCTTTGTGAATAAAGCCTGCGATGCGCTTGTCTTTTGATACTTCCGTGAGATCAATGACGTTGCGCTCGTAGGCATCCAACACCAAGGCGCGGTGCTTTGCTGCCCACGGACGATAGAACGCTGTTTCGGCATAGGCTATTGTGGGTGTTACAAGCGCCGTTGCAACAAGCAGAGCAGACAATGCCATCTTCATAGGCTCAACACGGACCATTACTTATGCCTTTTACTACTAAGGCCCCATTGTCCGCCGATATGGTTAACGTGCAGTAAAGTGGTAATTTTAGGGCGGCGCAGCTAAGTAATTATTTGACGTTAACGTCAAAAGTAGCTAGCTTTGATTTTGAAGTTTTGGAGGAAGTTCATGTATAAAGCCCCCGTTGCCGACATCGCCCACACATTGCTTCACGTCACCGGAATGGGTGCGGATTTGGAAGCGGGAACGTTCGGCGATTTGTCCGCCGAACTGTTAGAGGCTGTGCTGGAAGAGGCCGGACGCCTCGCGGGTGATGACATTGAGCCGATGGCGGTGGCGGCTGAAAAAGTTGGCGCTCTGTTTGCCAACGGTAAAGTCACGACGCCCCAAGGCTGGAAACAAGCCTATGAGCAATTCATTGCTGGCGGCTGGAACTCTGTTTCTGCGCCGGAAGAATTTGGCGGGCAGGGCTTGCCACTGTCTGTTTCTATGGCGGCGCTGGAAATTTGGAATTCCTGTTCAATCGCATTTGGACTTTGCCCGACGCTGACCATGGGCGCGGTGGAGGCGCTGGATAAACATGCCAGCCAGGCAATCAAAGACCGTTATTTGCCCAAGATGATTTCCGGCGAATGGACCGGCACGATGAACCTCACCGAGCCGCAAGCGGGTTCCGATGTCGGCGCGTTGCGCTCGCGTGCCGAGCGCAACGCTGATGGCAGCTACCGTATTTTTGGGCAGAAGATTTTCATCACCTTTGGCGAGCATGACCTGACGGACAATATCATCCATCTGGTACTGGCGCGCATTAGCGATGCGCCGCAAGGCACCAAGGGCATCTCGCTGTTTGTAGTGCCAAAGTTTTTGGTCAACGAAGATGGTTCGCTCGGAAAGCGCAACGATGCGTTTTGCGCCTCGCTTGAGCATAAGATGGGCATTCACGCCTCGCCAACATGTGTGATGATTTATGGCGACGGCAAGGGTGAAACAGGCGAGGCTGGCGCTATCGGCTGGCTGGTGGGCAAGGAAAATCGCGGCCTGAATTGCATGTTCACCATGATGAACAATGCGCGATTGGCGGTGGGTATGCAGGGCGTAGCGATTGCCGAAGGCGCGACGCAAAAGGCGATTGCCTTTGCCAAAGACCGCAAGCAAGGCCGTGCTGTGGGCTGGAAAGCGCCGGGCATGAGCCCGATTATTTTGCACCCCGATGTGCAACGCATGTTGCTGACTATGAAGGCGCAAACACAGGCGGCGCGGGCAATTTGCTATGCTTGTTCTCATGCCATTGATAAAAGCCATGTGAACGGCGGCGCTGACACGGACTTCTGGGCGGATCGCGCGGGCTTCTTGACGCCGCTTGCCAAGGCATTTGCCACCGATGTGGGCATGGAAGTGGCCTCGCTCGGCGTTCAGGTGCATGGCGGCATGGGATTTATCGAGGAAACTGGCGCGGCGCGGTTTATGCGAGATGCGCGCATTGCGCCGATTTATGAAGGCACAAATGGCATTCAGGCGATTGACCTTGTGATGCGCAAACTGCCGCTTGGCAATGGCAATCACGCGGCGGACTATATTGGCGAGCTACGCGAAATCGCAGTCGCTGTGCGCCAGTCAAACCGGCCGGAATTTGGCAGCGTGGCGGATCGCTTGGACAGCGCTTTGGATGATGCAATGGCAGCGACTGACTATTTGATGGCGGAAGTTGCCGCGGGCCGTGTCAACGCCGCACTCGCCGGTGCAACACCCTATCTGCGGCTGATTTCGTTGGCCGCTGGCGGCGCTTACCTCGCCAAGGGCGCGCTTGCAGGGCACGACGCCACGCGGCTCAACTTGGCGCGATTCTATGCCGAGAATATCATCGCTGAGACAAGCATTTTGAAAGACCGCGTGATCGAAGGCAGCGCCAGCTTGGCCGCTGCTGCTGAATTACTATTGTCCGCATAAAGAGAAAATCAGACCATGACCGACCATATTCTAGTCACCCGCGATGGCGCGTTGAACATCATCCGGATGAACCGTCCGGACAAAAAGAACGCCATCACTCGCGCGATGTATGCCACGATGACAGGTGCGCTGAATGACGGCGAGGGCGATGACAGCGTGCGCTGCCATGTGATTTTCGGCGTGTCGGGTGCTTTTAGTGCAGGCAATGATTTGCAGGATTTTCTGGCCTCTGCCATGACCGGCGCGACCGACATGCCCGAGGTGCTGGCTTTCTTGAAAGCACTTTCTGCCATGCAAAAACCCATCGTCAGCGGCGTGGACGGGTTGGCCATCGGCATTGGCATGACGATGAATCTGCATTGTGATCTGACACTGGCAACACCGCGCACGCAGTTTCGCACGCCATTTGTGGATTTAGGTCTCGTGCCGGAAGCCGGTTCCAGTCTCTTGGTTCCGGCCATCGCTGGCCATCAGCGTGCCTTTGCGATGCTGGTATTGGGTGAGGGATTCTCCGCTCAGCAAGCCAAGGATGCTGGACTTATTTGGGATGTGGTTTCCGAAGACGAGCTGGAGGAAAAGACGCTCGCTCTGGCTCAGCGCCTCGCCGCCCGCGCGCCGGAATCTGTGCGTATTTCCAAACAATTGATGAAATCAAACAGCGATGCCGTGAGCGAGCGCATCATGCAAGAGGTGATGCTGTTCGGTCAGCGCTTGCGCTCGGACGAGGCGAAGAACGCTTTTATGGCGTTTATGACGCGCAAGAAATGAAGATGAGCCCTCTCCCATTCACCCCTTGTATCTGAGAGCAGCGATGGCGAGCGCAAACGCGGGAGATTGCTGGCGCCTGCTCGGGTAATACAAATGATATCCCGAAAGTGGCGGACACCAATCGCTCAAGACTTCCACCAGCTTTCCGCTTTTGACTTTATCTGCTACCATGTCTTTGGGAAGATATGCCAGACCAAGCCCGTCTATTGCGGCCTCGCGCATCAATGCAATCGTATTGAAAATGGCCCGGCCTTGAGCGCGAACCTTTATGTCTTCGCCGTTTTTCCGAAAGTCCCAGATGTACATGCCGCCGTGTGTAGGTAGCCGCAGATTTATGCAGGCGTGTTCAGCCAAGTCTTCGGGGTTTTCTGGAATCGGCCTGTTTGAAAAATAGACAGGTGAGCCAACAACCGCCCGATCAATGTCCGGCCCGATGCGCACGGCGATCATGTCCATATCGACCTGCTGGCCAATTCGAACCCCGGCGTCAAACCGCTCGGCAACTATGTCCACCAATTTATAATCACAGATGATTTCGACATTGATATCCGGATAATGCCGCATCAACTGCGCCATGGCAGGCCAGATAGTGGTTTCGGCGGCATGTTCCACACTGTTGATCCGGATGGTTCCTGCCGGCTTTTCGCGCAGGGCGCTTAACGATGAAAGCGCAATTTCAATGTCATCAAACTTGGGTCCGATACTTTGCAGTAGCCGTTCGCCTGCGTCAGTCAAGGAGATGCTGCGAGTGGTGCGCGTCAAAAGGCGGATGCCAAGGCGAGTTTCCAAAACCCTGATTGTGTAGCTCAGCGCCGATTGCGAAACGCCCAATTGAGCGGCGGCCTTCGTGAAGCTTTGCTCGCGGGCAACGGCGATGAAGGCGATCAGGTCATTAGCATTCTCGCGGCGCATTGATAAATCCAGCTTATAAGTCTTTGCCAATTATACTGGATTATCACAATTGGAGTCCACGCCTATTCTCGGTTCACCAACAATGGAGAACGATATGAGCAAGGTTTGGGTTATTACGGGCGCTGGGCGCGGCATGGGTTTGTATTTCGCCAAAGCCGCACTTGCGGCAGGCCACAAGGTCGTCGCGACAGGCCGTGACACTGAAAAAGTTACTCTCGCCATCGGTGCCGCAGAAAATCTGATGGTTACAAAATTGGATGTCACAGATCCTGCCGATGCAAAATCGGCGGTTGACGCGATTATTGATCGGTTTGGTCGCATTGATGTTTTGATAAACAATGCCGCCAGCTTTAATGCCGGTTATTTTGAAGAGCTCACGCCTCAAGAAATCAATCAGCAATTGGCAACGACTTTGTTTGGACCGATGAATGTCACGCGCGCGATTTTGCCCGTTATGCGCAAACAGCGCTCCGGAAAAATTGTTTCAATCTCATCCAGCGCGGGACTAAGCGGCTTTGGATTTTGCTCGGCCTACTCAGTGGCAAAATTTGGCCTTGAGGGTTGGATGGAGGCCTTGCAAGTTGAAGTCGAGCCGCACGGTATCCAGACAATGACGGTAAACCCAGGCTTTTTCCGCACTGAGTTGCTAACCGAGGACTCCACAAGTTTTGCTGAAATGACCATTGAAGACTACCGTGAACGAAATCTTCAGCAGCACGCCTTTTGGAAATCACACAATGGTCTCCAATCTGGCGATCCTGCCAAGCTTAGCATGGCGTTACTGAAACTTGTTGACATGGAAGAGATGCCGCGTCGCTTCATAGCTGGAGCCGACTCTATTGGCAGTGCGGAGCAGAAAGTCGCACTGTTGCAACAGCAGATTGACGCACATAGGGCCCTGTCTTCGTCTTTGGACCATGACGCGGAATAATTGCCGCCACGGTAAACGGCGTTGGACTTAAAATCCGGCGTTGGTGCCACCAACGCCACATCATGCAAAAAATAGCGCTATCTAATCTCGAAACATCGCCTGCATGGCTTTGGCTTGATCTTCAGGCAGTGATGCGACGGCCACACGGGCTGTGTATGCGCCCCAGATGGCATCGCCGTCGCGGACCATCCAGTCTTCGACATCACCCATAGCGACGGTCATCACATCGCCCATTTTGTACTTCGTTCCATTAACCGGAACATCGGCTAGGCGGCCCGCAAAGGTGTCATTTTGGTAGTCATCGACCTGCAGCCAGATATGCTCGGTCGCGCCATTTTGTGTGAGCGGGAATTTTACCGAATAGGTTCCCGAATTGCCATCTGCCAGCATTTTCAGGAAGCGTGGCAAGGTTTTGCGACCCTGATCCTTGGCCGCCTTCATTGATTTGTCTTGGGTGTTAAATGCCACAACATTGTCGTCGACTTGGCGCGGCGCGCCGGGCGCATCGCCCGGCTTTGCGGCAGGAATTTCCACCGCTTTGTCCTCGCGGGGTGCAATTCCGGTATGCCCCATTAGCTTTGGCACAGCCGATGACAAAACGGCCAGCACAAAAATACCACCAAGAAATTTGTTCGACATGAGAAGCCCCTCTAAACCAATCCGAGAGTTTCCTTACACGATAAATTTTGCGGTCTTGTTAAATGGTATGGTTGACGGCGAGTTATGGATACAATCTCGTGCGCCGCCAACCTTTACCGTCACGTTCATATTTCGCGCGGTCATGCAGGCGGAAGGCACCATCTTTCCAAAATTCGATTTCGGTCGGGATCACGCGAAAGCCGGACCAGTGGGGCGGACGGGGGATTTCGCCGACCAAATGTTTGGCGGTGAATTCGGCAACGGCTTTTTCCAGCGCAAAGCGGCTTCCCAGCGGGCGCGATTGTTTGGATACCCACGCGCCAATACGACTGCCGCGCGCACGGGATTGGTAATATTCATCCGCTTCAGCGTCGCTGACGATTTCCACCGTGCCACGAATGCGCACTTGGCGGCGCAGCGTTTTCCAGTGAAAACCCATGGCCGCTTTCATTGATGCCAGAATTTCTTGGCCCTTAACGCCCTCAAAATTGGTATAGAAAACAAAGCCGCGTTCATCAAAGCCCTTTAGCAAGACCATGCGCACATTCGGCATCCCGCTTGGGTCAACGGTTGCCAGCGACAAAGCATTCGGATCATTGGGCTCAGACTTGGTGGCTTCTGCCAACCACTCGGCAAATAATGCAAACGGTTCGTTGGCTTCCATGAAGTCACCATTCGTTAACTCTGTCTGCGCCATAATCAAATTCCACTAATGTTTGCTTATCTGGAGACATAGACCTTTGAGCCGGATTTTCCAGCGCCTTTTCTTGATATTTATCGCTGCGCTGGCATTATCCTCCTGTGGAACGATGGGCGGCTTATCCAAAGCCGACAATGACCCGGCACTCGTCACAGGCTCGGTGCCTGCCAATCCAAATGTCAATACGGCCGAAGTTTCAGATGCCAACACAATTCGCAACGCCATATCCGCAGTCGATATGAGCAAGGCATCATCTGTTCCCTTTGGCTGGGCTAACCGCGAAACGGGCAGCGCGGGAACAATATCCAAAGTCTCCGAAACCAGCAAAGACGGTACAGTCTGCCGCAATTTTGAAACCAGCCGCGAAAGCTATGAGGGGGTGGCCCTGTTCCATGGGGCGGCCTGTATCGGTGCGGATGGGCAGTGGTTTATGCAGGAATTTGCGCAAATTTAATGCGCCGTCTTAAACACTGGAAATTTCCGTCATTAAATCGCATATAGGCGATGAATCAGGTCCACAGGACCACTCCAATTTTTAAGGATACTAAATGCGCGATCCCTATCAGGTGCTCGGCGTTTCTAAAGGTGCCAGTGAAGCCGAAATCAAGTCGGCCTACCGCCGCCTTGCCAAGAAGCACCACCCAGACCAAAATCCTAATGATCCAAAGGCCAAAGAACGCTTTTCGGAAGCCAACCAAGCCTATGAGGTAATTGGCGATCCAGCCAAGAAGCGTCAGTTTGATGCCGGCGAAATTGATGGCGACGGCAAGCCAAAAGCGCCGCAGGGTGATCCATTCGCCGGTTTTCGCGGTGGCGCACGCCAAGGCGGTTTTGATCCTCGCCAGCAAAATGGTGGCTTTGGCGGCGCAGAAGACATTTTGCGCGAAATGTTTGGTGGTGGCATGGGCGGTGCGAGCTTTGGCGGCCAGCGTGCACGCCCGCAACAACAGCCGGTGCAGGACTTAACTTTTGATTTGTCAGTGACGCTTGAAGAGGTTGCTGCGACCGCAAAAGTTGATGCGCGCATGCCAGATGGGCGATTGCTCTCGGTTCAATTGCCCAAGGGCGTTGAAGAGGGTCAGCACATTCGCCTCAAAGGCCAAGGCAATAATGGTCGCGGCGATGCTATCGCAACGGTCAAATTCCGTCCGCACCCGCGCTTTCGCCGCGAAGGTAATGATTTGCATGTCGATTTAGCGGTTTCGCTAAAAGAGGCGGTGCTTGGCACGAAATTGCCCGTGGAGACGCTTTCCGGCAAGTTAGCGCTTGGCGTCCCGGCGTGGTCATCTTCGGACAAAGTATTGCGCCTTCGTGGCAAAGGAATGCCAAAAAAGGACTTAGGCCACGGTGATTTGCTGGTTCATGTGCGCATTATGCTGCCCGAAACGCCGGATTCTGCGCTGGAAACCTTTGTTCGCCAGCTACCTTAATGGCTCAACTTGCCGCTAGCGGCTTGAAGGATGGTCGCTCGTGTGCAATAGGGCGGGAAATATATTTCCGGAGTATCGTGCATGACATCCGCCACTGGTCTGATGACTGGCAAACGCGGCCTCATAATGGGCCTTGCCAACAACCGCTCTATCGCATGGGGCATCGCTAAATCTTTGGCTGGTCAAGGCGCTGAAATAGCGCTGACCTACCAAGGCGACGCTATGAAAAAGCGCGTAGAGCCGCTGGCCGCCGAACTTGGCGCTTATGTTGCTGGCAATTGTGATGTGTCTGACCAAGCCACCATCGACGCCGTATTTGCCGATCTTGAGCAAAAGTGGGGCAAAATTGATTTTCTGGTTCATGCCATTGGCTTTTCCAACAAGGATGAGCTGGTCGGCCGCTATGTTGAGACCAGTCGCGATAATTTTTTGATGACGATGGATATCTCCGTCTATTCCTTCACGGCCATTGCAAAAGCCGCCGAGCGTTTGATGACTGATGGCGGCTCAATGCTGACCTTGACTTATTACGGCGCTGAAAAAGTAATGCCGCACTATAATGTGATGGGTGTGGCGAAGGCTGCCTTGGAGGCCAGCGTGCGCTACTTGGCTGTGGATCTTGGCGGCAATAATATTCGCGTGAATGCTATTTCTGCCGGTCCAATCAAGACGCTTGCAGCGTCTGGCATCGGTGATTTCCGTTATATTCTGAAATGGAATGAGTATAACTCGCCATTGAAGCGTACGGTGACAATCAATGAAGTCGGCGATTCAGCGCTTTATTTGCTCTCAGACTTATCCAGCTCCGTGACTGGCGAAGTGTTGCATGTGGACAGCGGTTATCATGTGGTTGGCATGAAGGCAGTTGACGCACCGGATATTTCGACGGTCAGCGAATAGTTTCATCTTGGATTTCAAGAACCTACCTCTGATTTGGTTTTCCCGCCATGGCGAAACCGCTTGGAACGCCGAAGGTCGCGTGCAAGGCCAGTATGACACTGACTTGGATCCGCTTGGCCAGGCGCAGGCGGATGCCAATGGTTTGAAGCTGGCGGGCTTGATTGAGAAGCCGGAGCTGTTTGATTTCATTGCCAGCCCGCTGAGACGCACCCGTGAGACGATGGAGCGCATCCGTCGCGGAATGGCGCTCAATGCCAATGATTACCTGCTGGATGATCGCTTGATGGAAGTGCATTTCGGCGATTGGCAGGGCTTTACCCTGTCTGAAATTTCGATGGTAAGCCCGGAATTGCTGGAAGCGCGCCATCGCAACAAATGGAATTTCATTCCACCGGGCGATGATGCCGAAAACTACGACATGTTAGCGCGGCGTTTTTCCGGCTGGTTGGAAACCGTAAAAGTGCCGACAGTTTGCGTCACCCATGGCGGCGTCATTCGCTCGCTGTTTTATTTGATTCAAGGACTGGATGGCGAGGTTGCGTCTCGCTTAGCCGTACCGCAAGACGAAGTGCTGCGGTTGGAACATGGCAAGCTCGAATGGTTTTAGCCTTTAAGTGAATCCAACTTCCCAAGCGTAATTTTTTGACGCGCACATCGGTGCGCGTAGAACCGGCTTGCCGCTTTTCTGATTTGTAAGTTTTTTCGCAGGATTTGCGGTGAAGCTGCAATAAATAGTGCCCCCCAGAAACAGTACGAACATTCAATAAACTATTGGTTGAATATTGTGAATTTTTTATGAAGTTTTTATGAAATTCGATTGTTAGTCAGCAAAATTACTGTGATAAATCAGATACATAACGTTCTATAAAAACGATATTCATCAATTATGACGGGAACGCTAGTTGTTTGTGACAGAGAGCTTTGCGAGACGAAGTTAGCCCTAAGCGTTGGTCTCCAACGGCGTGACTGGCTAGTAAAGTGAAATGAACGGAGCTAACAAATGAATATCAAGAGCCTTCTAATCGGATCAGCTGCGGCCCTGGTTGCTGTTTCAGGCGCTCGCGCCGCTGATGCCGCTGTCGCAGAGCCTGAAGCAGTTGAGTACGTCAAGGTTTGTGACGCATACGGCGCAGGCTTCTTCTACATTCCAGGCACAGAAACATGCCTGAAGATCGGTGGCTATGTGCGTTATGACATGGGCATCGGTAAGAACAATGGTTTTGACCGCGACGGTGCCGGCCCTCTTCGCGGCGATTCTTGGAAAAAGCAAGCACGCTTTGCACTGAAGATTTCAACAGCAAGCGACACAGAACTTGGCACATTGCGTACCTACACCGAGACACGTTTCAACTTCGGAACAACTGGTACAGGTGATGAAGGTTCAAACTCATCGTCATTGAACTTTGCTTACATCGAACTCGGTGGTCTTCGTATTGGTAAAGATGAATCGGCCTATTCAACATTTTCCGGTTATGCCGGAAGTGTGATCAAAGACGATCAAGCCGTTTCTTACGGTCCGTTCGATACCACTTTGATCAGCTACACTTTCACAGGCGGTAACGGGTTCTCAGCCATCGTATCGCTTGAAGACGACAACTCACAGACCGCGAACTACATTCCAGACGTTGTTGTTGGTGCAAAATATGTTGCCGGCGATTTCTCTGTGACTGGTGTTGCAGGATATGATGAAAGCAAGAAGGCAGTTGCTGGCAAGTTACGTGTAGATGGTAAGGCTGGCGATTTTTCCGGCTTCATGATGGTCGGATATGGCGACAACACTCCAACAACATCGCGCTTCAAGCCTTGGGGCGGCAAGTGGGCTATCTGGGGCGGCGCCTCATACAAGATTTCAGATGCAATCAGCCTGAATTCCCAAGTTAGCTACGATCAGCTGAAAAACCTCGGCGTCGCAGCTAACGTGGCTTACACAATCGTTCCGGGCTTTAAGCTGACAACTGAAATTGACTATCTGAAGAAGCCCACTCGCAAGGGCGAGATTGGCGGCATCCTTCGCTTCCAACGTTCTTTCTAAGAAATCACCGATACTTACGCTTATTGCAGCAGCCCCGTTTATCGGGGCTGTTTGCAAAATAAAATACTGATTTACTAATATAGATACTTGATTTTCTAATCAATTCATGAGCGCATAGATGGCGCGCGCTTCAACCAGCGCTAAGTGGAGTGATTGATGAAAAATATTCTTTGTAGGGCGGCATTGGCAATGGGCCTATTGCTTTCAGGTGTCAGTTTAGCGAAGGCAGAATCTATAAAAGTTTCGCCGGGCGGTCGATCGGAAGTTTATTCTTATATTCTGTACAATCAGGAAACATGCACCAATCTTGGCAAGCCCCAGATTACGCTGCACCAGCCAGCGCATGGGACGCTAAGCTCCGTTTGGACCACACTTGTGCTTGATGGCGACGGCTGTCGCGGGAAGAAATTCAAGGGTTACATAATATATTATACACCCAAAGGCGGCTATCACGGCAAGGACCCCGCGTCATTCGCGCTCGCTTACGCAAACTTTATAAATGGCCCTATTGATACATCGCGCCGGATCAACCTTGATATCAACGTTAAATAAAACCGCCTAAATTTTGGCAATACGGAAGTCGCTAGCAAAGTAGCGGCATCTAACAATGCCTACTCGGATTTCTCAATATCAGTAATAACCTTGTCGTTACCGGCCACATCGTAAACAATCAACACCTTCATGTCTTTTGAAATGACGGTGTAATCGAATTCACCTGGCAACTTGTAAACATTACCGTCATCAAGTTTTAAGGTCTGCGTACCCTCGTCGATGGAAACGATTTTACCTTCCGCTTCATCAGCTTGCGCCGTATGCGGCAAGGCGAACACGAGTGCGGCGATCAAAAAAGCCAATTTCTTCATTTTTTACTCCTTTTGATCGTCCGGTAACAAATGTTATGTCGGACTTACGCGGTTGTTCACATTCAAAACACTTCGTCCGCTTTACACAAGAAGATTGTGTCAAAAGATGTGCCGATCAATGGCCATTCGAAGATGTTTTGCGGAATATTTAGGCGTTTGACATTAAAGGGTTAACACAAATAAAACGGGGCAACTTTTCAGAAGGCTGGATTCATGTCGCATAATAGTTTTGGGTCGTTATTCCGCGTTACCACGTGGGGCGAAAGCCATGGTCCGGCGCTGGGCTGCGTGGTGGATGGCTGCCCTCCAGGCATTGAGTTTACGCTGGCAGAAATCCAAAGCTATATGGATAAGCGTAAGCCCGGCCAATCTAAATTCACCACGCAGCGCCGCGAAGAAGATGTTGTGAAAGTGCTGTCCGGCGTGATGTTGAAGGACGACGGTGTGACGATGATTGCCACCGGCACGCCGATTTCCATGCTGATTGAAAACACGGACCAGCGCTCCAAAGATTACGGCGATATCGCCAAGCGCTACCGGCCGGGCCATGCCGATTATGTCTATGATGCCAAATATGGCATCCGTGATTATCGCGGCGGCGGGCGCTCTTCTGCGCGTGAGACCGCAGCGCGCGTGGCAGCAGGTGCTATCGCTCGCAAAATCGTGCCGGGCATGAATGTTCGCGCCGCACTCATTCAAATGGGTACCAAGAAAATTGACCGCTCGCGCTGGGATTGGAACGAGGTGGATAACAACCCCTTCTTCTCACCGGATGCATTGAGCGTCGAAGAGTTTGCAGATTATCTGGACGGCATTCGCAAAGCAGGCTCATCCATAGGCGCGGTTATTGAAGTGATCGCAGACGGCGTTCCTGTAGGCCTTGGTGCGCCGGTTTACGCGAAATTGGATCAGGATATTGCCGGCAATCTCATGTCCATCAATGCCGTCAAAGGCGTTGAAATTGGTGATGGATTTGCAAGCGCCGAACTCACCGGCGTCGATAATGCCGATGAAATGCGGATGGGCAACGATGGCAAGCCTGTGTTCCTTTCGAACCATGCCGGTGGAATTTTGGGCGGCATTTCAACGGGACAGCCCATTGTGGCGCGATTTGCAGTGAAGCCGACTTCATCCCTTTTGATACCACGAAAATCTATTGACGCTGATGGCAATGAGGTAGATGTCATAACCAAAGGTCGCCACGACCCCTGTGTCGGGATTAGGGCAGTGCCAATTGGCGAGGCCATGGTAGCCTGCGCCATCGCCGACCATTATTTGCGCCATCGCGGCCAGACCGGAAGAATCTAAATGTCCTATGATCAAAAGAAAGTTGTCGAAGCCATCCGGGCGTTCGAGCGCGGCGAAATCGTCGTTGTTATGGACGATGACGGCCGCGAAAATGAAGGCGATTTGATCGTTGCAGCCGTACATTGCACACCAGAGAAAATGGCCTTCATAGTGCGTCATACATCTGGAATTGTGTGCACTCCGATGCCACGCGAAGAGGCTAAGCGGCTAAATTTGAGCCCGATGGTCGCGGACAATGACAGCGCTCATACGACTGCGTTCACCGTATCGGTGGATTTCAAGCATGGCACGACCACGGGCATTTCCGCTGAAGATCGCACATTAACCGCACGTAATTTGGCCAACCCTAACGCGGGCGCGGGCGACTTTGTGCGCCCCGGCCATATCTTCCCGCTCATCTCCCGCGAAGGCGGCGTGTTGATGCGCTCCGGCCATACGGAAGCTGCTGTCGATCTGTGTAAATTGGCCAGCTTGCCTCCCATCGGTGTGATCAGCGAGCTCGTCAACGATAATGGCACCGTCATGCGCGGGCCGCAGGTGAAAGCGTTCGCCGAAGAACATGGACTGGTGGAGGTCACAGTCGCCGATCTCATAGCCTATCGCCAGCGCAAGGAAACACTAATTAACCGGGTTGCCTCGTTTCCGATTGAAACTGAAGGCGGTCGTGCGGAAGCCCATGCCTATTCGCTGCCGTGGGATCCAATGCAGCATCTGGCAATAGTGTTCGGCGATATTCGTGATGGCGTCGATGTGCCGGTGCGCTTGCATCTAGAAAATGTTGCCAAGGACGTATTTGGCGCTAGCGAAGAACTTTCGGCAATAATGCAGAAAATGGGCGCGGAAAAGCGCGGCGTGATTGTGTATTTGCGTGAAGGATCAGTCGGCGTTGGCCATCAGTCGCGCAACCGTCCCGATAATGCTGGCGAGGGTCATGCAGAAGCACAGCAACGCGAAAATGAATGGCGCGAAATCGGGCTTGGCGCGCAAATATTGAAAGATTTAGGCGTCACTTCCATCAAGCTGATTTCATCTCGCGAGCGGCACTATGTCGGACTTGAAGGCTTTGGTATCGCCATCACCGGAACTGAGATTTTGGAGCGTTAATCGCTTGCCCCTTTCTCATTGTTGACCTAGAATCTGCGTGGGGCGCGTGCAGACTACAGGATGCTGGCGATGTGGGACTTTTCGATTTCTAAAACATTGGGCCTTATGGCCAAGACATATCCGTTCATCTTGTTCCGGATGCTTGTCTATTTTGGTATTACAATTGCCTATATCTTTGCCACCGGCACCGGCGGCGCGATTGGCTATGGTGTTGGCCGTGTATCCAGTGACCCGGACGCGCAAGGTTCATTTGCGCTGTGGGGCGGTGTGATAGGGTTTGGTGTCGTCTCAGTCGTTGTCTATTGGATACGCGAATATGTGCTTTATGTCGTAAAAGCTGGCCACATTGCCGTGATGGTGGAACTATTGCAGGGCAAGGAATTGCCGCAAAGCCGCGGTCAAATTGACCATGCCAGGGCGGTTGTTACAGAGCGCTTCACCGAAACCAATGTGCTGTTTGCTATGGATCAGCTCGTTAAGGGCGTAATCGGTGCGATTACTGGCCTCATTGGCGGCATCGCTAACTTCATCCCTATCCCCGGTCTCAGTACGCTTGTGAGCTTTCTGAACACAGTCATCCGCATGTCGCTGACATTTGTGGATGAGATTGTGCTTGGCTATGCCATCAAAACCAATAGTACCAATCCATGGGAGAGCGCACGGCGCGGCGTTGTGCTTTATGCCCAAAATGGCAAGCACATGGTGAAAAATGCCATTTGGCTGTCACTAATCATGTGGGCGCTGGCCATTGTGGTTTTCCTCTTTATGCTCGCGCCAGCGGCTTGGCTCTTGTATGCGTTTCCTGGTCAAGCGGGCGGATGGGCATTCGTCATCGCCATCGTTTTTGCATGGGCATTTAAGGCTGCTTTGCTAGAGCCCTTTGCCATTGCCGCGCTGATGGATGTTTATTTCCGTGTCATTGAAGGCCAGCAGCCCAATCCGGAATGGGAACAGAAACTCGATGGCGCATCAAACAAGTTCAAAGAACTCGGCCAAAAAGCCCGGGATTGGTTTAGGGGCTCACGTCCCGTTGCCGGTGGACAAAACCCGACCATCTGACGGATAAGACTGGATATGGCGGCACGAGCCGCTATATTCAGTCTATGACAACTCAGCTTTACACCCACCCGATATTCCAGCAGCACCTCACAGCCCCCGGTCACCCCGAGCGGCCGGAGCGTTTGGTGGCGCTGGAAAAAGCGCTTTCAGCTCCCGAATTTGACGCGCTGATTCGCCTTGAAGCGCCGCGAGGCTCGGAAGAATCCATCATGCTCGCGCATCCAGAATCGCATATGGCGATGGTTGCTGCATCCATTCCGGAAGAAGGCCTTAACAGGCTCGATCCTGATACTGTGGCCAGCCCGCAAACATTTGAAGCCGTGATGCACGCCATCGGCGCGGCCAATGCTGCCGTTGATGCCGTATTTGCGGGTAAGACAGACAACGCCTTTGTCGCCTCGAGACCTCCGGGACACCATGCCGAAAGTGAAACGGCAATGGGCTTTTGCTTCTTCAATCATATTGCAATTGCGGCGCGCTATGCTCAACAAAAACACGGCGTTGATAGAGTGGTTATTGTCGATTGGGACGTGCACCATGGCAATGGGACGCAGGATATTTTCTGGACCGACAAAAGCGTGCTCTATTGCTCAACACACCAAATGCCGCTGTATCCCGGCACTGGGGCTCTCGATGAAACGGGCGTGAAGAACAATATCTGCAACGCACCGCTTGCTCCGGAGACGGGCTCAAATGTTTTCCGCGATGCATTCAATAGTCGTATCTTGCCAGCCATAGAAAAATTTCAGCCGGATTTGATTTTGATTTCCGCAGGATTTGATGCCCACAAGCGCGATCCGCTGGCGAGCATCAATCTGGAGGAAGATGATTTTTCATGGGCCACCGGCAAATTGATGGATTTGGCAGGTAAGTTTTCCTCAAATCGCCTCGTATCTATTCTCGAAGGCGGGTATGATTTGGAAGGATTGAGTCTTTCAGCCGCTGCCCATGTCAGCCGCTTGATGCGAGGGTGATAATGTCTGAAGTAGCAAATGCCGATATTAAGGCGATGAGTTTTGAAACCGCGCTGGCAGAGCTGGAGAAGATCGTCGGCAATCTTGAGCGCGGCGATGTTGAGCTTGAACAGTCTATTTTGATTTATGAGCGCGGCGAGGCGTTGAAAAATCATTGCGGCGCGCTGCTGCAATCCGCCGAGGATAAGGTCGAGAAGATCAAACTTTCGCGTGATGGCAAGGCGGTCG
Organism: Phyllobacteriaceae bacterium; assembly: GCA_043744175.1. GTDB lineage: Bacteria > Pseudomonadota > Alphaproteobacteria > Rhizobiales > Rhizobiaceae > JANMEX01. The sequence continues at coordinate 20,829 of JAYTVD010000203.1, forward strand.
GAACCGAACCGCTGGAATAGTCCAGAACACCCAAGGGAGTGAATGCAATGAGCTTTTTCCCCGGTACGGACCCTCAAGCAGGCAACCAATTTTCCTGCGATGCAATAGAGACTCTGGTGGTTGCCAGCGCCAAAGATATTGGCGGCTTTACTGTGCGCCGCGCCTTGCCAACAGCGAGACGCCGCATGGTCGGGCCGTTCATTTTCTTTGACCAAATGGGCCCTGCAATTTTACGGCCCGAACAGATGCTCGATGTGCGGCCTCATCCGCACATCGGTCTTGCCACGGTGACCTATCTATTTGACGGGCAAATCCGTCATCGCGATTCGCTGGGTACTGAAATGATCGTCGCGCCGGGCGATGTGAACCTTATGACCGCAGGCAAAGGCATTGTGCATTCCGAGCGAACGCCTGAGGAAATGCGCGGCGGCGTCATGTCTCTATCGGGCCTGCAAACGTGGATCGCCTTGCCCGATGCCAAGGAGGATATGGACCCGGCGTTTGCCAATGTGGCGGCGTCGCAACTACCGTCAGTGTTGGATGGCGGCGTGTCATTGCGCGTAATTATGGGCACATTTGCTGGATTGGTATCGCCCACGCCTACCCATTCCAAGACCGTTTATGTCGATGTCGCGATGGCAAAGGGTAAGCGTCTTCAAGTGCCATTGGATACTGAAGAGCGGGCAATTTATGTCATATCAGGCGAAGTTGCCATTGAAGGCGATAGCTTTGCTGCACATCAATTGATCGTGTTCAAGCCCGGCACGGAGATTATCATGATCGCGCAAACTGATGCCCATTTTGTTTTGTTAGGGGGCGATTCGATTGGCTCCAAACGCTATATTTGGTGGAATTTTGTGTCTTCTTCTCAGGAGAAGATAGAGCAAGCCAAGGAAGAATGGCGAACAGGAAAGTTTGATATTGTACCGGGTGATGAAGAAGAGTTCATCCCCTTGCCAGCTTAGCGTTTAAGCCTTTGGGCTAATCCTGCATAAAATATCCTCAAAATCGACGCAAAAACAGCAATTTAGCCGTTTATAAGCATGTGATAACTGTTCATGCGTTCAAACGCGCAATTGCGGGAGGCGCGGTTTTTCTTTAGTCAGATGATATGGGCCCCACCCAACCACAAGGTTACACAAAATTGACGAGCAAACCTGAGACACCAATGCTAGATAAGGCCGCAACGCCAGCCGATCTCAGGCGATTGGCAGAAAGCGATTTGCCACAGGTGGCCGCCGAACTGCGAGCTGAAATGATTGATGCAGTCTCCAAAACCGGTGGCCATTTGGGGGCAGGACTTGGTGTCGTTGAGCTAACTGTTGCCCTGCATTATGTATTCAACACGCCCGATGATCGCGTGATCTGGGATGTTGGTCATCAAGCATATCCTCATAAAATTTTGACGGGCCGCCGTGACCGCATCCGCACGCTGCGCCAAGAGGATGGGCTGTCCGGCTTCACCAAGCGTTCCGAAAGTGAATATGATCCGTTTGGCGCGGCGCACTCATCCACTTCGATTTCCGCGGGCCTTGGTATGGCCGTTGCCCGCGATTTATCCGGCAAAGACAACAACGTCATCTCCGTCATCGGCGATGGCGCGATGTCTGCGGGCATGGCGTTTGAAGCGCTGAATAATGCCGGTGCTATGGACGCCAGGCTAATAGTGGTACTCAATGACAATGACATGTCGATTGCGCCACCTACGGGAGCTATGAGCGCTTATCTGGCGCGTCTTGCCTCCGGTCGCACTTATTTGGGCATGCGCGATATTGGCAAAAAGCTGACGAAATATTTAGGTCATAGAATTGATCGTGCCATTACCCGTGCAGTGGAACATGCGCGTGGGTATGTTACTGGCGGCACAATGTTTGAAGAGCTAGGCTTTTATCACATCGGGCCTATAGACGGGCATAATCTGGATTCTCTGATACCGGTGTTACGCAACGTACGGGATAATTACAAAGGCCCGGTGCTCATTCATGTCGTTACACAAAAGGGCAAGGGTTATGCGCCTGCAGAAGCGGCTGCGGATAAATATCACGGCGTCAATAAATTTGATGTTGTCACCGGAACGCAGACCAAGCCGCCTGCTAATGCACCGAGCTATACCCGTGTCTTTGGCGACAGTCTGACCACTGAGGGCCACCACGACGATAAGATTGTCGGTATCACAGCTGCGATGCCGAGCGGCACTGGGCTTGATATTTTTGGCAAAGCATTTCCTTCGCGTCTGTTTGATGTGGGCATTGCCGAGCAACATGCGGTGACGTTTGCCGCTGGTTTAGCGACGGAAGGCCATAAGCCGTTTGTGGCCATTTACTCGACGTTCTTGCAGCGCGCCTATGACCAAGTCGTACATGATGTGGCATTGCAAGGCCTGCCAGTGCGCTTTCCAATAGATCGTGCAGGCTATGTTGGCGCCGATGGGGCCACCCATGCAGGATCGTTTGACACGACGTTCCTTGCTACGCTGCCTGGCTTTGTGGTGATGGCACCGAGCGACGAAGCTGAGCTGCGCCATATGGTGCGCACGGCCGCTGAGTATAACGAAGGGCCAATTTCATTCCGTTATCCACGCGGCGACGGTGTTGGCGTTGATTTGCCGGAGCGTGGCTCTGTTTTGCAGATAGGTAAGGGCCGTATCGTGCGGGAAGGCACGCGTATCGCATTGCTGTCGTTTGGAACGCGACTGGCTGATTGTCTAATGGCAGCAGATCAACTCGCTGCCGCCGGACTTTCGACGACTGTGGCTGATGCGCGCTTTGCAAAACCGCTGGACGAAGATTTGATAAGACGCCTTGCCAAGAATCACGAAGTGCTGATTACCGTTGAAGAGGGCGCTGTTGGTGGCTTCGGCAGCCATGTAATGCAGTTTTTGGCGATGAATGGTCTTCTGGACCACGGCCTCAAAGTGCGGCCACTTTGCTTCCCCGATGAATATACCGACCACGCCAAGCCCGAGCGCATGTATGAACGCGCAGGTTTGGACGCTGCGGGCATCGTGGGTACAGTGTTTCGTGCTTTGGGGAACGAGTTGAAAGCGCCGGCGCGGGCCTAACTGCATGATGCTAACCAATTGCAAACCACGCTGTTTTGCAGTTTCCTAACCGCACTTCTTTGCGGAGAATTTGTCTCTTTGCTGTAACTTTCCAGTGTTACAGGGAGATAATGATGCTGAAAACAGCACATAAAATGGCGCTAACAGCGCTGGCACTAGTATGCACATGCGGTGGCAGCTTTGCCGCAGACTATCCGGCCTTTGATCGCAAGATCGAAGCCGCGGTGAAGCAGATCGTGGCCAAAAAGGCCGGCCCTATTCGCGGGGCTTACGATATTCATGCCAAAGCGGTGAGAATTGCAGAATTCCAAGGTCCGGTCCGTCCGGCAATTGTTGCTGTTGCAGCTTTACCCGAAGTGTTTGAGAAGGCCGATGACGCACTGGTGGTTTCATCACAAACTCCTGTGAACACTATTGCCACGCCCCAGTTGGTGGTCGCCATCGCTCCCATTGTTGAACCAACGGCGACCGTCAAGCTGGTGCAAGTCGCGGCTGTCGCAACTCGTAAAGTGCGGGTGTTATCGAGTTTCCTTTACTATTGAGCCTTGTTCGGGCATTGAAGCCCGATGTTGAAACCTGATTATTCTGCTAACCGCCTGCGGCTCGATGAAGCCTTGGTAAATCTTGGCCATTATAAATCCCGCTCGCGAGCGCGGGATGCGATTGTGCGCGGCACTATCCTCGTTGACGGGATGACTATTTTGCGCCCCAGCCAACTGGTTTCCAGCGTCAATGTGATTGAGTTGGATGATCCCGCGCGGGGCTATGTTTCTCGTGCGGCGCTCAAACTTATTGCCGGACTGGACCATTTCGGCCTCTCGCCGGAAGGCAAAGTGGCGCTGGATATTGGTGCCTCCACAGGCGGGTTCGTTGAAGTTCTGGTGGAACGCGGCGCGGAACATGTGATTGGCGTCGATGTCGGTCACGGCCAGATGGAGCGGCGCATTGCCGGCAATCGCAAGGTCACAAACCTTGAGGGACAGAACGCCCGCGAGTTGGATGAAGACCATCTGGATGGCCGCAAGATCGAATTTGTCACCAGCGATGTCAGCTTTATTTCCATCAAACTTGCCCTGCCGCCCGCGCTGGATTTGGCCGAAATCGGCGCGCAATGTGTTATCCTTGTAAAGCCGCAGTTTGAGGCAGGGCGCGAGGCCATCGGCAAGGGCGGCATCTTGAAAGACCCGACACAATCCATGCCCGTCGCGCGTGAATTAGAACGCTGGTTTACCGAAGAAATGGGCTGGCGCTCGCTTGGCCTCATTGAGTCGCCCATCGAAGGCGCGGACGGCAATAAAGAATATTTGCTTGGCGGCATTAAAGAAACGAACGGAACTGAAGACGAATGAGCCTGACCATACAATCCATGGGATCGAAAGGTGAGGGCATCGCCCACACCGAACAAGGCGTCGTCCATGTGCCATTCTCGCTTCCCGGCGAAGTGCTAAACGCTGCCGTAACCGGTTCGCGCGGCACGATGCTCTCGCTTTTGCAGCCATCGCCAGACCGCATCAAGCCTGCCTGCGTGCACTTCGAGGTCTGCGGTGGCTGTGCTGTGCAGCATTGGAAGAGCGAACCGACCAATGCGTGGAAGCGCCAGATGATCATCGACGCGCTGGCCTCGCGCGGCATCGAAACCACGGTGAACAGTATTTTGGGCGCAGAGCCCGGCGAGCGCCGCCGCGTGTCTTACACCGTGCGCGGCGATAAGCATGGCAAGCAGGTTGGGTTCAATGCCGCCGGTTCGCATCAGGTTATCGAAATAGACGAGTGCCCCGTCGCCAAGCCGGAGCTTATCGCCTGCCTGCCGACGATGCGTGATTTGGCCAATTTGATGAAGCTCGATAAGGGCGGCAGCGGCCATATCACTGTGACGCTGACGACTGGCGGGCTGGATGTCAGCATTCACGGCATTGAAAAAGCCTCGACCGATATGCGTATGCAGATGAGCAGCTTTGCCATCAGTCGCGGTTTTGCCCGCCTCGCTATTGCCGAAGATATTATCGTCGAGCGCATCAAGCCGATTATTCATTTTGGCAAAGTGCCGGTGTCGCCGCCGCCGGGCGGTTTTTTGCAGGCCTCTGAGCGGGTGGAAATCGCGATTGCCGCGCTTATCAACACGCACATCGGCAAGTCCAAGCGCGTGGTGGATATGTTTGCCGGTTCCGGTGCTTTTACATTCCGCATTGCCGAGTTCGCGCCTGTTCATGCTATCGAGGGCGACCTTCCAGCCGTCAACGCGATTGATCGAGGACGGCGCGGCTTGCAAGGGTTTAAGGCGATCACCGTCGAGCAGCGCGATCTGTTTCGCCGCCCGCTGCGCCCGCTGGATTTGAAGCCGTATGACGCTGTAGTTTTCGACCCGCCGCGCGCTGGCGCGGAAGATCAATGCGCATGGCTCGCCAAATCCGCTATCAAAAAGATCGCTGCTGTCTCCTGCAATCCGGCCACGCTGGCGCGGGATCTGCGGATTTTGATCGACGGCGGCTACAAGCTACTCAGCGTCACGCCCTTCGACCAGTTCCTATGGTCGCCGCACGTTGAAGCCGTGGCCCTGCTGGAGCGGTGAACGGGTAATCGTGCCAGTTAGATTCAAAGAACAAGCATCAGCTTTAGACATGCAGTAAATTGGAGAGCCGCCGGTTTAACCGCTCCCGCCCTGCGGGAGCGGAGGTGCGAAGCACCGGTGAGGGGACTTCCCCTCTCTGTCGGCTCCGCCGACTGCCTCTCCCGCAAGCGGGTGAGGTTAAACGCTCCGGCGTTTGTGAAAACCAGCGCAATTTAGCTCTCATTTTTACTTGAATGATCAAGACGAATCCTGCCGTTCGCCAGCATAAATCGCCAGCAAGTGGCATTCGAGCAAAACCTCGTCGATTTCATGAGTCTTGCGTTTTTCTGATGCGGGAGCGGGGCCGGGACGCATGGGTGAATAGCGGTGCGGTAGGTTTTGTGAGTAAGCCAAATCGCGCTGCTCATACCAACGCGCAAGACGGCGTGCCTGTTTAGGGAGATTCTCCAGCGCATGTTTTAACGCTAAAATGCGCAGGCCCAACGATGCAGCGGACACAGGTGTTTTGTCCGGTGCATCAGAATATTCGCCCGCGTAAAACCCGTCCATATCCGGCGCTTCACGTCCGAATATTTTGAGCGGATCAATCAAATTAAACGCAGGCAAGCGCTCATCGGATTGCGAGTTAGGCCGTGAAAACACAAGAAACTCCGCCAACCCATCGCGGCGGGCGGGACGCAGTTTGAACCCGCGCAACGCCATCTCATGGGCGGCAAACATAATCAAACGCCGCACGGCAGATTCCGCAGGACGAAGAATGCGCAGCGCACGGTGATAAATGAAATACGGCAAAACCGTCAGCCGCCCCCCGCCGACCAGTCCAAGCGAAGCCATCAGCGCCACAATGATTGTGAGCAGCGCGGCGCGGTTTCGGTGTATGACTAGCGGCCAGTCCATTTCTTGCTTTTGCCTTCCGTTTCAAACTGCGAAGAAACATAGAGCAGGCTGTGGGGGTGTGGACAAAATCGGCAAAATAATTTGCGCGGCCAGCCTTCCCCCTTGCGGGGAAGGTGTCGGCAGAGCCGACGGATGGGGGTCGCGACGACGGCAACCTATGAGCAAAATATAGTAATATCAATATTTTAACCGGCAACGACGCATCTTCTTTACTACCCCCATCCGTCGCCTAGCGGCGACACCTTCCCCGTAAAGGGGGAAGGCTGGAGCCAAGATTTTTTGTGGACAAAACTGCATTCTTCCGCCGAAAACCTCCTCCTCTCCCCGCTTCTCCAGCGGGGAGAGAGCAGGGTGAGGGGCGGTAGTTCACAGAATTTCGCTGATCTTTCGCCCCTCATCCGCCCTTCGGGCACCTTCTCCCCGATTGAGAATCGGGGAGAAGGGAAGGCCTAAGCAGGCTCGTACGTTGTTCTATATCCAAACAGGCGGCGCTTCCATGTCGTGATACGCAAACGTTGTCCAACACTTACATCAAATGGGAGGGTTTGATTTAGGAGAATGGTTTGACCCGTGTCCAAACGCACCCATAGACTTGGAGATGGCTGTGTGCTGTTTTTAATTGCTTGATTATATTCATAAGACGTAACGACACCATAAGTTGTTGTTGCAACTGATACAGGCTCATTAGATATTGGATCTAGGACCACCCAACCGATCAGGAGTGCTGCTAATGCCACACCAGCCCATTTAACGGCTTGGTTAATACGCTTACGAATATCCACTTTGCATTCCATCAAATGTTTGGGTTGCTCACTTTCTACATAAATTCATTTAAGGTTGTATTAGCACCCACTCACCCCACCAGCCAATCCCTAACCTTCACCGCATTGCCCGACAGTGGCCTGTCCTTCTGCCACACCACATGAAACGCCGATCCCGTAATCATCTCGTGATGGCTCACACGCACCAGCCGTCCATCCGCCACCATCGGGTCCACTAGATGCCGCCAGCCGAGCGCTATGCCTTGGCTGTTCAGCGCGGCTTGGATGACGGAGACATAATCATTAATCAGCAGGCCTCGGTTTTTGGACGGGAGCGCGACGCCGGCGCTCGCCAGCCAGTCTTCCCATGTCGCCGCCTCGCGCCACGGCTCTTCCAAATGGATGAGATTGTGGCTGGCAAAGGCGCGCACATCGTCGATCTTGCCGTGCTTGGCGACATAGGACGGCGAGGCGACGGCGACGATGGCCTCGCTGGCAAAAACGCGGCTGTCATAAGTGGGCCAAAGGGCCGGATTGCCGCCGCGAATGCCGAGCGGGATGTTTTCGGCCACGATGTCCAGATCGCGGTCTGATGTGTGCAACCGAAGCTCGATGCCCGCCAAAGCCTCGCGCGCTTCCTGCAATCGCGGCACCATCCACATGGCGGCAAAGGCGTTGGAAACCGATAGCGTCACATGCTCGGCAGTGTGAATGGCGGAGATGGCCTCTGCGGATTTGCGAATATGGCTAAGGCCGAGCGTCACATCCGCATGGAAACGCTGACCCGCCTCCGTGAGGCCAACGCGGCGGTGCGCACGATAAAACAGCGCGACGCCAAGCTGGGTTTCCAGATTGCGGATACCATACGAGACGGCGGCCTGGCTCATGCCAAGTTCTTGGCCCGCCGCTGTGAAGCCTTTGAGCCTTCCGGCACATTCAAAAATGACCAGATTTCCGGCGGACGGGAGGAGATGACGCAAGGTTTGCATAAGGTAAGCTTATGCTAAATGATGATTTTTTCAACGGTTACATAAGAAATTTATGCATGTAGCTTTTGGATAAGAATGATTTCGCGCTACCCCCTCTCTGTCAGCTTCGCTGACACCTCTCCCCGCAAGCGGCGCGAGGTTAAACGCACCGCCGTTTGGTCTTAACCTCGCCCCTTCGGGGAGAGGTGCCGAGCAAAGCGAGGCGGAGAGGGGGAGCGCCAATAGTTATGGAGAGCCACCGCATGGACGCCGCAGAAATCACCATCGAAGCCCCGAAGCGCGAGCGTGGCGGCGGGCGACAAACGCGGCGGGATAAGCGCAGCGGCGGGCCTGTTGGCATTTATCCGGCGTATATCATGCGCAATATTCCAACCTATGATGTGCTATCGGAAGAAAACCTCGTCAAAATCGAGAAGACTTCGGACCGGATTTTGGCCGAAATCGGTATCGAGTTCCGTGATGATCCGGTCGTGCTGGAGCATTGGAAGCGGGCAGGGGCGAAGATTGAAGGCAATCTGGTAAAGTTCGAGCCGGGATTGCTTCAAGAGGTGCTGAAGACCGCGCCGAAGCAATTCACGCAGCACGCCCGCAATCCGGCCAAGTCCGTTGAAATCGGGGGCAAAAGTGTTGTGTTTGCGCCCGCCTATGGCTCGCCCTTTGTGATGGATTTGGATAAAGGACGCCGCTACGGTACGATTGAGGATTTCCGCAATTTCATCAAGCTGGCGCAATCATCGCCCGCGCTGCATCACTCCGGCGGCACGATTTGCGAGCCGACAGATGTGCCCGTTAACAAGCGGCATTTAGACATGGTCTATAGCCACATCAAATATTCCGACCGCGCGTTTATGGGCTCGGTGACCGCCGAAAGCCGCGCCGAAGAATCCATTGAAATGGCGCGCATTGTGTTTGGCAAAGAGTTCACCGACCAAAATTGCGTCATCCTCGGCAATGTCAACGTCAACTCGCCGCTGGTCTGGGACGCAACCATGACGACCGCCATGCGGGCCTACGCGCGCTCTAATCAGGCGGCAGTCATCGTGCCGTTTATCCTTGGCGGCGCGATGGGTCCGGTGACGAGCGCAGGCGCGATTGCGCAGGCACACGCCGAAACCATGGCAGGCTGCGCGCTCACCCAGTTGGAGCGCAAGGGCGCGCCAGTGATCTATGGCAACTTCCTGTCGTCCATGTCGTTGCGCTCCGGCTCACCAACATTTGGAACGCCAGAACCTGCGATTGGCTCCATGGTGATCGGGCAACTCGCCCGCCGTCTAGGCTTGCCGCTGCGCTGTGCGGGCAACTTCACCACGTCCAAATTACCGGATGCGCAGGCCATGAACGAAGGCACAATGTCGATGCTTTCAGCCGTGCATTGCGGCGCGAATTTCATTTTGCACTCGGCTGGTTTCTTGGATGGCTTGCTGTCCATGTCATACGAAAAGTTTGTGATGGACGCCGACTTCTGCGGCGCGCTGCATTCTTATCTGAAGGGCGTGACGGTGGATGATAATTCGCTCGCCATGTCCGCGTTTCAAGAGGTCGGCCCCGGCAGCCATTTCTTCGGCAGCCAGCACACGCTGCAAAACTATGAGACAGCGTTTTGGGACTCAAACCTCTCCGACAATGAGCCTTATGAAAAGTGGGAAGCTGCTGGCAGTCACGATGCAGCATACATTGCCAATAAGCGCTGGAAGCGGATGCTTGACGAATATGTTGCGCCGGATTTGGACGAGGCCAAGGACGAAGAGTTGCAAGAATTTATGGCCAAGACCAAGGGCGCGATGGCCGATGCGTGGTACTGAGGACAGCGAACTTATGGCAGCCGTGCTGACCGTTGGTCACGGCGGCTACGAAGTGCTGCAGTACCGTACGGATGTGCGCCGCCCCGTGGTGTCGGCGGGCGAGGTACTGATCCGCGTGGGTGCCGCTGGCGTGAACAATACGGATATAAATACGCGCACTGGCTGGTACTCCAAAACCGTCGGTGCAGCGACAGCGGAAGGTGCAACTACCGATGTGGCAGATGCCTCATGGAGCGGCGAGGCGCTTCAATTTCCGCTGATACAAGGCGCGGATATTTGCGGAATAATCGTCGACGTCGGCGACGGCGTGGATAGCCACCGCATTGGCCAGCGCGTCATCGTTCCCACCATGCAGCCTGCGCCCAATGGCGGGCCGTTCGACACATTTACCGTAGGATCTGAATGCAATGGCGGCTTTGCGCAGTTTGTCACGATGCGCGCGACACAAGCGTATGTGGTGAATTCATCGCTATCAGACGTGGAGTTGGCGTCGTTTCCCTGCGCCTATTCGACGGCGGAAAACATGCTGCATCGTGCGGGCGTAAACGCAGGCGAAACCGTATTTGTCACCGGCGCATCTGGCGGCGTTGGCTCCGCGGCTGTGCAACTTGCCAAACGGCGCGGTGCCATAATCATCGCGCAATCGGGTGCGGAAAAAGCCGAGGCCATCGTCGCGCTTGGCGCGCACCAAGTTGTGGGCCGCAACGATGATCTCGCCAAAGTAATTGGCACTGAGCGTGTGGACGTAGTCATTGATATCGTAGGCGGCGGTCGGTGGCCTGGCCTGCTGGATATTCTGAAGCGCGGTGGGCGTTATGTGGTTTCCGGTGCCATCGCCGGTCCTCTCGTAGAACTGGATTTGCGCACCCTATATCTCAAAGACTTAACGTTCTTGGGCTGCACGGCGCAGCACCCGGACGTATTTCCAAATTTGATTGGCTACATTGAGCGCGGCGAAATTGAGCCACTTGTTGCCAAAACCTACCCTTTGAGTGCAATCGCCGCCGCCCAAAAAGAGTTTCAATTAAAACAGCACGTCGGCAAAATCGTGCTCGTTCCGCCGCAGGACTAAGACATGCGCATAAATCTGCAACAACTATCAACCGCGACCGCGATAGGGCGGCACGCCTTGGTCGGGCAGCCACGCGCCTTCGGGCGGCGCGCCCGTCTGCCAGAAAACATCAATGGGAATGCCGCCGCGCGGATACCAGTAGGCACCGATGCGCAGCCAGAGCGGCTTAGTGATATCAACAATGCGCTGCGCGATCATCACGCTGCATTCCTCGTGGAAGGCTCCATGATTGCGAAACGAAGTGAGGAACAGCTTCAAGGATTTGGATTCGACCAGCAATTTGTCGGGCGCATAGTCGATCACAATATGGGCAAAATCCGGCTGGCCGGTCATGGGGCAGAGCGAGGTAAACTCAGGACAAGTGAAGCGCACGATGGCGGGCGCGCCGCCGGTCTGGGTGTAAGGCACGGCTTCCAGCACCGCCGTGTCTGGCGATTGCGGCTGGTCAGTTTTAACACCCAATTGGGTGAGGCTCGACACATCGGTCATGGACGTAATCCTAATTTTCGGCAGCTTGCTTTGTTATGGCAGGAAGAAAAACGCCAAGGCGATGAGCATGTAAATGCCCAGCAGCATAGCACCTTCGAGCCAGTTGGTCTCGCCATCGCGCGTGACGCTCGCGGTAATCAGTGTCGCGCCCATCAGGCCCGCCAATTCCAGCGGGCGGTGAACCACAAGGTCCATCGGCTTGCCCATAAGGAAGGATGTTATCACCAATAGCGGAGCCACCAAAAGGGCAATCTGAATTGTCGCGCCAAGCGCAATTTGAATGGCCAAATCGAGCTTATTTTTAATCGCAAAAACGCTGGCCGCATGTTCCGCTGCGTTACCAATGATGGGAATGATAATGAGGCCGGCAAACACTTCTGAAAGCCCGATGCTGGCGCTGAAGCCTTCCAGCGAGCTGACCAGAATTTCCGACAATCCCGCAACAGTTATCGTGGAAAGCGCCAAAGTTATAATGCCGCGACTGACAGGCCAAACCGGACCGTCATGGTGCTCCTCGCTTGCGGAAAGCAAATCCTTGTGGGTGAACAGGCTGAAAATTATGTTGCAGGCATACAAAGCCATCAAAACAAAGCTCGCAGCCAGCGAGAAGTGTTCATCGCTAATCAGTGTCTGCTCCGGTGACACGCCCGCCACACGCTCGCTGGCATCGAACACCGCTGGTATCAAAAACGCGATCATCACTATGAGCAAAAGACTTGAAAGCGACCCCGCAGCCACTTTGTTGAAGGTCTGCTTCTTATATTTAAGCCCGCCGAGAAACAGCGCGAGGCCGAGCACCAGCAAGAGATTGGCGATCATCGAGCCAGTGATAGACGCCTTCACAACGTCAATTTTCCCCGCCTGCAAGGCAAAGAAGGCGATGATCAGTTCAGTCGCATTGCCGAACGTGGCGTTGAGCAGCCCGCCGCCCGTCGGGCCGGTTTTAACCGCAAGATTTTCAGTCGCCTCGCCCATTTGTGCCGCGACGGGAATGATGGAAATCGCCGCACAAATGAAAATGGCCGTGTCACTGGCATGGAAAAAATACTCCAAGGCCAGCGTAATGGGGATGAAAACCAACAGCCACTTTAACATTTTGACTCGCTCCGAACCGACAATAAACCTGTTAGGCAATCAAAGCGGGAAGCGCAATGCTTGGCATAGGTGTCTTCCGGGCATCATCCAATTACCACTCCGCATTTCTAAAAGGGCATAGCCATGAACGATCCACTTCTCCAGCCGTTTCAGCTCAAGCATCTGACATTGCGCAACCGCATTATGACAACAAGCCATGAGCCGGCGTACCCCGAAGATGGTATGCCCAAGGATCGCTATCGCAAATACCATGTGGAGCGGGCGAAGGCTGGCATTGCGCTGACAATGACGGCAGGCTCAGCCGCCGTCTCCAAGGACTCGCCGCCGGTGTTCAATAACGTGCTTGTCTATAAGGACGAGGTCGTGAAATGGATGAAGCTGCTGGTGGATGAGTGCCACGACCACGGCGCGGCTGTGATGATCCAGCTCACGCATTTGGGCCGCCGCACGCGCTGGGATAAGGGCGATTGGCTGCCCACAGTGTCGCCCTCGCACAAGCGCGAGCCCGCGCACCGTGCCTTTCCCAAACTGATTGAAGATTGGGATATGGACCGCATCAAGCGCGATTTCGCCGATGGTGCCGAGCGCATGAAAGCGGCAGGCGTCGATGGTATTGAGTTTGAATGCTATGGCCATTTGCTCGATCAATTCTGGTCGCCGCTGACCAATATTTTGCCAGCGCCCTATGGCGGCACACTTGAAAACCGGATGCGGTTTTTCTTTGAAATGCTTGATGGCGTGCGCGAGCGCGTCGGTCCGGATTTCATCATCGGCGCACGCTTTACGGCGGACGAAGACTTGGAAGGCGGCACCACCAAAGAGGTGGGCATGCAAATTGCGAGCCTCTTAAAAGCCAGCGGCAAGATTGATTTCTTGAATGTTGTGAAAGGCCATATTGATACCGATCCCGGCCTCACGGACCTCATCCCCATCCAAGGCATGGCCTCTGCGCCTCATCTGGATCTGGCTGGCGAAGTGCGCCGCGCGGTGGATTTCCCGACATTCCATGCCGCCCGTATCCCCGATGTCGCAACCGCGCGACACGCGATTGCCTCCGGCAAAATTGACATGGTCGGCATGACCCGCGCCCACATGACAGACCCGCATTTGGTACGAAAACTCATCGAGGGCCGCGAGCACGATATCCGCCCCTGCGTCGGGGCGAACTATTGCCTCGACCGTATTTACCAAGGCGGCGCGGCCTATTGTATCCATAATCCCGCCACAGGCCGCGAGGCCGAAGGAATGCCGCACGATATTCCAGCCGCTGAAATCAAGCGCAAGATCGTCATCGTCGGGGCAGGCCCTGCAGGCATGGAGGCCGCCCGTGTGGCCGCCGAGCGCGGCCATGAGGTGAAGGTGTTTGAAGCTGCAGATAAAGCCGGCGGCCAAATTCGCCTCACAGCACAATCCAAACGCCGTGCGGAAATGATCGGCATTATCGACTGGCGCATGGAGCAGTGTCTCGCCAGAGGCGTGACGTTCCAGTTTAACAGCTGGGCCGATGCGGCAATGATTGAGGCCGAAAAACCGGACGTGGTGATCATTGCAACGGGTGGCTATCCGCATACGGAAGTTTTGAAAACCGGCAATGATCTCGTGGTCTCATCGTGGGATATTATCTCCGGCGATGTGAAGCCCGGCACCAATGTCCTCGTCTTCGATGACGCGGGCGACCACGCCGCGCTTCAAGCCGCCGAGGTGATAGCCAAAAGCGGCGCGAAAGTGGAAATCATGACGCCGGACCGCTCATTCGCACCCGAAGTGATGGCGATGAATCTGGTGCCCTACATGCGCACTTTGCAAAAGCTAAACACGGTTTTCACCGTCACCTATTCGCTCGAAAGCGTGGAGCGGCAGGGCAACCGCCTGAAAGCCAACGTCGGAAGCGACTACGGCGGCGTGCATCAAGAACGCATCGTCGATCAGGTGGTGGTGAACCACGGCACCATTCCGCTGGATGAATTGTATTTTGAACTGAAGCCAAAATCGTCGAATTTGGGGGCGGTGGATTATGATGCGTTTATTGGTGGCGAAGCGCAGACTGTCAAAAGCAATCCGTCCGGCAAGTTTCAACTGTTCCGCATTGGCGATGCTGTGGAAGCAAGGAATACGCATGCAGCGATTTATGATGCGCTGCGGTTGGTGAAGGATTTGTAGAGGGGGGATTACCCCAACCTCTCCGCAATTCAAACCTTAATCAGCGCCTGCCTAGTGATCCCAAGCCGCGTGGCTTGCTTATCGAGACCATCGACAACCCACGTGGGGAAATCAACATTGACCCGCTTGATTTCGGTATTGAGGCGGCATGCTTTGGACCAATCAATCCCTTGACTGATATCCTCACCATCATCAAATTTTTTGTCGAACTCACCCGTTTTCATAAAATTGGACCTCTTCGTTTCGTGCTCTTCTCACCGATTATGTGCAATCAATCAACGTCACAAAATTTCCCACTTGCAAATCGTTCGCAACTGACTATCTTGCGAACCATTCGCAACTTGATAGGTGCTGCTTGGATAAGCGTGTTGATGACGACATGAATGGTGGCCTAATTGACAGCTCCGGCTGGCAGCGCTCGCGCGGTGAGCCGTCGCTTTTAGAGTCCTTCCGCTCGATTGCCGTCAATGCCAATGCAACGCCATTTCGTAAGCTGCTGACATTTATGGGGCCGGGCTATCTGGTGGCAGTCGGTTATATGGACCCGGGTAATTGGGCCACTTCGCTGGCTGGAGGCGCGCAGTTTGGCTATGCGCTTTTGGCGGTCGCTTTGCTTTCCAACATTATGGCAATCATCTTACAAGCGCTGTGTGCCCGCCTCGCGGTTGGCTCAGGCCGTGATTTGGCGCAGGCCTGCCGCGATGCTTATCCCAAATGGATGTCATTTCCGCTGTGGTTATTGGCGGAGTTTGCCATCATCGCGACGGACTTGGCTGAGGTCATCGGCACCGCCATCGGTCTCAACCTGTTGCTTGGCATTCCGCTCGAAATTGGCGTGGTGATTACAGCACTCGATGTGTTTCTCATTTTGTGGCTGCAAACCAAGGGCTTTCGCAAAATTGAAGCGTTCATTGTGGCTATGACAGCTGTAATCTTTGCGTCTTTTGCCATTCAAATAGCGCTGGCGGACCCGGTATGGAGCGAGGTCATCAAAGGCTTTGCCCCCACAACGGACATCGTGACCAATCCGAACATGCTGTACTTGGCGCTTGGTATTATTGGCGCAACGGTGATGCCGCATAATCTCTATCTGCATTCAGGCATTGTGCAGACCCGCGCCTATGGCAACTCGCTGCCGGAAAAGCGCGAGGCGATAAAATATGCCACTATAGATTCCACACTGGCGCTGATGTTTGCGCTGACCATCAATGCCGCCATATTGATTTTGGCGGCAGCGACATTCCATAAGACGGGTCAAACGCAAGTTTCTGAACTTGGGCGTGCGCACGAATTGCTGGCGCCATTGTTAGGGGCCTCCATCGCGCCAAGTCTGTTTGCTATCGCGCTTTTAGCCTGCGGCTTAAACTCCACGGTTACGGCGACTATGGCGGGGCAGATTGTGATGGAAGGATTTATTCAAATCAAGTTAGCAGCATGGGCGCGGCGGCTGCTAACGCGCGGCATTGCGATATTACCCGCCATTCTCGTTACTCTAATTTATGGCGAAGGCTATACCGGCAAGCTGCTTATTCTCAGTCAGGTAGTGTTGTCGCTGCAATTGCCGTTTGCTGTTGTGCCGCTCGTACATTTGACGGCCTCGCGCAAGCATATGGGCCAGCTGATAGCCCCGCGCTGGCTAACCGCCATCTCAATAATAATCGCCGCCATAATCATCACGCTCAACATCAAGCTGTTGTACGATGTGGCGATGGAGTATGTATTTTAGAGTTAGGCGCTCAATCGTTAGTACTAAGCGCTGTGTTGCTGCGCCAGATTATAAAGGTTGCCGCTGCGCGCGCCGGAACGGCAGTAAGCGAAAATAGGCTTTGGTAGCTCAACCAGCGCCAGCTGCATGGCAGTAACATCATCCATCGTCAGCCCACCTGGGATAACCGGAATGTTGCGAATAGGTACGCCCGCCTTTTTAGCAGCGTCCTCAATAAGAGCAAAAGGGCTCTGATCCGCGCTCTCCCCATCGGGACGATTGCAAATGATACTCTTGAATCCGGCGGCAATAATATCACTGATGTCTTCGGGGCTAATTTGCGCAGAGACGGTACAATTTTCGTCAATCTCATTGAATGTCATCAGCGCAATCTCCCGAATTCCCACGTTGTGACAGAAGCTTAGCAAGCAAGAACCACAATTTCCACGGAAAAAGCGAACAATTACCCAATCCTATCGCAAAATCTGCCAAGTCTCCAATTCGTCCAAAATAAGTAGTGAATCATGTTAAAATATATTTGCAAAATAGATTCATGCACCGTTGACGGCGATTCGCGCGATTCGTAGGTTGCAACCAATTGTAAGCGAAGTGATTCGCTAATTTAGCTGTAGGGGAAGTGGACGCTGTCCACCAGCTAATTTGGTCGCTAGTGCGGCCTACATTAGGCCGTTTGGCGGCCAAGCGTGGGGCTTTGTGTACCAGTAAATCAGGTGTTTGTAACAGCAGTTCTGCCGCTGTTCTGGAATTTTGTGCAGCATCGAGGGGTCTTAGTTGATGGTTGGCATCAAAACAGCATTGAGCGGCTTTGGCGCGAATCTCGCGACAGCAGCGTCGTGCGCTAAGCGCGCTGCGGTCAGGTTTCTCGTTGTTTTTGCTGCTCTGGCCATTACTACAAATTCCAACGCCTATGAAATTCCAACGACGCCAGCGGGCAGCTGGACTGCTTCCGGTATATCAGTAGGTACAATTCCGGGTAGTCCTGCCGCATCTCCGGCGGAGACGGGAACTTATTTTAAGACGACGCCTTCCGGCTTGCGCGTGACGATTACGTCGAACGGTGTATTTCCGAATGGCTCATCCGGCGCCTATTTCAATTCGCCAGCAAATACGAGCACGACAGGTCTAACGCCATCCGCAGCCGGTACAAATCCAGGCGTGTTCACCACAACTCCGGTTCTACCTTCCACCACCAATCCGCTAAATATGTTGGTTTCTGTTGACCAATGTCGTCTTACCGCTACCGCGCTGACGACCTGTAGCGGGCTTGGCAATTATACCATTGTCTTTACCGACCCGCTCGGTGGTTTGGTGCCGGTAGTTGCGCCAAAAATTCACATCACCCGCATTGGCGGCACAATCGGTGTAATGGAGCTTGGCTCGGGTCTTCAAATTAACGCCGCGGGCTCCACACCCGGCATAGGCTTCGCCGCGACCGCCGCTAAAACGGTCACCTTCGCCACCACAGGCGGAAATGAAGTTTTTGGTGATCCAAATGCTGCGGGTACAAATTTGAACGTTAACTGTGGCGCAACGGCAACCAGCAGCGCCGGTTGTGGCACGGAGCAAGTCACAGGCAACCCATCAACGATTATGTTGAATGTGAAAGCCTACCGCACCGCTGTCGCACCCAATATCTGGGACAATGGCGGCGATGCCTTTTTCTTCGATACGTCCTTTGATGAGGATTTTGGCGGCGCGCCAAATACTTATGAAGGTGGCGGCGTAGCTGCAGCACATTTGCTTACTGACCTTCGTCTTGGTGCTGGTGTTACAGCGGAAAATACAGCAGTTGCCGCTAATGCTAACGGTGGAGCGGATGCCTCAGGTTTGTTGACAGTTAGTCCGCTGGCCGTTGCTGCCGGTACTGCGCCGGGGGACACGAATGATGGTGTCGCGTCATTCCCGGTACTCACTACCGATCTAATCGGCGGGACCTACACCGTGACGCCAACATTCAGCGGCGCGAGCCGCGGCGGCAAGATTTGCGGCTGGATCGACTTTAACCAAGACGGCCTCTACACCGCCGCTGAAGGCATTTGTAATACGTTCGCAGCGGCTGCCACATCTGCGCCTCTATCTTGGACATTGCCAACAGCGCTTGCAGCCGGTCAAACTTATGCCCGCGTCCGTATTACTTACGATACGAATATGACGACAGCATCCTTCAACGGTCTGTTTTCATCGGGTGAAGTCGAAGATTATCAGCTCAACATCATGCCATCTGTTAAGATCGTAAAGGCACTAGCTCCCGTTTCGGACACTGGCACTTTCAATTTGACAATCAATGGCACTGCGTTTGCCAGCGCTATTGGCAACGGTGGTACAACCAACTTCCGTTCGGTATATCATACGGGCACGCCTGACGTAACTGTCGCTACAAATATCAAAAATGCCGCCGTTTCGGGCATTGTGCTTACAGAAACTGCTGCTGGTGCAACGGTTCTCACCAACTATGTCACAACTTCAGCATGTACTAACGCTGCTGGAACCGCTGTCACGGTAGGTGGCACGGCCTCCGCTCCGAGTATAACAATCCCGCAAACGACCACCGGCGCATCGGCAAACGGCCAAGCGCAAACCATCACCTGTACGCTGACCAACACGCGCAGACCGACCGTGACACTGACCAAAATCTCCAACGGCGCTATTGGCGGCTTCACATTTACTGGTAATAACGGCTGGACCAGCCAGACAATAACGACGGTGACATCTGGCACGGGGGTTGCGGGAGCGGCCCAGACACTTACTGCGGCAGCGACAGCCACGACAATTACAGAGACAATTCCCGCCGGTTATGTACTCGCATCTGTTAGCTGTTCGGGTCTTGGCACCGGTGGCACAGCCACGCCAAACCTCGGCACAGGCGCTGTTGCTTTAGACGCTGCCGCTACGGCGGCCGGAGCAAACATCGCCTGTACATTTACGAACAATAAGTTGCCAACAGTCACAGTCACCAAAATCTCAAATGGCGCGGTTGGCGGTTTTACTTATACGGGAACCAATGGCTGGACGAGCCAGACGATCACGACAGTGACGTCCGGAACAGGCGTGGCTGGCGCTACACAAACTCTTACGGCAGCAGCTACGGCAACAACGATTACAGAGGGCATTCCGGCAGGTTATACGCTTGCATCCGTTAGCTGCACCGGCCTTGGGTCAGGTGGTACCGCAACGCCAAATCTTGGCACGGGCGCGGTTGTTCTTGATACCGCCGCAACTGCTGTCGGTTCAAATATTGCCTGTACATTTACCAACACCAAACGTCCAACAGTTACATTGACCAAAATCTCAAACGGCGGCGTTGGCGGGTTCACATTTACCGGAACGAATGGCTGGACAAGCCAGACGATTACGACGGTCATTTCTGGAACAGGCGTGACCGGTGCGACACAAACATTGACGGCTGCGGCAACGGCGACAACAGTCACAGAAACCATTCCGGCAGGATATGCGCTCGCTTCAGTCAGCTGTACCGGTCTTGGCACGGGTGGTACGGCTACGCCAAACCTTGCCACAGGTGCGGTGGCGTTTGATGCATCTGCAACCGCAGCTGGATCAAACATTACCTGTACATTCACGAACACCAAACTCCCGACAGTTACGCTGACGAAAATTTCCAATGGCGGTGTTGGCGGATTCACATTCACAGGAACCAATGGCTGGACCAGCCAAACAATCACGACAGTAACTTCTGGCACTGGCATTTCGGGCGTGGCCCAAACACTGACTGCCGCGGCGACCGCCACGACCATTACAGAAACCATTCCTGGCGGTTACGTGCTGACGGCTATCAGCTGTACTGGCCTTGGCACTGGCGGCACAGCAACACCAAACCTCGCGACCGGCGCAGTGGCGCTAGATGCAGCTGCGACAGCGGCGGGTTCGAATATTGCTTGTACTTTTACCAATGGCGTTCCGAACTATACGGTTGTCAAAGCCGTAAATACGGCCTCGATTGCTGCGCCAACAACTCTGACTTACACAATTACTGTGAAAAATACCGGCGCTGCACCTCTCACCACACTGACTACGTCAGATACTCTGACACAGGGAGGTAACGCACGCACGCTCACCTCCGGTCCAGTGCTGACATCCGGCGACACCAACACTAATGGAATTCTGGAAACGACAGAAACTTGGGTCTACACTGCGACCCATCTGGTCACGCAAACAGAGATCGATGACGGCACGGTGTTTTCCAACGTGGTGACAGTTGGGACCGCACAAATGGCCTCCAAAATATCAAATGCGGTTACCACTACGATTATTCAATCACCGAACGTTGTGGTGACAAAGACAGCAAACAAGGCGGGCCCATTGGTTGTTGGCGAAGTAATAACCTACTCATTCCTAGTGCAAAACACCGGCAATGTGACACTGAGTGGCATTGCCGTTGCTGAGACCACATTTAACGGCACCGGCGGAACTGGCGCTATTACGCCGACAGGTGGCGCCTCAACGCTTGCGCCAGGGGCCACAACGACATTCACAGCTACTTACACCGTCACTCAAACTGATGTGGATACGCTATGATGGTGAAGCGACAAATCCCGGTTGATAACCGCAACAAA
This sequence comes from Phyllobacteriaceae bacterium, assembly GCA_043744175.1. GTDB lineage: Bacteria > Pseudomonadota > Alphaproteobacteria > Rhizobiales > Rhizobiaceae > JANMEX01. The sequence goes on from JAYTVD010000203.1 coordinate 42,021, forward strand.
GACCAAATCAGGTCTTTGTTTTCATTGGGAAATAATATGGGCTCAAAGGTAAGTGATTCGGCTGATTTGCCGGACTTGCTCCCGTCACTGAGCCGCATCACGACCGTAAATACACAAACTAGTTGGAACTCGACCTATGCAAGGTTTTGCCGTGGCGATTTGCAAACTTCGGAGGCAAATAAAATGAAACCTATGAATTCCGGCACAACCGGAAGCAACCGTAGTGTTGGGCTTATGGGCCGGCTGGGAATGGCAGTGGTGATTTCACTGCTGTCACTTTTTGCCGTTTCAGCAGCTAGCGCAGGCAGTCTTTCTAATACGGCTAAAGCCATCGGCACGGCACCATCCGGTGTTGCCGGTGCGGTTCAATCAACGACATCTACCATTGCGGTTCCCGTCGTAACGAAGAACCCAGCTTACACTGTAGTGAAAACTATTTCATCACAAACAACCTCAAATGGCGCCAACAGCTCGCAAGTTGATGGTGGTGATATCATTACGTACTCCTATGTGGTGAAGAACACCGGTAACGTATCCATCAACAATGTGGTGGTCACGGATCCGGGCGTATCGTTCAACGGTGGTGCCGCCAACGCTCTTACAAGCGGACCAACATTGGCATCCGGCGACGCGGTCAATGCAGGCATATTGGATGTGGGCGAAACATGGACATACACAGCGTCTTATACCTTGACGCAGGCCAACGTTAACGCTGCCGCCGGTGTGACAAATGGTGTTTCCAACACTGTGAGTGTCACAGCCAAGGATCCACAAGCTGTTACCGTTAATCCGACTGCTGGTGGAAGCACGCTCACCGCGACTGAGACAATCAACTCCGTTCCAAGCCTAACTATTGCCAAGACGGCAAATACAGCGGGTCCATTGGTAGTCGGTCAGGTTGTGACTTACTCCTATCTCGTGACCAACACGGGCAACGTGACGATCACCGGTGTGGGTATCACGGAAACTGCGTTTAACGGCACCGGCGGTATCGCGGCCGTGGTTCCATCGGGGGGCGCATCAACGCTCGCTCCTGGTGCGAACACGACGTTCACTGCGACATACACTGTGACGCAGGCGGATATCGACGGTCTCCAACCGTAATCACAAACAATACCCGCGCCGGGATCCTTCCGGCGCGGTTTACTAAACACTCAAACTGAAGAGCAAGCAGCTTGAAAAACCATCAATCCATATCAAAGGCCGTGCTGCGCAGATTTTCTGCCCAGATGCTTTGTGTCTTTGCGTT
>JAYTVD010000204.1:0-11083 GCA_043744175.1 Phyllobacteriaceae bacterium
GGAATTCAAATAAGTCACAGGCGAAAGCGCGTCCCATTGCGACGGATCAGCGAACGGTTCCTTATAAAGCCCGCGCATAGTGCCGTTGGTAGCAAGGTCTGAAACCTTGTATCCGCCGCTATCATTGAGCACCACGCCGCGAACACCTGGCAACCCGCCGCGCATCATCGTCAGCGCCAGTAAATGGCAACCGGCGGAATGCCCCATCATCACGATTTTCGAAGGATCCCCGCCATAACGCGCAATATTTTGCCGCACAAAGACATAGGCCGCCTCGACATCCTTGGCCTCAGTGGCAACATCCACATCCGGCAACATGCGATAGTCAATGGACACAAAAACGTAGCCGTTTTTAACGAAACAATCCGGCTTATCCTGCATATAGGTTCGGTCCCCATGCTTCCAACCGCCACCATGGATGAAAATCATCACTGGTAATTTAGAGGCGTTAGCCGGGCTATAAATATCCAAAAGCGCAGGCCCATAGCTCACCGTCACCGGCTTGCTCAAAGATGATGATTTCGCCGCACGCCGCTCTTTGAGCTTTTCGCGCAGTTTGGCAAGTGGCCCCGCATGGGCGGCAGTTGTGCTCAAGGCAACAATGCCCAGCGAAAGCATGAAATTTCGGCGTGAAATCATCATAAGGCTCCTCTTCGTCGAGCCATATTCCAAGAGATCAAATCAGAACACCAATTACAAATCTGTCATGTAAATGAGGTGGTTAACCAGCCGTTTCATCCACAAGGAACGATTCCACCGCAGAACTCGGCACATCTTTGGCAATAAATGACTGGCCAATGCCGCGCGTAAGGATGAAGGTCAAAGACCCGCGCGAGACTTTTTTGTCTTGCGCAATAAATTTCATCAGCGTCGCCGCATCCGGTGTGCCGCCCGGCATATCGGCTATTTTCGTCGGCAGGCCAACCGCCTTCAAGTGCGTTTCCACACGCCGCGCATCATCAGGACTAGCCAAATTCATCCGCGCCGAAAAGCGATGTGCCAGCGCCATACCGACGGCGACGCCCTCGCCGTGCACCAGTATAGCGCTGTCATATTGCGCAAAACCCTCCAGCGCATGACCAAAAGTGTGCCCCAAATTCAACAGCGCACGGTCGCCCGTCTCATGCTCATCGCGGGCAACCACGGCAGCTTTCGAGCGACAAGACTGCGCAATAGCCTCAATGCGAGATGGACCGCCTGCGAACACGTCGCGCCAGTTTTTTTCCAGCCACACGAAGAATTCCGGCTGGTCAATGAGACCATACTTAGCCACTTCGGCATACCCTGCACGAAACTCACGAGGACTAAGCGTATCCAACACACCGCTGTCAGCCAGCACCAATTGCGGCTGATAAAACAGGCCGACTAGATTTTTGCCCTCAGGCGTATTGATGCCGGTCTTACCGCCAACGGACGAATCCACCTGCGCCAGCAAAGAGGTCGGAATTTGCACAAACGGCATACCGCGCCGCACGATGCCCGCAGCAAAGCCGGTCAAATCACCAATAACGCCGCCGCCAAAAGCAATCACCACGTCGCGGCGTTCCAGCTTGGCTTTCAGTAAATCGCGCACCACTGTTTCTAAGACAGCAAAGCATTTCGATTTTTCGCCTGCCGGAACAACGACAGAAACACACTCAATACCACTGGCAGTCAGCGAGGCAACTAGTGTTTCCAAATGCAGCGCCGCAACATTTTCATCTGTCACAATGGCCGCGCGGGAGCCTGGCAAACGGCTGGCAATTTCGGCGCCCGCGCGCTCAATCAGCCCCGCACCAATCAAAATATCATAAGAGCGATCAGCCAGAGCGACCGGAACAGTGATAATATCAGTCATGTTTTTTCACCATTGCCGCTAATGCATCCACCACTTCGCCCGCCATCACGTCTTTTTTCTCATCGCGCGACATCACGGTGATTTGCGCCAAGCCATACACCGGATAGCGCGCATCCATCAGCGCTTGCATGGTCGCCCGCGGGTCCGCCGTTTGCAATAAAGGCCTATTGGATTTGCGCCCCACCCGCTCCATCAGCACATCTAGCTCAGCTTTCAACCACACCGAAACGCCAGCGCGGGAGATTGCCTTGCGCGTCTGCTCATTCATAAACGCGCCGCCGCCAGTCGCCAGCATTTTAGGACCTGTGCGCAACACGCGGCGGATAACGCGGCGCTCAAGATCGCGAAACTCCGCCTCGCCGTAGCGCTCGAATAGTTCAGGAATGGTCATGCGCGCAGCGATCTCAATCTCGGCATCGGCATCGACAAAACTAACACCTAAAAACTGCGCCACGCGTTTGCCAATGGTGGATTTGCCCGCGCCCATAAGACCGACCAGCACGACTGAGCGCTTGCCAAGCATCTGCTTAATGCCGTCTGCCTCTGGCCGGATAATGGGTTCGTCGCTCATAGAATGTCCGATAGTCTGCTTCGCTTTACCCCGTATCCATAGGAAAATCCCTTTGCCGTCAAGGCATCCCAATATGCGGCCTTGCCAACTTTCAGAAGCGGTTTAAGAAGCACTATCAAATCAACGGACGCGCAAATGCCAACTCTCTTCCGGTTTGTTTCCTTTATCATCTTTATGATCGGCCTCGCTTATGGCTCGATGTTCGCGTTGGCGACATTCGTGAAGCCAAAACAGGCTGAGATGACCATTCGCATTCCGCCAGAGAAGCTGAACCCGCAAATGGTCAAGGACGCAGCAAAAGCGGCCAATACGCCCGCCGCAGCGCCCGCAGACGCGGCACCATAACCCATGCGTGATAGTCTCCTGATTGAAGGTTTTTTGGAGATGATGAGCGCCGAACGCGGCGCCGCCCTCAACACGCTTGAAGCCTACCGCCGCGATCTGGATGATAGTTCGCTGTTTTTAGTGGGCCACGGCACCACGCTTTTTGAAGCCAACAGCGATGACATTCGCGCGTGCATGCAAGACTTGGCCCAGCGCGATTTCGCCGCCTCCTCGCAAGCGCGACATCTGTCGTCGCTGCGCCAATTCTACCAATTTCTCTACGCGGAAAACCATCGCGGCGATGATCCAACCGGCATTTTGGACACGCCCAAACGCCACCGCTCCCTGCCCAAAGTGCTGGGCGCAGACGAAGTGGGCGCGATGCTGGATTTGGCCGAGCAGGAAGCGCAAGGCGAGCCGCCAACCGCATCCGCAGCTAAACGGCTCCATGCCATGGTCGAAACGCTCTATGCCACGGGCCTTCGCGTTTCCGAGCTTGTCGCACTACCCGTCACTGCCGCCCGCGCCGACAGGCAATATATTATGCTGAAAGGCAAAGGCGGCAAGGAACGCATAGTGCCGCTTTCTGGCAAATCTAAAACCGCGCTGGCAATCTGGCTGAATGTGCGGGCGCTTGATAAGTCTGCCAGCGATAGCCCTTGGCTTTTTCCCGCGCGCTCCGACACAGGTTACGTCGCCAGACAGGTTTTTGCCCGCGAATTGAAAAGTCTAGGCGCGCGTTCTGGCATTTCCTCACATTTATTATCGCCGCACGTGATGCGCCACGCATTTGCCAGCCATTTGCTGCAAAATGGCGCAGATTTGCGTGTTGTGCAGGAATTATTGGGTCATGCCGATATTTCCACCACACAGATTTACACCCATGTTTTATCCGAGCGTCTGCAAAAACTAGTGGAAGACCACCATCCGCTGGCAGATTTACCGCATTCCACTTGAAGCCGCCGCAATCCGCCATTACTAAACTGATTGAGTTTGACCGCTCCGGCCATTAAGAGAAGCCACTTTCAAGGTTCAGCCGGATGGTTCCGATCCAGCTTCAAATAGGGAATTCGCGGGCGCATGTATAATTATCTCGATTTCGAAAAGCCTATCGCCGACCTTGAAGGCAAAATTCTTGAGTTGAAGAAGCTTCAAGAAACGTCTGAATCCGTCGATGTGAAAGACGAAATCGCAAGGCTTGAAAAGCGCTCAAGCGAAGCCCTCAAAGATATCTACAAAAAACTGACCCCGTGGCAGAAGGCACAAGTGGCCCGCCACGCTGACCGCCCGCATTGCCTCGATTTTATTGCAGGCCTTTTCACAGAGTTTCAGCCACTGGCAGGCGACCGCAAATTTGCCGATGATGCCGCCATTCAGTGCGGGCTAGCGCGGTTTAATGGCATTCCTGTTGCTGTTATCGGGCAGGAAAAAGGATCTGACACCAAGTCCCGCCTCAAACATAATTTCGGCATGGCCATGCCCGAGGGCTACCGCAAAGCCGTGCGCCTAATGGAGCTGGCAGACCGCTACGGCCTTCCGGTCATCACGCTGGTGGATACCGCAGGTGCCTACCCCGGCATCAGCGCCGAAGAGCGCGGACAGGCCGAAGCCATCGCGAGGTCAACGGAAGCCTGTTTGGGCCTCACCGTGCCCATGATTTCGGTCATCATTGGCGAAGGCGGTTCCGGTGGCGCGATTGCCATTGCGACAGCAAACAAAGTCTTCATGCTGGAACATTCAATCTATTCCGTCATCTCGCCAGAAGGCGCAGCCTCAATTCTCTGGCACGATTCCAGCCGCGCCAAGGATGCAGCCACAAATATGAAAATCACCGCCGAAGATTTGATGGCGCTCAAAGTGATTGATGGCATCATCGCCGAGCCACTAGGCGGCGCGCATCGCGATAAGACAGCAGCAATTGCGGCGACTGGTGCGAAAATTGCCGAAGCGTTGGCTGATTTGATGTCCAGCAACCGCGACATGCGCAAAGACCGTCGCGAAAAATTCTTGGCAATCGGGCGCAGCGTCTAAATCACCAGGGGAAATTCGATGAACATATTTCGCTCAGTCATAATCGCCATCGTTGCCTTCGGGCTCGGTTGGTTCGCCAAATCACCGTTACAAAATATGATGGGCGAGCCAATGCCCGCAATGTCCGCATCAGAACATGCGGCGATGATGGAGCAAGAGAGTGCCCCTTCGACAGCTGGATATAAAAAAGCCATGGACGGCATGATGGCTGGCATGATGACGCCCTACACGGGCGATGCTGACAAGGATTTCATTTACGGAATGATCCCGCATCATCAGGGCGCGGTCGATATGGCCAAGGTGGTGTTGGAATTTGGCAAAGATCCCGATGTAAAAAAACTCGCTGAGGGCGTGGTCCAAGCTCAAGAATCTGAGATTAAATGGATGAATGAGTGGCTGACTAAAAACGCGCCGAAACAGTGAAGCCCCTGAAAGTATAGAGATGACTCGCTATTCTTGGGCACAGATCATCCTGCATTGGCTGGTCGTGGTGCTGGTCGTCCTTCAATATGCGACCAGCGGTGCTATTTTACGCACTCATTCAGTTTCAATAAGCGGGCTTGCGCCATCGCGCTCGGATCTGTTTTGGCACGTTGTTCACAACCGGGCCGGGCTTCTGATTTTCCTTGTGCTTTGCATCCGCATTGCATTGCGTCTCTGGCAACGCGTACCTGCTCCCACGAGCACAACCACTGCATTCCAGCAAAAATTCGCGCAATTGGTTCATGCCGGTCTTTATCTGGTTCTCGGCCTGCAAGCGTTCACCGGAGCGGTGGCAACTTATTTTTGGTGGCCGATAAGCGTTGCTCACGTCATACTGTTCAAAGTATTTTTGGGCCTCGTAACGCTGCATATCGCGGGCGCAATTTGGCATCAATTCACGCTCAAGGATGGTATTTTGTGGCGAATTACCGGTCTAAAATCACTAAAGTAACGCAGACATCACAAAATTGGCTGATTCTGATATAAGAAGCCTTGAGATAATACAGCGGTGGAAACAATTTTGTGAATTGCAGTAAGCAATCATCAACCATAAAAGCCGCATAGTAACGCCTGTTCTAGCCCAAGGTTTTTTGCCCGCATGAAGTCTATTCGCACATTATTCGCACTATTATTGGGTTTGCTGCTTCTAGCAGGCTGCCAAGGCTCATCGCTGGACGACCTTGCGCCAAATCCAAACCGCGAATTGCCGCAGAAAATTCTGACCCAAATGAAAGCCAAGGGAATGCGTAAGGGCTCTCCCATTATGATGCGCCTTTTCAAGAGTGAGCATGTCCTAGAAATTTGGAAGCAAAAGGACAATGGCCGTTACGACATGATCGCAAATTATAACATTTGCGCATGGTCAGGCACGCTTGGCCCCAAGGTAAAGCAGGGCGATCGCCAAGCGCCAGAAGGTTACTACACAATTCGCCCTTACCAGATGAATCCAAATTCGAAGTATTTTCTCGCCATCAACACCGGGTTTCCAAACGCCTTTGACCGCGCGAATGGCCGCTCAGGCTCTGATTTGATGATCCACGGAGCTTGTTCGTCGTCTGGCTGCTATTCGATGACTGACGCCAATGTGCAGGAAATTTTTGCCTTCGCCCGCGATGCGTTTGCAGGTGGCCAAAAGGAATTCATGCTGGAGGCCCTGCCATTTCGCATGACAGCTGCAAATATGGCTCAATTTTCATCTCACCCAGACCATAATTTCTGGCAAATGATCAAAGAAGGCTACGACTATTTCGAGCTGACGCACACGCCGCCAAAGGTCGATTTCTGCGAAAAGAAATATGTTTTCAACCGGGTTGCTACAGCCGGGCAAAGCTTCAATGCCAGTGGTGCCTGCCCAATTTCCAGACCAGCAAGTCAGAAGTTCGAAGAGGCGTATGCGGGCTACGAGTCCAAGTTTGAATCCAGCTACGCCGCCGCGTCCAAGAAATTCGAAGGCGTCGCATACCCGATCGTCCATGGCGGCGCATCGCGTCCATTGGACAAAAAATGGAAGCCACAACCGATTGCCGTAACACCGCCAAAGCCACTCGAAGCGGCAAAGCTGGTCCCGCTTGATACACCAATTGCGCCGGTCGCCATTGCGACGGCTCCGGTGGATGCGGTGAAGCCCGTGGTTTTACCGGGCGTAGTTACGCCAGCAACCATTGCCCCGACAGTTGTTGTGGTTGCGCCAACACCGGCAACAACAGCACCTGCTGTAGTCGCACCAGCGGCCGTGGTGGCCTCAGCGCCAGCCGTCCCTGCGACCAATCCAGATGCCGCGGCCGTGCCTGCAGTTGAACCAGCAAAAGTCGATGCGGCAAAGGCTGAAGTCGCGCCGTCTGCCACTGCAAAGGATGGCGCAATTCCAGTTCCTACGGCGAATCCAAATGCAGAAGTAGCGGCAGAAGCGACCGTACCCGTCGTCAAAAAGAAGAAAAAACATTGGTGGCAAAAAGCTGACGCGGAACCCGCAGCGCAATGACGGTTACAACAATCTATGATCTGCGCGGCCTCAACTGCCCGATGCCCGTCTTGAAAACCCGCAAGCGCCTTTCCGAAATGGCGGCGGGTGAGACGCTGATCGTCGAAACCTCCGACCCGCTGGCGGTCATAGACATCCCGCATTTCTGCAAAGAGAACGGGCATAATATGCTCTCGTGCGTGGCCGAAAATCGCGGCCACCGATTCACAATTGTGAATGGCGCTAAGGCCTAAACCCGGCAATCGCCAACGGATTATCAGATAGTGCCGTGTGGTCAGGACGATCCAGCGCTGGCTTACCCACAAACGCGCCGAACAAATCCCGCACATAGTCTTCCGATAAGTCCTTGGAGATAATCACCAATCTCGTGCGGGTGTCATCGCTTGGCCAGCGCTCAAGCGTCACGGGCGGGTGCATCAAGCGCTGCACGGCATGCAAGACCAGAGGCTTTTCTGGTCGCTCTACAAGGCAAACAATGCCCTTCATGCGCAGCAAATTCTCGCCCTGCGTGGATTGCAATAAGTCCATAAACATCTCAACCGCAGCCATAGCGATGGGCCTGTCATGCACGAGCGTGAAAGCGTGAATGGCCTTATCATGCCGGTTCACATCATGGTGGTGATGGTCATGTCCATGATAATCGTGGCCGTGATGATGGAGATGATCAACGCCATGCCGCTCGGCCTCGCGGTCGCGGTAAGCCTCTTCGTTCAGCCAGCGCTCAACATCAGTGGTCTTAGTTGCGGGGTTATAAAGCCCGCAATCAAACAGCGCCGCCACACTGGCCGCCCCTGCCGCCGCTTCCACAATCCGTGCACCAGGATTGAGATTTGAGAGGCGCGCGCGAAGTGCTGGAATGGCATCCGCCGCGTCTGGCAAATCCGTCTTAGTCAAAATAATCCGGTCCGCCATCGCCACTTGTCGCACGGCCTCCTCGTGATTATTCAGCGTGGCATCGCCGTTGACGGCATCAACCGTGGTCAAAACCCCATCAAGGCGGAACGCCTGCACCATCACCGGATGGCCCATAATGGATTGCAAAACAGGTGCCGGATCAGCCAATCCGGTAGTCTCTATTATCACCCGCTTGATTGAGGCGCGCCCAGTTTGCACACGCTCCGCCAGCATCGACAAAGTATCAACCAATGCGCCGCGCACAGTGCAGCACAGGCACCCGTCTGACAGCTCGATTATGCCCTCATCTGCCTGCTCCACCAGCAAATGGTCCAGCCCTACATCGCCAAATTCGTTAATGATAACAGCCGTTTCACTCAGCGCTGGGTCTTTGAGCAACCTGTTCAAAAGTGTGGTTTTGCCCGAGCCAAGAAACCCTGTGAGAACGCTGACCGGAATGGGAAATGACATGGCTATCCGTTCTTTTTCTTAGGCTTTTTTGGCGCCTTAGGCGTTGTTTTGACAACACCAATAGTGCCCTTCATTTTGGTCTTATCAACCTTAGGCGCAGGAATAAGTCCTACGAAAATCGGCGTTGGTGGCGTAGTGCGCAAAATGATTTCAGGCGACATAAACGTCATCTTGCCTTCAACATCGCGTCCGCCCCAGTGGCTTTCGGCAGCGCCTTTTTTGCAAGCAATATCGCGCATGTTCACCGCCGGAAGCGACTCTTCACCGGAGGGTTTTAGAGTTGCAAGCGTATCCACCCCTGCATCAGGAGCGGCAAAGCCCTGCGACATCAAGATCGCAGCACGATCAGCGCGGGCTTCTTGTGTCAGTTCACCAAAAACCACGACGACCAATGTGTGACCAGCGCGGGTGGCAGAAGCCACCATATTGTAGCCAGAGGCGCAGACGAACCCGGTTTTCATGCCATCCGCACCGGCATAACGGCCGAGTAGAAGGTTATAATTTGGCTCAACAGTTTTGCCGTACTGAATGGCTTCCACATTGAAATAAAAGGCATATTCCGGAAACTCAGTACGCAGCGCACTACTTAAAATCGCCATATCCCGCGCGGTCGTATAGTGGTTAGAGTCATGCAATCCGTTGGCATTGATGAAGTGCGAGCCCATCATGCCAAGCCGCTTGGCCTCGGCATTCATCACATCAGCATAGTTCACCCCGCCGACAGTTTCGCCCACTGCAACAGCGATATCATTGGCAGATTTCACCAGCATGATTTTAAGCGCATTGTCTAAGGTGAGCTTGTTGCCGGGCTTGTAGCCCATCTTGCTAGGCGGCTGTTTGGCCGCACGGGGGCTGATGACAACGGGTGAGTCTTGGGTAAGCTGCCCCGCCTTCATGGCACGAAAAGCGATGTAACTGGTCATTAATTTGGTAACGGATGCCGGATAGGAGCGCTGAAACGCGTGATCCTGCGCCAGCACTTTGCCAGTGGTCACATCCACCAATATGGATGAGCCAGCCATTGCCACGCTCTGAAAGGCCAGCGAAAACAATAGCGTAGCGCTGCAAACGCCGCTCCAAAATCCTGTCTTACTTGAAAACATCATGACGGTATTTCATTTATCCAGTTGAATTTGCTTCACGAAGCATTGCTTTGGCTCTATCTAGAACATGTGGCGATGCAATGGCAGTGCGCTGCGCATAAAAATTTGATGAATGGACGTAACATGCCGCTTCTAAACAGTGCTGTTGAAATGCAAAGCGAAGTATCCGGTTGGCGCAGGCACTTGCATCAAAACCCTGAAATCCTGTTTGAGGTCCACGAAACTGCAGCTTTTGTGCAGGAAAAGCTGAAAAGCTTTGGTTGCGACGAGGTGGTTTTTGGCCTCGGGCGGACAGGCGTTGTCGGCATAATCAAGGGCAGGTTGGGCGACGGTCCGACCATTGGGCTGCGCGCCGATATGGACGCTTTGCCCATCAATGAGACCAGCGGCGTGCCACATTCGTCCAAAACTGCCGGTAAAATGCACGCTTGCGGCCATGATGGCCATACAGCGATGCTTTTGGGCGCGGCCAAACATTTGTGCGAAACCCGCAATTTTCACGGGTCCGTTGCCGTGATCTTCCAGCCCGCAGAAGAAGGCGGCGGCGGCGGGCGCGAGATGGTCAACGATGGCATGATGGACCGTTTTGCCATCAAAGAAGTCTATGGCATGCACAATTTGCCGGGGCTTCCCATCGGCGAATTTGCCACCCGCTCCGGCGCGATTATGGCAGCAACTGATACTTTCGACATCACGATTAACGGCAAAGGCGGCCACGCCGCCGTGCCGCATCTCACCATTGATCCTGTGGTAATCGGTGCGCAAATGGTAACAGCGCTGCAAACCATCGTATCACGCACTACGGATCCGCTGGCTTCTCTCGTTGTTTCTATTACGAAATTTCATGCAGGCGATGCTCATAACGTCATTCCGCAAAGCGCCAAACTTGGCGGTACATTCCGCACGCTGGACAAAGCTGTGCGCGAGGATGCCGAAAAACGCATCAGTTCAATCGCCAAATCTGTCGCCGCAACCTTTGGCGCGGAGGCCAGCGTTTCGATCCATCGCGGCTACCCCGTGACGTTCAACCATGCCCGCGAAACGGACTTCACCGTCAAGGTCGCCAGCGCTATGGCAGGCGCGGGCAAGGTCAATCCAGACGTGGCGCCCATCATGGGCGGCGAGGATTTTTCCTATATGCTGGAAGCCCGGCCCGGCTCGTTTATCTTTATGGGCAATGGCAAAAGCGCGTTTTTGCATCATCCGGATTATGACTTTAACGACGATGCCATCCCCCACGGCATCAGCTATTGGGTGGCACTCGCCGAGACCGCTTTGGCCTGATCGAGAACCGGTCGGCAAACGCCCGAAGATGATACGGAAACGATGCGTGAGACGCCCGAACTGCGATCATCCCAAAAATCGAGTTGGCGGCGCTTCAATTTCCG
>JAYTVD010000205.1:0-42149 GCA_043744175.1 Phyllobacteriaceae bacterium
GTTCAAAATATCGGCATTGCTTTGAACGAACTTTTTGATCGCAATCCTGATGAAGTTGTACTGATTGAAGGCCACACAGACGCCGTAGGCACACGACAAGCCAATCAACGCCTATCTGAAGGCCGCGCCGCATCCTTGAAACGCGATCTCGTGCGCTATTTTCGCGTGCCAGCCTATAATCTCGATACTGTAGGCTACGGAGAAGATTTTCTTTTGGTCCAAACACAAAGTGAAAACTGGCGCAACCGTCGCGTCACGCTACGCCGAATCACAGATGTGATTTCGCCTTACTGATTAATATCAACGAGTTAGAGCCGCATCTAGAATCAAAATTTTAATTGCGGTTCTCATCCATCTACCTCAGTAACCACTGGCTCGCACAAATTGCTTGGCATGTAGAGCCATGAGCTCGTAGCAAAATGTAATTTCACGGTTCGCTGGTGCCCAGAAAGCATTTTCAATACCGCATTCTTTAGCGGTTATTTTTATACCCGGTGCGAAGTCATATTCAGTCGAGATAGCATTAGATAAAAGCGCCAAGACGTCCGCGTTCTTCACAATATCAGCAAATACTTGCAATTCCGGATTTTCCGTTGTCTCATAACTTATGGTAAAGGCGTTCGGATTTTCTGCGTTAGCCATATGCTTAATCAGCACCTTTTGCCAGCCACGCTTCATATCTGCATACTCTTCTGCACAGGTTTGGCGTCGCTCTTGCGGAAGCTCAATGGCATCAGCAAATGATGCGAATTTCGCGGGATCCTTTCCATACATCAAACAGGCCATGTTAAATGCCCGTTGCTGCGCAAGCCCGTGGACATCCCAATAAATCGGTTTCTCTCCGGAGGCTTCGCTGTCTTGCCCAAATCCGGCCCAAGAGGCCGCCGCATTAGTCACCGCTTCATCTGAATATTCATCACCATCTTCCAGCAGCGTAATGGTCGCGAGCGTATCGACCGCATCCTCTTCCGTGCTAAGAACTGGCAGATCAAGTTCGTCAATCATCATGTGCCCGGCCTCGTGGAAATAGACCAGCATCAGATTGCCGACCATAAAATCGATAGTGTTGCGGAACTGGTCATCTGTTAGGTTTTGCATGAATGACGGGCGTTCCAGCGCTAAAGCTGGACGGGGAGCGAAGCTAATTGTCAGTGCGGTGACTAAAACATAAAACGTCTTCATTATTTGGACCTGAAACTGACTGAGCCAAAAACAATGCCAACAGTCTTACTATTCTATGCCCATCACGAGATGCGTTGCACAGAATATTGTCATTTCACAGACAAAACCGCGCATTCAGCCATCGAATAAGACTCACCAGCGTTGATGAACATGCGGCTTGATCATGTCATTGTAAACCGCATCGATACCTTCGCGAACAAGCGCGGGAAGGGCGGCAAGTCCGGATGCCGCCGCATTGGCATTCGCTTGCGCCACGTTTTTTGCGCCAGGAATAACCACTGTAATGGCATCAAAAGCCAATATCCAACGCAATGCCATAATCGCCATCGTGCTATCGCCGCCCACTAATGGGCGCAGACGCTCCACCGCAGCGAGGCCGACCTCAAAAGGTACACCGCCGAAAGTCTCGCCGACATCAAACGCCTCGCCATTTCGGTTAAACTGGCGGTGATCATCACTTTCAAACTTGGTGTCTGTGGTGAATTTACCGGACAAAAGTCCGCTGGCCAGCGGTACGCGCGCTATAACAGCGATATTCTTGGCCTCTGCCTGCGCGAAAAACAGATCGGCAGGGCGTTGGCGGAATGGATTAAAAATAATCTGAACGCTGACAACGTTAGGAAATTCTATGGCTTTCAGCGCCTCTTCGACACGCTCAACACTGACGCCATAGTTCTTGATTTTGCCAACACTAACCAGATGATCCATGTGACCAAAAATATCGGCGCGATAATAAACATCCGTTGATGGGCAGTGCAGCTGCACCAGATCAAGCACATCTGTGTCCAGATTCTCCAAACTGCGATTGATGAAACCCGTGAGATTTTCCAAGGTATAGCCGCTAGGAGCTTGGCTTGGCAGTCGCCGTCCGGCCTTGGTCGCGATGAATGGCCGCTCGCCGCCGCGCTCTTTCATCACCTCGGCAATGAGGCGCTCGGAATGGCCGTCACCATAAACATCGGCAGTATCGATAAACGTCACGCCGCCATCCAGCGCCGCGTGTAGCGCAGCCTTGCTTTCGCTATCGTCCACCTTGCCCCATGTGCCGCCAATTGCCCACGCGCCAAAACCAATCTCGCTAACCGGAACGCCAAGGCGGCCGAATGTTCTGCTTTTCATATTTTTGGATTCCATTTTGGGGAGAATTTATCCCTCTTTATAGCGCATGGAAAACGCTTGTCACCGACAACAAACAAAAACGGCTGGAAATAAATCCAGCCGTTTTGTTGGACGCAAAAGGGAGGGGCTTATGCGACTTTTAAAATTGCCTTGGCTTCTGCCAGTTCCATGCCAAGCGCATCGGCTACCGCACGGTTGGTAATCTTGCCTTGGTGAACATTGAGGCCGTTGCGCAAATGATGGTCATCCACCAGCGCGCGCAGACCTTTATCAGCCAACTGTAGGCCATAGTGTAGTGTTGCGTTGTTCAGTGCATGTGCGGAGGTGATCGGCACAGCGCCGGGCATGTTGGCCACGCAATAATGAATGATGCCTTCAACTTCATAAGTGGGTTCAGCATGGGTCGTGGCGTGTGATGTTTCAAAGCAACCGCCTTGGTCAATCGCAACGTCAACAATTACCGCGCCCTTTTTCATGCCGCCCAGCATTTCGCGGGTGACGAGTTTTGGTGCTGCCGCACCGGGAATAAGCACCGCGCCGATAACAGCATCAGCAGAAAACACTTCCTCTTCCAGCGCATCAATCGTTGAGTAGCGTGTGTGAACGCGCCCGTTGAACAAATCATCCAGCTGGCGAAGGCGAGGAATGGAGCGGTCCAAAATGGTTATATCCGCGCCAAGGCCTACGGCCATCTTCGCTGCATGGAGACCAACAACACCGCCGCCAAGCACGACCACTTTCGCAGGCAAAACGCCCGGCACGCCGCCAAGCAAAATACCGCGCCCGCCATTGGCTTTCTGCAAGGAGAATGCTGCGGCCTGAATGGAAAGACGGCCCGCAACTTCGGACATTGGAGCGAGCAATGGCAAACCGCCGCGCTCGTCAGTCACTGTCTCATAGGCGATGGCTGTTACGCCAGACTTCAACAAGCCATGAGTCTGCTCTGGATCTGGAGCCAGATGCAAATAGGTATAAAGCAACTGACCATCGCGAAGCTGCGCCCATTCGGCTGGCTGGGGCTCTTTCACCTTTACAATCATATCGGACTTGGCAAACACATCAGCAGCCGTCTTGGCAATCTTCGCGCCGGCGATTTGATAGGCGCTATTGTCTGCGCCAATGCCCGCGCCCGCGCCTGTTTCGATCAAAACTTCGTGGCCATGAGCCACGTATTCGCGCACCGCGCCCGGTGTCAGGCCAACGCGATATTCGTGATTTTTGATTTCTTTGGGGCAACCGACGCGCATTATTTTTTAGCTCCGTTTTGTGATGTGTTCCTTATCATTAAAGCTACACAAACCCTGTTCGCATGTCCTTGCAAAGTGAGCTGGAAGCGGGGTTATTTTTCGTGTATTATTGCGTTAAATATCATATTATTCGCAGGAAGCACGGTTAATGGAATTGGATGCGTTAGATTTCTCGATTCTGAAAAACCTACAAAAAAATGGCCGCATGTCCAATGCGCTGCTGGCTGATGCCGTTGGGCTGTCGCAATCCGCCTGCTCGCGCCGCTTGGATATTTTGGAAAAATCCGGCGTCATCAATGGCTATCACGCGCAAATTTCCAACGCCGCGCTCGGCCATAGCGTCACTGTCATTGTGCACATGAGCCTTTCCGGCCAATCAGAGAAAACACTCGCCGAATTTGAAGCCGCCGTGAAACGCTGCCCCAATGTGCTGGTCTGTTATCTGATGTCTGGCGAGTACGACTATCTGGTACGCGTCGCGGCCCGCGATCTCGCCGACTACGAGCGCATCCACAAAACTTGGCTATCCGCCATGCCCCACATTACCAAAATCCACTCCAGCTTCGCACTACGCGAAGTGGTGGACAGAACAGGGCAGGGAATTGAAGCCGGGGTCGGGAGGTAGGGGTTGTCCCCGCCCGAAGGGCAGGGACGAATAGTCTGATAAATTAAACCGCCGCCATTTTCCGTGTAATCGCTCCGTCAATCGCCGTCACAATCTCATCAATATCGCTCTTCGTGGCGATGTAGGCCGGGCTCAAGCACAGCGTATTATTAAACCCGCCAATCGAGCGGTTTGTCGCGCCGATGATAACAGCCGAGTTTGCCATGCAATCGCCGACGATAGCCTGAACCATCGCTTCTGGTAGTGGCTCTTTGGTTTCGCGGTTGGATACCAATTCCAAACCTTGGAACAGGCCCATGCCGCGTACTTGGCCGATAACTTCGTGCTTGCCCTGCAAGTCTTGTAGCTTGCCCATCAGATAGTCGCCCATCTTGTTGACGTTGCCGAGCAGGTTTTCTTCTTCGATAATCTCCATGTTAGCAATCGCCGCAGCAGAGCCGCCCGTGCAGCCGCCAAAAGTGGAAATGTCGCGGAAATAGCTCATCGGATCAGTCGGATCGGTTTTGAATTCGTTAAACACAGCCTCTGTGGTGACAGTGCAAGAAATCGCCGCATAACCGGAGGCCACGCCCTTTGCCATCGTCACAATGTCGGGCTGAATGCCAAATTGCTGGTAGCCAAACCATGTGCCCGTGCGGCCCACACCGCAAACGACTTCATCAATGATGAGCAAAATCTCGTACTTTTTGCAGATTTCCTGAACGCGCTCAAAATAGCCTTTTGGTGGCGTGATAACGCCGCCGCCCGCCACAACTGGCTCCAAAATCAACCCGCCAATAGTGTCCGCGCCCTCGCGCAAAATCACATCTTCAATGGCGTTGGCGGCGCGCACACCGTAGTCCTCAACATCGCCCCACTGCGAGCGATATTCCAAATTATGCGGTACTTCCACAAAGCCCGGCGTGAACGGGCCGTATTGCATACGGCGCTCTTGCTGGCCGCCAGAGGAGAGGGCAGTAATCGTTGTGCCGTGGTAATCACGGTCGCGATACAAAATCTTGTTCTTCTTGCCGCCATACTTATTGTGTGAAATCTGGCGCACAATTTTGTAAGCCTTTTCATTGGCCTCAGAGCCCGAGTTCGAATAATAAACGCGGCTCATGCCGGGCATCTTATCAATCAGCATCTTCGCAAAAGTCGCACCCGGAATTGTGCCCATCGCGCCCGCAAAATAGTTGAGCTTCACCAGTTGGTCGCGCACGGCATCTGCGATTTTCACACGGCCATAGCCGACGTTCACTGTCCAAACGCCGCCGGACACAGCATCCAAATGCTCGCGTCCCGCTTGATTCCAAACGCGAATGCCTTTGCCCTCGATGATGATAAGCGGATCAATCGTCTCGAACTTTTTATGCTGCTGCAAATGGTGCCAGACATGGGCCTTATCGGCCTCAACAATGTGCGAATAATCATTTTTCGGGGCGTGAACATTCATGGGGCAAGACCTTTTTAGTTTATCCGGCGGATTCTAGTATACAGAGCGCTTAAGATGCTACCGCAGTTGAAATTAGTATAGAGCCAGATTGAGTTTTTTGAAGGTCGCAAATCCGTCGCTGTTCAATCAAAAACGCCACTAGCCCTGATATGTCACCTGCCTCACGTCAATATATTCAGAGCGAAACCCTGCCTCGCAATAATACAAGTAAAACTCCCAGAGTTTTTTGAAGCGATCATCAAACCCAAGTTTTGCCACCCGTGGCCACGCGTCCCAAAAGCGAACGCGCCAGTCTGAAAGTGTGCGGGCATAATCCTGACCAAAAATGCGTGTGCTAATCAGCGGCAATTTTTGTGCCGCGCCGAGGTCATTTAGATGTTGCGGCGTTGGCAACATGCCTCCTGGAAACACATAGCGCTGAATGAAATCTGGATTCTTGCGATAGGTCTCAAAAGCAGTAGGATTGATTGTGATAACCTGAATTCCGGCACGACCGCCGGGCTTCAAACAACGCTTCAACATCTCATAATATGATGCCCAATATTTCTCGCCCACGGCCTCAAACATTTCGATTGAGGCAATGTGATCATAGCGCCCGTTCTCGTCGCGATAGTCTTGGAATTTAATGTCGACAAGTTCAGCGACGCCAGCCTTTTTCATGCGCTCCGTTGCATAATCAAACTGCTCTCGGCTTATCGTCAGTCCGGTAACTTTGCAGCCAAACTCCTGCGCCGCAAACTGCGCAAAGCCGCCCCAGCCGCAGCCAATCTCCAAAATATGGTCGCCCTTCTTGGCTCCTAAATCGCGAAGCAGCGCACCATACTTTGCAGCCTGCGCCGATTCCAAATCATTCGCGCCTTCTGCAAATAGTGCGGACGAATAGGTCATGCTCGAATCCAGCCACTCATCATAAAACTTGTTACCAAGATCGTAATGCGCGGAGATGTTGCGCTTGGAGCCGGACTTGCTGTTTTCATTCAGCCAGTGGCGAATGCGGTTGAAGGCAGTCAACAGCCAACTCGCGCCGCCTGCCATACGGTTGCCCATGTCTTCGTTGACAAGAAATAGCTCAAGAAATGTTGTCACATCAGGGCTAGACCAGTCACCATCCATATAGCTTTCGGCAACACCAATTGTAGCCTCCGAAAAGGCGCGTTTCGGCAAATTCCAATTGTGCAAATGCACCTCGGCGTCCGGCCCAGCTGCCCGTCCACCAACCTTCAAAACACGACCCTCTGGAGTACGGATTATCAGCGAGCCTTTTGGCAATCCTACTGCTGCCGACAGTGCGATCTTGGCCTTTGCCGGAAGGCCCCGCACTATGGCTTTCAAGTTTTCATGAGTGACGTGAACGGCGTCGCTGGTCTTGAGGAAGGCGTGATGGTCTTGAACGGTCATGCTATTCTCCTGCCATTTGTGATGGCGTGTCGGCGATACTAAAGGGCTCTGGCGGCGTTGGACTTCTGTGGAATGTAGCGCCCTTCAGCCATAAACGAAGGGCTTCGAAATGAATGCCGGCAACAATTTTGAAGCCCAAAAACGGGATACGCAAAAGTGCCAAGCCGAGCGATTTGTTTGTCAGAGGTTCGGCTTTGGCATGAAACGTTGCGGATAGTAGCGGCCCGTCTTCATTATGCTCCATGATGCGGAAATTTAGGCGCTCAGCTGGCGGCAAAAGCCGAAAATCATAACGCGCCTTCATACCGATAAAAGGCGAGACATGGAACAATTTTGTTCGTGATTGGCGAAGCCCCGCATCGGTCAGTTCGCCCTGTTCGACAGCGCAAACATAGGTGTGCCGTTCGCCAAACGTATTGCGTACTTCATAAATCATCGCGGTCAACGCGCCACTTTCATCATAGCCATAATATAGCGAAATTGGATTAAATGCGTGGCCAAACATACGCGGATAGGCCAGCAATTCCACACGGGCAGGGCGCTTTATTCCAGCGCGATCATATAGCGTATCAACGTAAGTGCGGATGCCTTGAGCGGGGTCACATACGCGATCATCAATGTGGTCCGCTTCATAAAATGAAGCCACGTTACGCTTGTTGATCGAGAAAAATTTGGACGCTTTATTGGCCTCCTCCAACCGGTCAATATCCAGCAGTAGCGAGAACACCTTATATTCAAAGCGATGTCCAAACGGCTGCAAGCGGGCGTGCATTACCGTGCCGCTATAAAGCGTTGCAGCTGGTCTTAATGCTGGTCCTGCCTGTGTCATTTTGCAGCCTCCACGAAGCGCTTGATGCGCGAGGACGCCACTTGGAACGGAATGGTCGCACCCAGCGCCTCTGCTGCCTCTAAGCCCGATCGCAACCCGTCTTCATGGAACCCATATCCCGTCCACGCACCTGCAAAATAAGTATGATTTTGACCTTGGATCAAGGACAATTTCCGTTGTGCATCCAGCGCTGCCGCGTCAAATTGTGGATGCTCGTAAGACCATTCACCAAACACAGTTCCGGCCTTCGGCTCACGCGGCGGATTGAGGGTGATGAACAGTGGCTTGGCATCATCAATGCCTTGCAACTTATTCATCCAATAGGTCACAGCCACTTCCGGCTCGGCATCATTATTTGAGTCGCGAAGATAATTCCACGCAGACCATGCCGCCTTGCGCTTCGGCATAAGTGAGGCATCACGGTGTAATATCACACGGTTGGGGCGATAGTTTATTGCTGATAAAATTGATCGTTCATCCGCATTGGCGTCCGTCAAAATCCGTAGCGCCTGATCCGAATGGCAGGCCAGAATTACAACATCATATGCCTCGGTCGCACCGCGCACGTCTGTAATGTATGCCTGATTGTTTGACCGGTAAATCGTCCTCACGGCACTGTCCAACCGCACACCGCCGCTAACGCCGCCAAGCAGCTTATCCAAGTAGTTTTGGCTACCGCCAGTCACAGTGCGCCAGTTCGGTCGCTCATTGTGAATAAGGCGATGGTTCTCAAAAAATGACACGAAGGCGTCTGCCGGAAAGTCCAACATTTTCACCCGCGGCGTGGACCATATGGCCGCCGCCATGGGGATCAAATAATCATCTCGGAACGTGCCGGAAAATTTGCGGAACACAAGATAATCGCCGATGGATTTACCCTGTAAAACTCCGGCCTCCCGGTCTGCCAAACACTGTTTGTTAAAGCGCAAAATCTCGCGGAGCATCCACAGAAACGATGGCGAAACCAAATTGCTTTTTTGTGCGAACAGCGATGCATAAGACGTGCCGGACCACTCCAATTTGCCATCATCAAGCGACATGGCAAATCCCATATCTGAGGCTTGAGTTTTCACGTTTAGGTGCGCAAACAGTGCAGTTAGATTCGGGTAATTGTGCTCGTTGTAAACAATGAAGCCGGTGTCCACGGCAATGTCAGTTCCATCATAATCAATAGTGACAGTCGCTGTATGTCCGCCAGCTTTGGATGCGGATTCATAGAGAGTGACGTGATTATCTTTCGACAAAGCCCACGCCGCAGACGCACCCGAAATACCCGACCCGATGACTGCAATGCGTTTGCCGCCCGTATCCCTGACGGCCATGTTCATGCGGCACCTCGGGTCTGTTTGTAAGCATCTAAGGCACGATCCCGCGCCACTATATGATCCACGATTGGCTTTGGATAATGTGTGCCGAGACGAACGCCAACAGCGTCCAAAACATCTCGCGGCGCATCCCAAGGGTGATGTAAATAGTTGAGCGGTACGTTGGCCAATTCCGGCACATAGCGCTTCACATAAACGCCCTCCGGATCAAACTTTTCGCCCTGTAAAATCGGATTAAAAATCCGGTAGTAGGGAGCCGCATCCGCGCCCGAACCTGCCACCCATTGCCAACTAGCCGGATTGTTGGCGGGACAAGCGTCAACTAAAGTGTCCCAAAACCAGCGCTCACCCTCGCGCCAGTCGATCATCAGATGCTTGATAAGGAACGAGGCGACAATCATGCGCACGCGATTGTGCATCCAGCCGGTTTGCCACAGCTCGCGCATTCCCGCGTCAACAATGGGATAGCCGGTCTGGCCGGCCTGCCACGCCTTCAATTTGACAGGATCGGTCGCCCCCCAGGGAAATGCATCAAATGATGCATTGAAATTTTCTGTCGCCAATTTAGGGAAAAAGAACAGCAAGTGATGAGCAAACTCACGCCAAGCCACTTCTTTGCGGAACACTTCAACATCGCGTGGAGGTGCATCCTTGACGTCGCGAGATGCGTGCCAAATTTGAAACGGTGTGATTTCACCAAAGGCCAAGTGCGGTGAAAGTTTAGACGTGCTGGCCTCGCCCGGAATGTTACGGCCATCGGCATAACCGCGTGCAGGACCTTTGAGAAAGATCTCCAACCTTTGCTGTGCGCCAACTTCGCCGGGTGTCCACTCGTTTTGCATTCCGCCTGCCCAATTTGGATGTGTCGGCAAAAGGTTCCAATCCTCAAGACGATCACTACCCAAACGCGCCGAAGCGTCAAATAGTTTCACCGGCGCAGCAGTAGGTTCACGCGGCTCAGGCCCGGCATTCAAAGCACGCCAAAACGGCGTATAGACTTTGAAAGGCGTTCCGCCGCCAGTCTTGATGCGCGTTGGCTCGTGCAGCAATTGCCCGTCGTAGGACTGTACCTTAATGCTGTTCAACTTCAGTTGTGATTTGATTTTTGTATCAACTGCAATGGCCGCCGGATCATAACGTCGATTCCAAACCACAGTGTCAGCACCGGTTTCCTCAATCAGACCATCAAGTACAGCCTGCGCCGCGCCGCGCCGCAACACCAATCGCGATCCTAGTGCCACAAGTGATTTATCAAGTGCGACAAGTGAATGATGCAGCCACCAGCGCTGTGCGCCGCCATGCGGGCGTAGCGGGCTCGTATCGTCATATATATAAATGCAAATAACCGATACATCTGCCGCCGCACACAGAGCCAAATTATCGCGCACCCGCAAATCATTGCGAAACCACACGATGATGGACTTGTGAGCCGCTTCTGCCAAATTCATAAATATGCCCCAAAATTCTTAAAGCTAACTTCAAGCTTACGAACGGAGCAGGCAAGCGGATTGCTACCGCCTAAAATAATCATAAAATGAAACAATGACAGAAATTGAAAAAGTGGCTCCCCGAGCAAGATTCGAACTTGCGACCGATCGATTAACAGTCGATTGCTCTACCGCTGAGCTATCGAGGAACACCATGCGCTAAGCGCGCCGTGCCATTAGCAATGCTTTTCCAATTTGCCAAGCCTTAAAACTAGAAACTAAGCCTAAAATCCAGAAAACATCATTCGTTGGCGAACTTATGGTCTACCACTTGGAAAACCCGCCGGAAATCACCACAAAGGGGAGGGACACTTCAGGAAAAAGCCAGTGACACATCATAATACCGAGCAGACGGCGTCTCAACGTCGCAAAATTAGCATCTTCGGCCGCGACTTTTATCTGCCTCAATCGCGCAGCGCTCGAATTGCGGTGGGTGTGGCACTCATATTTTGTGGCATTTTGGGCTTTCTGCCAATTCTCGGCTTCTGGATGATTCCCCTTGGTTTTTTTGTGCTGAGCCAAGATATTCCCGCTGTGCGCCGCCAAAGACGCAAGATCAGCCTCTGGTGGGGCCGTCGTCAGCAATCGCGCAAACCATAATCGCGAAAATAACATTAACTTAATCGCATCCAAACGCTTGCCGCCCGTGAATCGCTCTGGTAACAGGCCCGTGATTGCGACGGGCAAAGTTGAGGCCTCGTGGCGGAGTGGTTACGCAGAGGACTGCAAATCCTTGCACCCCGGTTCAATTCCGGGCGAGGCCTCCAATACCCGGCGCAATCTAGTTCTTGAACCATTTGCCCGTACGGGGCATAGAAGGCAAAGAACAAAAATCATTTGGAGTGAAGCGAACATGTCGCAATCCGATTTTCAGGCTCGCCGCGTGAAGATGGTCGATGGCCAATTACGTACAACCGACGTAACCAGCCATGCCGTACTGGATGCATTTCTCGTCGTTCCGCGCGAATCATACGTTAGTGATGCAAAGCGCGAACTCGCTTATCTTGATATGGAAATCGCCGTCGCGCCGGGCCGCTATCTCATGGAGCCATCGCCGCTGGCAAAACTTATTCAATTGGCTGATATGCAGTCCACCGACCATATTTTAGATATCGGCACAGCGACAGGTTATGGCGCCGCGATACTTGCAAATATCGGCGCAACAATTGTCGCACTAGAAAGCAACTCCGAACTTGCTGACACGGCAAAAGCGAATCTAGCCGCTGCAAACATCACTAATGTCGAAGTTATGACCGGTCCGCTTACCGCAGGTGCGGCTTCCAAAGGTCCATTCAACGTGATTCTTATCGAAGGCGCGGTAGCACAGGTGCCAAAAGCCTTGTTCGATCAGTTAGCCGATGATGGGCGTTTGGTCGCAGTCGAAGGCGAGGGCCTGTCCGGGGTCGCGCGATTATATGTCAAATCAGGTCAAATCGTCTCTGGACGGCGTGGTTTCAACCTTTCAGTCAAACCGCTTCCCGGTTTTGAACTTGCACCGCAATTCAGTCTATAATAAAGAGCGAACGTTCATTCTTGTTTTGTTAAAAAACTTGTAATGAAACAAGCCTAGACTAATGTCAGAAAATTACGCTATTTAGGCGTTCAAAGTGTGGTTACCGTGGCCCAATTGTGTCACTTCGATTGTTGAGTGCATTTTTGAGATTCCGAAGCTGTTCCCAAAGGGGTTGGTTGTGTCCGCTATTCGCAAACTTTTTTCCACCACGCTGATCACCGCATCCGTTCTTGTGACGCTTCCGAGCCTTTCTCTGGCCGAAACTCTGAATGGCGCGCTGGCCAAAGCCTACAATAATAACTCCACCCTCAATTCAGCCCGCGCCGGTGTGCGAGTTACCGACGAAGGTGTGGCGATTGCCAAGTCTGGTTATCGCCCGACGATTGCCGGCACTGTGAACGGCTCATATTCCTCGTCCGAGGGAACACAGGTATCTGCCGGTTCAGTTGGCATAACAATTAATCAGACACTTTTTGATGGCTTTCGCACGAAAAACGGTGTTGCAGCCGCTGAGAGCCAAGTTTTTGCGCAGCGCGAAAGCCTGCGTAACGAAGAACAGAATATTTTATTTAACGCCGTGAGCGCTTACACGGATGTGATATTGAATAAGCAGATCGCGGTTTTGCGGAAGAAAAATCTTGCCTTCTTGGTGGAACAAGTTCGCTCAGCAAAGGCACGCTTTGATGTGGGCGAGGGTACCCGCACTGATATGGCGCAGGCCGATGCCAGTCGCGCAGCAGCTATAGCACTACTCAGTGCAGCCGAAGCGCAAGTAAAATCCAGTGCCGCGATCTATCGCCAAGTTATTGGCGATGAACCAAAAGATTTGCAAAACGCAAACGGTGTTAGCAAACTGTTGCCAAAGTCACTCGAACAATCTTTGAGCATTGCTGCTGCTGAACATCCGGCCATAAATGCAAGCAAGCATGCCGTTGATGCCTATGACTACAATGTGAAGATAGCCGAAGGTGCATTGCTGCCGACACTTGGCGCACAAGCCACGCTTTCGCGAAATGCCACTGTTTATGCGCCTGAGGCCTTCTTGTCTCGTTCTGGTACCGCAAACAGAGCTGCGGTTGGGGTAACCCTTAACGTGCCTATTTACCAAGGCGGTAAGGTTTCCGCCCAGGTGCGCCAAAGCAAAGAGCAGCTTGGCCAAGCCCGCATTGACGTCGATGTAAATAGTGATCGCGTCCGTGCCGCTGTCACATCTGCTTGGACAAATATGGAAGCCGCTGCTGCCGCTGTTGCTGCTAATAAGCAAGTGGTTGCGGCCGCGCAGTTGGCGCTCGATGGCGTCAGCGAAGAGCGCAAAGTCGGTCAGCGCACCACGCTTGATGTACTCAATGCCCAAAGCGGCGTCGTCAATGCGCAGCTTAATCTCGTCCAAGCTCAGCATGATGTTGTCCTTGCCAGCTACGCCGTTCTTTCCGCTACGGGCCACCTAAGTGCGTCTCGTCTTGGTCTTGGCGTGAAAGTGCAAGATCCGGAGGAGCACTATATTGCGGTCAAGGATAAATGGTTCGGCTTGCGCACCCCCGACGGCAAATAATCCGCCCCCCGAATCAAATCTGTTGAACAAGCTAATCAATTCACGCGTCGGGATTCTATTTTTCCCGGCTATGGTCTAACCTATTTGTGATTCTAAGGCCTGCGGATCAGGCAAACAGCGCGGCAACAACCATGACACAAGCAAATAGCGTATCACGCGAACCTTCGATGGAAGAGATTCTGGCCTCAATCCGCCGGATAATCGAAGACGGCAACGCCGAGAAACTGCCGGAAGTGGCCGTCGAGCCGGAGGTTGAGGTCGGCACTGCTGATTTTGACGATTTCCAGCGCGAATTTGCCAAGGCCGATATTTTCACCGCAGAAGAAGTTGAAGTGACCGCACCCGTTGTTGAGCCGGAAGCGCCGCGCACGTCCTTTGAGCCGGAAATGTTCCAGCCCCGCGTCATGCAAGAAGTGCAGCCCGAGCGTATCGAATCGCCGTTCGCCCAAGAACTGCGCCCGATAATTTCCGAAATGGCCAGCCGTCAGGTCGCCAAGTCATTTGAAAATCTCTCCGTCGCTCTGCACGAAGAGCGCAACACTTCAGTTGCCCAGATGACCGAAGACATGGTCCGCCCCATGCTGCAAGACTGGCTGGACAATAATCTGCCAACACTGGTCGAGCGCTTGGTCCGTGAAGAAATCGAGCGCGTCTCACGCGGCACGCGCTGATTACAAGCAAAATTTACAATCATCGCGCCGCCTAACCTCATTAGGCGGCGTTTTTGTATTGGCAACGTTGACGAGACATGCCTCGCACCTTTAGAGCAAACCCAAGTAGAGCAAACGCCAGTTAATTGCATAATTTTGAGACCCATCATGCTTGAGAAATCATTTGAAGCCGCCAGTGTTGAACCGCGCATTGCCAAGATTTGGGATGACGCCGGTGCATTCAAGGCGGGTGCGGGTTCCAAGCCCGGTGCCGATCCTTATGCCATAGTCATTCCACCGCCAAATGTCACCGGCTCTCTGCATATGGGTCATGCGCTGAACAACACGTTGCAGGACATTCTCATCCGCTTTGAGCGAATGCGGGGCAAAGATGTGCTTTGGCAACCGGGCATGGACCATGCGGGCATCGCAACCCAGATGGTGGTCGAGCGCCAGCTGGCAGCACTGGGCAAGAAACGCAGCGATTTCACACGCCAAGAATTTGTCGATAAAATCTGGGAATGGAAGGCCGAATCCGGCGGGCTGATTTTCAATCAGCTTAAGCGCCTCGGCGCGTCGTGCGATTGGTCGCGCGAAAAGTTCACCATGGGTGATAATGGTCAGGCGGGCGACCAGATGGTCGACGCCGTCACGGAAGTGTTCGTTCAGCTTTACAATGAAGGCCTCATCTACAAGGACAAGCGCCTTGTGAACTGGGATACCAAGTTTGAAACCGCCATTTCCGATCTCGAAGTCGAGAACCGCGAAGTTGATGGCCAGATGTGGCATTTCAAATATCCGCTCGCGGCAAATCCTTTAACTGGAAAACCCGAAACGTATGAGTATGTCGAGAAAGACGCCGACGGCAACGTAACGCTGCGCGAGACGCGCGATTACATCTCTATCGCCACTACACGCCCCGAAACCATGCTGGGCGATGGTGCGGTGGCCGTCCACCCGTCAGATGAGCGTTATGCGCCCATCATCGGCAAACTCTGCGAAATCCCCGTCGGCCCCAAAGAGCACCGCCGCCTGATTCCAATTATTACTGACGAATATCCTGACAAGAATTTCGGTTCGGGTGCGGTGAAAATCACCGGCGCGCACGATGCCAACGACTATGGCGTCGCCAAGCGCAACGACATCCCGATGTACCGCTTGATGGACACAAAAGGCAAAATGCGCGCCGATGGTGCGCCCTATGCCGAGGCTGCCGCGCAAGCGCGAGCGTTGGTCGCCGCTGGCGGCCAGCCGGATGCAAACGCTGTCGATGCGATCAACCTGATTCCCGACGAATACCGCGGCCTCGACCGTTTCGAAGCCCGCAAGCGCGTGGTTGCCGATATCGACGCCGATGGCCTGATGATCCGCATCGAAAATAAGAAAATCATGCAGCCTTTTGGTGACCGCTCAAACACCGTCATCGAGCCGATGCTGACCGACCAATGGTATGTCAACGCCGAAGAACTAGCCAAGCCAGCCATCGCCGCCGTGCGCGAAGGCCGCACCAAATTGGTGCCGGAAAACTGGGACAAGACATATTATCAATGGATGGAAAACATCCAACCTTGGTGCATTTCACGGCAATTGTGGTGGGGCCATCGGATCCCGGTTTGGTATGGGCCTATACAAAATAAGGATCGTTACGCCGACATAGCTGCTGGTGGCACTGGGGACTTTGTTGACCACCCGATGTTTGTAGCGACGTCCGAAGCTGAAGCAATTGCACTCGCAGAAAAACACTATGGCAAG
The DNA here is from genome assembly GCA_043744175.1 of Phyllobacteriaceae bacterium. Lineage (GTDB taxonomy): Bacteria > Pseudomonadota > Alphaproteobacteria > Rhizobiales > Rhizobiaceae > JANMEX01. The sequence continues at coordinate 16,115 of JAYTVD010000205.1, forward strand.
CGTGTAGAGATAGCGCATGATCGCGGAATCATAAACCCAGCATGGACTGCCCCATTTGACTCTGATTATCCAGTGCTAATCTGGCGTGACGAGGACGTCCTAGACACATGGTTCTCCTCCGCACTCTGGCCATTCTCCACTCTCGGTTGGCCCAACAAAACCCCGGAACTTGCTCGCTATTATCAGACCGACGTTCTTGTCACCGGTTTTGACATCATCTTCTTCTGGGTTGCCCGCATGATGATGATGGGGCTGCACTTTATGAAGGATGAGGCGGGAAATCCCGTTGAGCCGTTCCACACGGTTTATGTCCACGCGCTGGTGCGCGATAAAAACGGGCAGAAAATGTCCAAATCCAAGGGTAATGTCATCGACCCGCTCGAGCTTATCGACGAATATGGCGCCGATGCGCTGCGCTTCACGCTGGCCATTATGGCCGCGCAAGGCCGCGACGTGAAGCTGGACCCCACTCGCATTGCCGGCTACCGCAACTTCGGCACCAAGCTGTGGAACGCAACGCGCTTTGCCCAGATGAACGGCATGGCAGCGCAGGCGGGCTTCACGCCGGATAAAGCCAAAAGCGGCCTCAACCGCTGGATTCTAACCGAGCTTACCCGCGCCTCGCACACCATCACGGAGAGCATCGAAACCTACCGCTTCAACGATGCCGCCAGCGCCGCCTATAAGTTTGTCTGGAACCAACTGTGCGATTGGTATGTCGAGCTCTTAAAACCCGTGTTCATGGGCGACAATGAAGGTGACAAGGCCGAGGCGCAAGCCACGCTGGCCTATGTGCTGGATGAAACCTACCGCCTGCTGCACCCGTTCATGCCGTTTATGACCGAGGAACTATGGGCGCTGACCGCTGGCGAGGGCAATCCGCGCAGCACGCTGCTTTGCCATGCCAATTGGCCGCAGCCGACATTCGAGGACGTGGACGCCGCAGGCGACATAAACTGGCTGATTGATCTTGTCACCAGCATCCGCTCCGTGCGCGCCGAAATGAACGTTCCAGCAAGTGCCACCGCGCCCATCGTCGTGGTCGGGGCAGGGGATTTGACCATAGCGCGGCTCACCCGCAACGAGGCCTCCATCAAGCGCCTGGCGCGCGTGACAGAAATCACCCACGCCAGCGACACGCCGAAAAACTCTGCGCAATTGGTGCTTAACGAAGCCACCGTCTGCCTGCCGCTGGGTAGCCTGATTGACCTTGATGCCGAGCGCGCACGCCTGACCAAAGAGCAGGGCAAAGTGCAGGCAGATTTGGACAAAATCAGCGCCAAACTGGGCAACGAGCGCTTCGTGACAAACGCCAAAGAAGAGGTAGTCGCCGCCGAGCGTGAGCGCCATACGGAGCTGACTTTGGAGCTACAAAAAATAGCCGAAGCGCTGGTAAAACTGGAGCATTTGCAAGATTGAAGGAACATCAATCGTTTAAAGACAATGCGACCAAGCAAATTGGATTGTAAGCGGTTTGGCTCGCAGAGATTCGCCTGCAACCTGATGAAAACGCTCATTTTTGAGCATTTTCGTCGGGTTCAGGGACTTGCAAGGTCCGCGTTGAGAATTTAGGTAGCCGCTGTTGCAGTTTCGCAACAAAATAGCCTTCTCGATTCACCACACAAAACTTACGTTGCGTTTTCCATGATAAATCAACGCTTTATCGCCAGATTTGCTAATATTTTCGCTGACTCTCGTGAAACCAAAGCCCCAAACTGCCACGTTTCATCCCATTTCGGCCATATTTGCCACATCTCCGCCACAAAAACCGTTGCGTCCCGAGTCAAAACTGCTACGTCTTTTACGACCGCACTATGGACAAGTGCAATTTTTGTGGGGGACGCCTGAATGGCTCGCAATATTCTAAAGATTTCGACATTGGCACTCATGGCTGCCGCGAGCACACTCAGTGCAGCCCACGCAGGCGGTTTCGCCCGTGGGACAGCCGATACTGATATCCTTTACGAAGACGGTAGTTTCAACATTCGTGCTGGTGCTACAGTTATTGCGCCGACACGGAAATTTGTGAAGGCTTTTGCTCCCCTTGGCGGTTCGCTCGTAGGTAAGAGCGCCTACGATACATATGTTATTCCCTCTGCGGCTTTGAAGTTAAACATCAACGATGATCTGCGTTGTGCGACGACTTACAACCAGTCTTTCGGCGGTGATACAAGTTATGCCGTGCCTTTTGGAACATTGGCAAAACTATCAGAAAACTTGGCCGTTGATGAATTTGCCCTGACATGTGGCTATAAGATGGGCCTTTCGACAGGGCAGGCTTGGTTGCTCGGTGGCGTCGCTCAAAACAATATTTCTTATGGCTTGGTAGCTGGTGGCGGTTCACGTGTATTTTCACTTAACGATACGAAAACATCGTTCCGGGTGGGTGCTTCATACGAAATTCCAGAATTCGCATTGCGTGTTCAGGCAATGTATGTTTCCGGCTACAAGATTAACGCCTCGGGTACAGCATTAGTGCTGCCAGTGAACGTCACCCTGCCAGCAACTGGTGCCGGTGAAGTGCCGCAAAGCTTTGAAATCAAGGCGCAGTCAGGTATTGCTCCTGATTGGCTGGCGTTCGGAAGCGTGAAGTGGACTGACTGGTCGGTTACCAAGCAGTTGATACTGACATCCGCAGCTATTGGCGGTTCAAGGGCAAACAATTATTTCTACCGCGATGGTTGGACTGTAAACGGTGGCGTGGGTCACAAGTTCAGCGACAATTTCTCGGGCGCCGTTTCGATAACTTGGGATCGCGGTACTGGCACTGGTTATGATACTGCCAGCGATACGTGGACTGTTGGTGCCGGTGGCGCACTGAAGGACAAGCTTGGCGGCGAGCTAAAGTTTGGTGCTGGCATCACTTACATTGCCGGTGCCTCTGAAACCAAGTATGCCGCCCCTCTCAACACGGTGGTCAAGTCGGGCGTGGCCTATGCCTTCGGCGCTTCCTACAAGACCAAGTGGTAATCATCTAAGCACATCCAATCAAAGCCGGACCTTCGCGTCCGGCGTTTTTTTGGCCAAATGCGTGCCCGTCGCTCCAAAATGTGACGATTCAGCAACACTCTTATGCATAGTATGATTACAGCGATTAAGGCTCCCAATTTGCCCATTTCCCGCCATAAAGCAGGTTCAGCGAATAGTTAATAAGCCGGAACGCTATGATGCGCGGCGCTAGAAATGAAATTGTGCAGATTGTGAATATACATAAGATCATGGGTTTGGCGGTGGCGGGCGCACTATTTGCAGCGCCCTTGGCCCACGCTTTTGATTCTAATGAGGTAAGCGAACAATCCAGCCCGTTCGCCTTGTTCAAGTTCGGCTTCAAATCCTACAAAAGCGGCAATAAGAACGATGCTGTCGAAGCTTATCGCTATGCAGCCGATAAAGGCCACGCCGGTGCGCAGTGGAAACTGGCGCGCATGTATGAAGAGGGCGATGGTGTCACTGAGAATGATTTTGAAGCCTTCAAAATCTACGAAAAGATCGTCCAGCAGGATATTGATCCGGTCTCGCCCGATAGTTCCTATGTTTCCAGTGCACTGGTGGCGCTGGCAGGCTTCATTCATCGCGGCATTCCCGGCACCCCAGTTGTGGCAGATCCCGCCGCCGCGCGTGATTTGTACGCGCAGGCCGCCTGGAGCTTCCGTGATCCGGAAGCGCAGTTCGAGCTTGGCCAAATGTTTCTTACCGGCGATGGCGGCAATGCGGATGTGAAGCAGGCATTCAACCTGTTCAAACTCTCATCCGAAAAAGGCCATGCCGGCGCTTTAGCCATGTTCGGTAACATGCTGTTTCAAAACGGTAAAAAGGTGCGCGGGCTTGCCAGTCTCACCGCCGCTTTGGCCCGCAGCGCCACCAAAGACCATAGCTGGATTTCCGATATGCAGGAGCAAGCCTTCGCCCTCTCCGGCGAGGCGGACCGCCGCACGGCCATCGTTCTGTCAGAGCAAATCCTCGAAGGCCAGTAAGGCTACTCGGCTATCTCCACTACCACCGGAACATGGTCCGACGGCCGCTCCCATGCGCGGGTGTGCTTTTCAATTGTCGCTGATGTGAACAGCTTCGCCGCCTCGGGCGAGAGCATTACATGGTCAATTCGAATACCATTGTTCTTCTGCCAGGCGCCTGCCTGATAATCCCAGAATGTGTAAACCTGCGCCGCATCCGTTGTGGCGCGAATGGCATCGGTGAAACCCAGCGCCTCCAGCCGCCGCAAGGCTTGGCGCGACTCCGGCTGAAACAGCGCATCGCCCGCCCACGCCCTCGGGTCTTTGCAGTCAATGGCTTCCGGAATCACATTGTAATCACCCGCCAGAATAAACGGCTCTTCGAGCGCCAGCCGCGCTTCAGCGTGTTTAATCAGCCGCTCCATCCATGCCAGTTTGTAGGGAAATTTCTCTGTGCCCAGCGGGTTGCCATTGGGCAAATAAAGCCCGCCAAGTCGCACTACGCCGCTGCCGCGCTTGAACACACCCTCAATATAGCGCGATTGCTCATCCGCCTCGTCGCCCGGCAAACGGCGCATCACCTCAAGCGGGCTGGTCTTAGAAAGCAGCGCCACGCCATTAAACCCCTTCTGCCCATGCGTCTCCACATGATACCCCAGCGCCTCGATCTCTAGCCTCGGAAAGTCCACATCAACAGATTTGATCTCCTGCAAACAAGCCACATCCGGCGAAGTTTCCTTCAGCCACACCAGCAAATTCTCAATCCGCGCCTTGATACCGTTGATGTTCCATGTTGCGATTTTCATGAGGCTGACCTTCCCGTTGCCGCTATATAGAATGAAAATCTGGCATCGCGAAAGCAGCAATGGCAGCTGCGTCGCCGAATTCTCAATTCTTTATTCAGCATAAATCAACCTTGAGATGCTGGAAATCATACCATTGAGTGAAATTTAAAAGTCCCGCTGTAAAAGTGTGCTGACGCAGGCGAGGGAGTCAATTTCAGTGAAATGGTTTTTGCGGTTTCTCACCCTAGCGGCCATAGCTTTTAGCTTTGCCCGCGGCGTGCCGTTAATTGGTCTGTTGTTACTTCTACCACTTATGTATTTGTGGCGGTCTAAAGCTGCGATGCCCAAAGGAGAGCACAAAGCCAGAAATATCAAGAGGACATACTTCGTGGCCTTGGGCCTATCGGCTGTGTTTGCTCTGGTGATGTCCGTCAAAGACATGGCTATTTTGGTTCTATTTGTAACCCTTGGGTTAGGCTTTCCGCTGCTATTTAGCGCAACTGCCTTTGCCTACTTAGCGTGTTTCCTGCCATTGGTGTTGTCATGGAAAGAGCCGTCAAAGCGACCGTTGGCGGCGGCTCTCACCGCGTTGGCTCTGGCAATAGTCGGTATCCTTCCAGGATATTTATCGATTCGTGATCGCGATTCTTACGCAGCGCGTTTGGCTGTCGTCCAAATCACGCCAACCGCGATTCAGCCTTATCGCACGATTGAAATTCAAAACGGACAGGGCGCATTCCCTGATTTTGCGGGCAACTATGGCCGCACAGAAGGTTGTGATACGGTTTGTCGAACGCTGCTCGAAAACGGTGAAGCCGATTGGATAAGGATCGCGGCAACGGGCAAGAAGGATAATAACGGCAAGTTTGACAGCAATACGCTGTATGTCTCCGGTTCAGGCGAGGCGTGCCGTGTCCCCGGAAGTTCAAACCCCGTCCCCGCGCATTGCGTACTGATTCAACCGGACAATAAAGTACCTCCAGCTTTGCTCATCAGGCTGGAAAGCGGCTATGGCGACGGGTTAAGCACTGCCAAACAAACGGGAAAGTCGCCGCTCAAAGGCTGGCGTCGCATCACGGCTATTTCTGGTTCCATTTATCAAGGCGAGCCAATCTTGCGCGCTCAAGAGCAGAGCTTTGAACAGATATTTGTGCCTACGATAATAGGTCCAATGCTTTCAGGCATGAGCAGCAGCGGTTTTGAACTGATGAAAAACCAAACGAAAATCGCGCCGATTGATTATGTGGCAACCATACGGATGCTTGGCTTCAAAGTGGAAATTGCGCCTGAACCCGTTTTGGATCCAAAGAAAAAAAGTTGGCAGGCCGAACCAACCGATGCTGATATTCGCGGCGTACTTTCCGCCCTCAATTTGCCCGGAAACACACCGTTCAACCAAGCCCAAAACGATGCGGTCAATCAGTGGGTGGAACACGCCCGAATTTACAAAGACTGGACCAGCGATCGGCTGGATATAGCGTCAAGGGTGCTTGCTGATAGGCGCGTAGGGCATGTCGGGTTTTTCGATCAGGTGTTCATCAAGCCAGCGGTTGCCAAATTGCTGCTACCAAAAGTCTTAGAAGAGGTTCAGTCGAGCGATATTTCCAAGCCGCATGGTGCTTTGGAATCTGCCCTGTGGGCGATTGACAGAATTGACATGGAGATTTTGAAGGAGAACAGGGCTCAAATTATCGCCATCGTTGCGGGTGAAATGTACGGAAAATTCGGTCGCAGCTTTATCTACGCCGCGAGTTTAGTTGGCGAAAATCCCTTGCCCTATGTGGCTGGGTATAAAGGCGACAATATTGGCGGTGTCACCATAAAGGCAATCTGCATAGCGCAGCCCGTGGGCGCACCTGCCTACATCGAAAAACTACGCCGACTTATGGACGGAGAAAATCTCGACGAGCAATGGCCAAGCGAAACTTCAAAAAATGCACTATTTGCGCTGCTGGTACATGGCGATATCGCATTTGTTCAAGAAATCGTTGGCAAAACGAAATGGCGAACAAAGGACCGATTTGTGGCGGACATGATCCGCAACCGCGATGACAAACGCAATCCGATCTCCAATAAGTGCAGGGATTAAGCTCGCTCTTTTAACCTCGCCCCGTTTGCGGGGAGAGGTGTCAGCGAAGCTGATGGAGAGTGGACTTCTTATAGCCTAAACCGAAAAACTAGTCCCGCACCCACAGCTCGCTGTCGCCAGCGGGTTCTTAATCTGGAAACTCTGGCCCATCAGATTATCGACAAAATCAATTTCCGAGCCGTCCATATATTCAACGGACATGGCGTCGATCAAAACTGTCGCGCCTTGTTTGGCAATGGTTATGTCGTCTGGCTCGCCTGCGGAGACCAAATCAAACTTATAGGAAAAGCCGGAGCAGCCGCCGCCTTCGACGGAAACGCGCAGTGCGGATTTTTCGCTGTCTTTGGCCAGAATGTGATTGATGCGCTTTGCGGCGGCATCTGAAACACTGATCGTGTGCATGGCGGACTTCCTTTTTCGCACAAACAGTTCAAGGTTGTTTGCGCATCGTTCCATAGGTAAGAATGAAGCGTAATGAAGTCAATGTCGAGTGATGGTACAAGTGGTTTTACATGAGTGAGTTTGAAGCAATTGGCTATGGCTATCAACCCCGCGCGGGCTTTGCCTGCCATCCGGATGCCTCGCGCGGGCGGCTCTTTCCCCAAAGTGAAAGTCCGACGCGCTCGCCGTTTCAACGCGACCGCGACCGCATTATTCACACGTCCGCCTTCCGCCGCCTGAAACATAAAACCCAAGTTTTTATCAGCCACGAGGGCGACCATTTTCGCACGCGCCTCACGCACACAATCGAAGTCGCGCAAATTGCCCGCTCCATCGCCCGCGCTTTCCGTCTGGATGAGGATTTGGCAGAAGCCGTTGCGCTGGTGCATGATTTTGGCCACACGCCCTTCGGCCACGCAGGCGAGCGTGCACTGGATGCGAAGATGAGCAGGGCAGGCGGGTTCGACCATAATGCGCAGAGCTTGCGCATCGTCACAATGCTGGAGCGCCGCTACGCCGAGTTCGACGGACTAAACCTGACATGGGAAACGCTGGAAGGGCTGGTCAAGCACAATGGGCCTTTGCTGCGGGCGGACGGCTTGCCCGTGAAAGACGCCGTGCCGCAAAGCATTGTGGATTTTGATTTGCTGTTTCCGTTGGACCTGAAAAGCTTCGCCTCGCTGGAAGCGCAGGCCGCCGCCATTGCCGATGACATCGCCTACGACACCCACGACATTGATGATGGTCTGCGGGCAGGGATATTGACGATGGACCTGCTGCGCTACGCGCCGCTGGTCGGGCCGATTATCAGGACCATTGAGGATGCCTATCCCGGTCTCGATGAGCATCGCAAAATCGCCGAACTCGGCCGCCGCCAAATCACCGCGATGGTGGAAAACGTGATTAGCGAAACCTCGCGCCGCCTCAAAGTGCTCAAGCCTGAAACGGTGGCTGACGTTCGCCAAGCGCCGCGTGCGATGATCGGCTTTTCAGACGCGAAGCAAGGCGAGGAGGCAGCGCTCAAAAAGTTTCTGTTCGGCCATCTTTATCGCCATCCATTAGTGATGGCTAAAATGGATGCAGCCGCAAATATCATCGAAAAGCTGTTCGACCACTATGTCGCCAACCCCGATACGCTTCCGGACGGGTTCCGGACGGATTTCGCACCATCTTCGCACGCACTTCGGGCGTCCGGCGTATCGTCTCCGATCGCATCCCGTGCGCGCGGCGTGTCGGATTTTATCGCCGGCATGACAGACCAATTTGCCATTCGCGACTACGAGCGATTGTTTGACCGCATCCCCGTTTTGGGATAGCCAGCGCCTTAAGAAATTCAGGACCATCTCGTCATCATGAACATTTTCCAAGACTTTTCCGCACGGATTGAATTCATTCTCGGCTCTTTAGGCCTCAACCCCGTGGATGGCTCGCCATTAGACATCTCACGCGTCGCAGTAGAGTCGCCTCGCGATGCCTCTCATGGCGATTTGGCCTGCAATGCCGCCATGGTTTTGGCCAAAGCCGTCGGCTCAAATCCCCGCGCTTTAGCCGAGCAAATCGTCGCCAAATTGAAGGCTGACGTTGATGTTTCCAGCGTAGAAATCGCCGGTCCGGGCTTCATAAACATCCGTTTGAGCAACGCTTATTGGCAAGTGCACTTGGCTAGCATATTGAATTCACAAGGAAATTATGGTCGCTCCACAATGGGCGGCAATAAGAAACTCAATGTTGAATATGTCTCGGCCAACCCGACAGGCCCCATGCACGTCGGCCATTGCCGCGGAGCAGTGTTCGGCGATGCACTGGCAAATTTGATGAAATTTGCCGGATTTGATGTCACCAAAGAATACTACATCAACGACGCTGGCGTGCAGATTGACGTGCTCGCCCGCTCGGTAATGTTGCGTTACCACGAAGCGCTTGGCGAGGATATTGGCGAGATTCCAGCCGGTCTTTACCCCGGCGATTATCTCGTGCCACTCGGCAAAACCCTTGCCGCCGAATTCGGCAGCAAACTCAAGGACATGGCAGAAGACGAGGCGTTGGCAATCATCAAACAACGTGCCATTTCAGCGATGATGGCGCTGGTGCGTGAGGATTTGGCAGCGCTCAATGTGCACCACGATGTGTTCTTCTCCGAAGCCTCTCTTCATGCCAAAGGAGAAGCCAAAATTCGTTCTGTTATCAATGACTTGACGCTAAAAGGTCATGTGTATCGTGGTACACTTCCGCCGCCGAAAGGTGAGGTTCCGGAAGATTGGGAAGACCGCGAGCAGGTGCTGTTCCGCTCCACCGATGTTGGCGATGACATCGACCGCCCGCTAGTAAAATCAGACGGAACCTTCACCTATTTCGCCGCTGACTTGGCCTATTTCAAAGACAAGTTCGACCGTGGCTTCCAAGAGATGATCTTAGTCCTCGGCGCGGATCACGGTGGCTATGTCAAGCGCATGGAAGCGCTGGCGCGCGCGGTTTCTGACAACACAGCAAAGAACACTATCTATCTGGTTCAATTGGTAAAATTGTTCCGCAACGGCGAACCCGTACGTATGTCGAAGCGAGCAGGCGAGTTCGTAACGCTGCGCGATGTCGTGGATGAAGTCGGCCGCGATCCCGTCCGCTTCATGATGATTTACCGGAAGAACGATGCGCCACTGGACTTCGATTTTGCCAAAGTCACCGAGCAATCCAAGGACAATCCGGTGTTCTACGTGCAATACGCCTCGGCACGTTGCCATTCCATTTTTCGGCAAGCCAAGGAAATGATGGGTTTGGAGCGACCAAATCGGGCAGAATTGGCCCAAAACGTCGCGCTTTTGACCGATGACAGCGAAATTGCGCTCATCCGCAAGCTTGCAGAGTTCCCGCGCCTGATCGAAAGTGCAGCCTTTGCGCGAGAGCCTCATCGCGTCGCTTTTTACCTCTACGAACTGGCTTCCAGCTTCCACGGTCAGTGGAATAAAGGCAGTGAAAATACAGAGTTACGCTTTGTTAAGGTTAACAATACACAATTGACTATCGCCAGACTGGGCTTAGTGCAGGCTGTCCACGATTGTTTAGTGTCGGGTCTTTCCATCATAGGGGCCGACGCACCCGCCGAAATGCGGTAAAACACGGGGTTTTCTGTCACTTTTTGCCCACATTACGCTGGTAGGTCCATTTTTGTTGCCGATCGGCAGCATGCGTTGTGTAGGAACTAGAGCATGGCAAATATTGTTGATCGCAAGTGGAATTCAGGGCGCGAAATCGATGATGAAGATCCATTGATGCAGCTGTCGCGCATCATGAGTGAGTCTTCTGCTCGCGAAAATGAAAGGACATCTAATGCAATTTCCGAGGCAGACCTCGACCCGGATTTTAATTTCGATGATGATTTTTCATCGGCTTTGGATGATGCCATCATCGAAGAAGATGATGTTCACTATGCTGCACAGCCCACTGAGATATCGCTCGAAGACGAACTGGCCGCCTTGCTCTCGGATGCGCCAGTTGTTCCAGCGCCTCGTATAGAGGCCCCGACACCCCGTGTGGATGCCGTTATACCGCCATACCAGCAAGCGTTCGAGGAAGCACGGTTTGAGCAGGGCGATTTGTCATCCGAACATGCAGCCGCACCTCAAATTAACGCCGATACCGAAATTGTTGACGATCAGTTTGAAGCTGATCCATGGTTGGATATTGACTTTGATGAGCCAGTGGCAATGGCGACAGCCGGCCCTGAATTGACGACTTCGCCAGTCAATGAAGCCGTTGATCCCGTACTTGCCCACATGCACTATAATCGTGGTAATGCCCGCTATGTGGCTGAAGAACAAGCGGTTTTACCTGTTTCATCTATTCAGAATGACAATACGGAAGCCGAAGCATTTGAGTTTGAGCTAGAGCCGGAATTAGCACACCTGGCCGAAGTTGCGATTGCGGCGGAAAATCCAATTGAATTTGCCCGTGGCAACCTGGTGCCGCCCGCACCGGAATTTGAGGAGTGGCAGCCCGAAGTCGCGCTGGCACCGTCGGAGCCGGAGCCGACCTTTGATTTCACTGAAGATTTTGATCGCCTGCTGGCCGAAACTGCGCCTGAGCCTATGGTCGAGGCCACAGTTGTAACCAGCGATCGCATCGCTGCTACCGAAGAATTTGACATTCCTGATTTCGAATTTAGTGACGAGCCGGAGATTACCGGCAGCCAGTCACATGATAGCGACGAGGACTATCGCGGTTACGAAGCGCCAGTCGCCAAAGCTTTTGTCGCATCAACAACGCTCGCTTACGCTTCGCAAATTCAGGTTCAAAGCCCCGCGGTTGAAAGTGATGTTGATTTTGAATCCGTATTGAACGACGAACTTTCTGCCGATTTGGATGGAACGATTGGCGGTTATCAGCCGGACGAAATTCCGGGCATATCAAGCAAATCTTCATATCGCTCTGCGGCACCATATCAGGCAAATCCTGCCGATGAATTTGAACCATTTACTGATGAAAATGGTGGTTTTGCCACTGCTGCATATCATGAGGAGCCTACAAAGTCCCGTTCATGGCTTTCTGCAGCTGTCATTGCAGGCGCGTTAGTTTTATGCGGCGCAGGTTACTACGCCTACTCCAAGACCGGCACTAGCGTGGTTGCAGCTGGTGGCCCAGTACTGGTGAAGGCCGATACTCAGCCCGTTAAGGTCGCGCCAGAGGTGCCGGGCGGCAAAGTGGTCGCAGACCAAGATAAGGCCGTCTATGACAAGGTGGCTGGTGCTGGTGATGCACCAGCAACTCCGGGCCAACTGATAACGGCTTCTGAAGAGCCCGTGGACATCGCAGCTGTCGCCAGCGATCCAGTTGAAGAGGGTGATAATGCCGACACTCAGGATGCACCTGTCACAGCAAAGATTGTGATGCCGGCAGCAGCAGCGACACCGGCTACAGCCGCCGCAGTCGCCACCAAAGGCAAAGCCGAAGATCGTGTTGATCCTGCACTTGATCCTGAAAATGCTCCCGTCGCAAGCGCCGATGCGACGGCTGTTGCGCCAAAGAAAGTCCGCACCTTTGTGGTGAAGCCAGACGGTTCTTTGGTGGAAAGGGCTGCAGCCCCTGTGCCGGTAGCGCCCGTGGTTGCGCCTGTTGAAACAGCGGCTGCTGACCCAGCACCTGTAGTCAAAATTGAAACGCCTGCACCAGCCGTTGTAGAAGCAAAACCTGTAACAAAACCAATGGCAAAGTCGGCAGAACCGCCTGCTGTTGAACCGGCAAAAGTCGTTGAAACACAAGAAGTTGCGGCTACCCCGGAGGCTAAAGCCCCTGCAGTGGAAAAGGTTGCATCTGCCATAAAGGTCGTAAAGACAAAGAAGATAAAGGCACCAAAGTCTGAGTCTGAAACATTGAACGCCGATGCGGCAACCGGAGCGGCACCAATAATCGATGCTCGCCCCGCCGATCAACCGGTCACTATTGTTGGCAAAACAGGTGGCAAGAAACCAGCAGCCGAAACACAAGTTGCCGCAGCTGATGCTGCGCCGCAGCCAACGGCAGACCAGACACCTGCTGCAACTGGTGCCTACGTCATCCAAATCGCGTCCACGCCTTCTGCCGAGGCTGCTAAGGCCACTTACGCTGCGCTAAGCCGTAAGTTTAGCGGCGTGATTGGTGGACGCGGAGTGAATATCCAACAGGCCGAAGTGGCAGGCAAGGGTACCGTGTTCCGTGTGCGGATAAACGCGGGCTCCAAGCAGGATGCGACAGCACTTTGTTCGCAATATAAATCCTCTGGCGGCAGCTGCTTCGTGTCAAAATAAGCCCAGCATTATTCACAACAAAGGGCGGCTTTAGAGCCGCCTTTTCTTTGCATATTTGTCATGTTTGGCCAAACAGGTAGAGTTATAAAATGAGCGAATCAAAGGCACTGATTATTGGCGTTTCCGGTACGGAATTGACCTCCGAAGAGCGGGATTTTTTTCGCGAGCATAAGCCGTGGGGCTTTATTCTGTTCGCCCGTAATTGCAAAGAGGCGAACCAGATTAGCGATCTCAATGCCGCCATGCGCGACGCCATTAGTCAGCCGGACGCGCCGATATTTATCGACCAAGAGGGTGGCCGTGTGCAACGCCTACGCCCGCCTCTAGCCCCGAATTATCCGCCCGCTTCTGAACTTGGTGCACTTTACAGTCGAGACCGCGACGCAGGGCTTCAAGCCGCTCGCCTGATGTCGCGGCTTCATGCAATTGATTTGGCAAAGTATGGTTTCACGGCAGATTGCCTGCCGGTCCTGGATGTACCCGTTGAGGGCGCAAGCTCGGTTATTGGCAACCGAGCTTATGGTTTCGAGCCTTTCACAGTGACTGAGATGGGGCGTGCCGCCGCTGAGGGTCTCATTGAAGGTGGCATCCTTCCCGTCATCAAACATATCCCCGGTCATGGTCGCGGCTTCGCCGATAGCCACCACAATTTGCCGATAGTCGATGCCAGTCTGGCCGAACTAGAGGCGCATGACTTTGTGCCGTTCAAGGCGCTGGCTGACATGCCAATGGCAATGACTGGCCATTTGGTGTTCAGCGCCATCGATCCAGATCATCCAGCCACCACCTCAAAAATAGTAATAGACCGCATTATTCGCGATTATATCGGCTTCGACGGCCTTTTGATGAGCGATGACGTCTCAATGAACGCACTATCTGGGGATATTGCCACGCGCACCCGTGCAATATTCGCCGGAGGGTGCGATATGGTACTGCACTGCCACGGCATTATGAGTGAAATGCGAGATGTTTCGGCAAATACGCCTTTGCTCACCGGCAAGGCACTAAAACGGGCACAGGCAGCAATGGCGCGGCTGGTGCGCGTGGACCATACTGATGAAATTTCACTGCGCGATACATTCGCAAATCACATGGCGATGGTCGCATAAACAATGGGTAAATAGGGGCGAATGAACGCAATCCGCAAAAAACAGGACAAGGGCGGTATGCCGCTCGAAGCACTGTGGGATGCTGCGGAAGATCGCACCCTTTCAGACCCTTCGCTGGTCATTGATGTCAACGGTTTTGAAGGTCCACTAGATCTATTGTTGCACTTGGCGCGCAATCAAAAAGTGGATCTCGCCCGCATTTCCATTTTGGCCCTGGCCGAACAATATTTGGTTTTCATCACGCAGGCGCAAGCCGTGCGGTTAGAGCTTGCGGGTGACTATCTCGTCATGGCGGCCTGGCTAGCCTTCCTCAAATCCAAATTGCTCATTCCAAAGTCACCAAACGATAATGGTGAGAGCGGCGAGGAGCTAGCCGAAGTATTGCAATTCCGCCTCAAGCGCTTGGAGGCAATGCGAGATGCGGCGGCGCGGCTCGTCAATAGCAATCGTCTGGGCCGAGATGTGTTCATTCGCGGTATGCCCGAGGCAGTGATTGTTGAAAAGCAAAACCAATATTCGGCGACGCTGTACGACCTGCTGACCGCTTACGCTTCACAGCGCCAGCGCAAGGCCATTTCCCGTGTTAGTATTGTACTGCGCTCGGTTTGGTCACTGAAACATGCCCGCCAAATTCTGGTGCGCCTTATCGGCGAAATGCGTGACTGGACAGCCCTAGACCAATATCTAATCGCGTTCATTCCAGATGTTGCAGAGCGTAAAACGGCTATCGCCAGTTCGTTTGCTGCTAGCCTGGAACTCGTGCGCGAAGGACAGTTAGAAATGCGCCAAGACGGTGCATTTCAAGCAATTTATTTGCGCACGCGGCTTAACCGCCCTGCGCTTGAGGAGGCGTGAAATGTCAGACTCAGGACAGGCAAGAATATTGCCATTCAGCCTCACGGGCGACGCCGAAAAGCTGCATCTGTCCGAGGCTTTGCGCATGGCTGAAGCCATTTTGTTTGCCTCAGCAGAGCCGGTATCTGCCAAGGCACTGGCCGACCGCTTGCCGAGCGAAACTGACGTCAGAGCGCTGATGTCGGAGCTGCAAAAAGACTACGCCAAACGCGGCGTCAATGTCATCCACGTTGGTGATGCATGGGCATTTCGCACGGCGCCCGACCTGTCATTTTTGATGAGCCGCGAGGCCGTACAGCAAAAGAAACTTTCGCGCGCAGCCCTCGAAGTGCTGGCCATAATAGGTTATCACCAGCCGGTAACACGCGCCGAGATGGAAGAAATTCGCGGTGTCGAGACTGCCAAAGGCACACTTGATGTGCTGATGGAAACTGGCTGGATTAAGATCCGTGGCCGCCGCAAGGTGCCTGGCCGTCCGGTGACTTACGGCACAACGCTGGAATTCCTTGATCATTTTGGCCTCGAAGAAATTCGCGATTTGCCAGGCATGGATGAACTCAAAGGGGCAGGGCTGTTGTCATCTCGTATGCCCTCTAATTTCCAAGTACCGCAGCCTCCCGCCAACATGGATGAGCTGATGGATGATGAAGAAGCGCTCACGGATATTGATCTCGAGGAACTTGGCCTGTTGACACCGCGCGGCGGGGATGATTGACAGCCGGATACCTATACAAGGTCTCGGCAAGCAACGCATGGCAAAATCCATTTCTCACCCAGTTAACCGTGGACCCGTCGGCGTAAGCTTTGCGGCAAAGCTGGTGTTTGAGAATATCTCACACAAGTTCGACCGCGGCGGCCAGATACTCAACAATGTCTCGCTAACTGCCGAGCCCGGCGAGGTTTTGTGTCTGCTTGGGCCCTCAGGTTCTGGTAAAACCACACTGCTTCGCATTGCCGCAGGCATTGAAGTGCAGTCGTCGGGTCGCGTGCTTTTGAACAACGAAGAAATCGCCGGGCCATCGGCTTTCGTGCCGCCGGAGAAACGCTCCATAGGTCTCGTGTTCCAAGACTATGCGCTATTTCCGCATCTGTCGATTATGGACAATGTGCGCTTTGGCCTTAATGCCATGTCAACCGAGGACGCCAAGCTGGAGGCCTTTACAGCGCTCGGTCGTGTAGGCCTTCAATCCCACGCCAAGGCCTATCCACACGAGCTTTCCGGCGGCGAGCAACAGCGCGTTGCGCTTGCCCGTGCGTTGGTACCCCGTCCAGCTGTGTTGCTATTGGACGAGCCGTTCTCCGGCTTGGATTCACGCCTTAAAGATACAGTTCGCGCCGAAACGCTCGGAATATTGCGCCAAAGCCGCGCAACGGCGATCGTGGTCACCCATGATGCGGAGGAAGCCATGCGCATGGCGGATAAGATCGCGCTGCTTAAGGATGGCGCATTGGTCCAGGTTGGCACGGC
The DNA here is from genome assembly GCA_043744175.1 of Phyllobacteriaceae bacterium. Taxonomy (GTDB): domain Bacteria; phylum Pseudomonadota; class Alphaproteobacteria; order Rhizobiales; family Rhizobiaceae; genus JANMEX01. Next base: position 32,592 of record JAYTVD010000205.1, read on the forward strand.
ATTTGATTTATACGCCAAGCCTGAATCGCTATTCGCGGCAGGGTTTTTCTCCGAGCTGGATGTGTTTGAATCGGTCGCAAAATCCGGCTTTGCAGAGACGCCATTGGGAAAGTTTGAGACCAAATTTCAGGATGGAGCGCCACTTTCCGTTGCCGTCCGGTTGGGCGACATTGAAGTGCAAGATGGCGCAGAAATACCGGCGCGTATTCTCTCGCGTCGCTTCCTAGGCAACAGCGAATTGCTGCAATTAGCGGTACCGGGCCATGAAGTGCCGGTGTCAACGCGGGTGCGCTGCGGATTGATTTCTGAAAAATCGCGTGACATCGCCGTATTTGTGCAAAAAGATCGTGCTCTTGTGTTTGAAAGATTGAGCGAAAGTGCTTAAGTCAATTCAGCGGAATTAGAATTTGGAGTTTCAAAATGGGTAGTTTTTCGATTTGGCATTGGGTGATCGTTCTGGCGATCGTGCTTCTCGTGTTCGGCAAGGGCAAGATTCCTGATCTGATGGGCGATGTTGCCAAGGGCATCAAAAGCTTCAAAAGCGGTTTGGCCGATGATGAAGTGGCGGAAGATGATAGCAAGACTGTTGAGCATCAAGCGGCAGAAACTGTTGCGCCTGTTAAGTCAAAAGCCAAAAAGGCTTAATTTCGCTGAATAAGGCAGCGCGCTTGCGCTGCCAATCAGCCCTTATCTGGAAGTAATGCTAGATGTTTGACGTCGGATATTCCGAATTGCTCGTGATTGCGATTGTGATGATCGTTGTTGTCGGGCCGAAGGATTTGCCTAAAATGCTGCGCGCATTTGGCAAGGCCACGTCTAAGTTTCGCCAAATGTCTGGCGATTTCAAACGCCAGTTTGACGATGCCTTGAAAGAGGCAGAGCTGGACGATGTCAAAAAGGCCTTGGATAGCGTTAAGAAACTGGACCCGCGTCAACAGGTCAAAGATGTTTTGAACCCGTTCAAAGAGGCAACATCCGGCATTCGCGATGATTTGACAAAGGCAGTTCAGCCCAAGCCCATCGTTGCGCCCGCGCCTGTGATGACCGCTTCGGTAGAGGGAGCATCCAAGCCACGCAGAGCAATGTCGTCAAATCCGACTATGAAGAAAGCTGCACCTGTCTCTGAGATAGCGCCAGCTAACGTGACCAAAGTGAAGGCCGTTGCTGTAGCGCCAGCTACCAAATCTGTGACCAAAGCCAAAGCGCCCGTGAAAGCGAAACCTGCAAAATGAGCGCGAAAGCTGATGAAATCGAAGAGAGCCAAGCGCCGCTGGTCGAGCATCTTATTGAGCTGCGCCGCCGCTTGATATGGGCGATTTTGGCCTTTTTTGCTGCGTTTGCGTTGTGTTTTTACTTTGCCAAAAAACTATTCTACTATCTGGTCATTCCTTACCGCACAGCGGTTGAATGGGCAGGGCTGCCGCAAGATAAGGTCGCGCTGATTTACACCGCGCCGCAGGAATTTTTCTTCACGCAGGTCAAAGTCGCCATGTTTGGCGGCATGTTGTTGGCGTTTCCGGTTATCGCTAATCAGATCTATAAATTTGTCGCTCCCGGTCTCTATCGCAATGAGCGCCGCGCGTTCTTACCATTCCTATTCGCCTCGCCGATCCTGTTTCTGCTCGGCGCATCGCTGGTCTATTTCTTCTTTGCCCCCATGGTGATGTGGTTTTTCCTCGCCATGCAGCAAAATTCTGAAGGCGTGCAGATTTCGCTGCTGCCGAAGGTTTCGGAATATCTCAGCCTGATAATGACGCTGATTTTCTCTTTCGGTCTTGTTTTCCAACTACCAGTCGTCACATCTTTGCTGGCACGGGCCGGACTGGTGACGCAGGCAGGCCTACGAGATAAACGCAAATATGCCATCGTTATCGCTTTCGTGGTCGCAGCAGTTCTGACGCCGCCGGACCCGCTTAGCCAGATTGGTTTGGCCGTCCCGACCATCCTCCTTTACGAATTGTCGATCTTCTTGGCCGGTGTCATTGAGCGCCAGCGCAAAGACGAAGCAGAAGATGATGACGAATCCACTGAAATTGTGGCAAAAGACGACGATTCGCGATCGTGATGATCTGTGCTGATCTCACCTTTTGCTGACAATTAAGTTCGGACCAAAATTATGCTTGATATTAAGTGGATACGCGAAAACCCAATAGCCTTTGATGCCGCGATGGCGCGGCGCGGGCGCGGGGTAGAGTCCCCTAAGTTGCTTGCGCTGGATGAAGCCCGCCGCAAAGCGCTGACATCATTGCAAGAGTGCCAAGAGCGTCGCAACGTCGCCTCCAAGGAAATTGGCAAGGCGATGGGCGCAAAGGATATGGCGCTGGCCGATAGCCTGAAAGCCGAAGTCTCCGCGCTGAAAGACAGGATGTCGGCCATTGAGGTCGAAGAGCGATCTGCCGCCAAAGAGTTGGATGATTTACTGGCCTCGTTGCCGAACGTTCCCAACGAGCATATCCCGGACGGCAAAGACGAACACGACAATGTCGAAATCCGCAGCGTCGGCGAAAAGCCGCGCATGAATTTCAAACCGCTAGAGCATTTCGAAATCGGCGAAGCCCTCGGCATGATGGACTTCGACAAAGCCGCGCAAATTTCTGGCTCACGCTTTACCATTCTCAAGGGCCAGTTGGCGCGGCTCGAGCGGGCGCTCGGCCAGTTCTTTCTGGATGTTCATACTGGTGAGCACGGCTATGAAGAAGTCGTGCCGCCGCTTCTAGTTCGAGATCATGCGTTATTTGGGACTGGTCAGCTGCCAAAATTTGAAGATGATTTGTTCCGCGTACTTAATGCTTACGAGACGCTGAAGATTAAGTATTCATCCTTAAGTTCCATCCATAATTCCTTGGGTGCTGAAAGTGCTTGGCTCCGCGAATTCACTAATAAATTCGACATTTTGATGCGAAGCGAAATTTTCAAGGGCGCGGACGTATCATGGACTGCAACTCTATTTAATGACTTGGCGGATCATTTCGCGAAATCAGCGACTATATTCAAGAAATTTGAGGCAGATTTTCAAGAAATCGCTGATAGCTTCACAAAATTGGGGCAGTCTAAAGAAACAGGTCTTTGGCTTATCCCCACCTCCGAAGTCCCTCTCACCAACATGGTGCGTGAGGAAATTCTCGATCACGCCAAGCTCCCCATCCGCTATACTGCGCTAACGCCTTGCTTCCGCTCTGAGGCAGGCTCTGCTGGCCGCGATACCCGTGGGATGCTGCGCCAGCACCAGTTCTATAAAGTGGAAATGGTCTCCATTACTGATGCGGAGTCATCACTTGCCGAACATGACCGCATGACTGCCTGCGCCGAAGAAGTGCTGAAACGTCTGGGCTTGCATTTCCGCACCGTCGTGCTCTGCACAGGCGATATGGGCTTTGGCGCGCAGAAAACGCATGACATTGAAGTGTGGCTGCCCGGTCAAAATGCCTATCGCGAAATCTCGTCCTGCTCCACATGCGGTGATTTCCAAGCCCGCCGTATGAACGCCCGCTACCGTCCTGAAGGCGAAAAGGCCACGCGCTTTGTCCACACGCTGAACGGCTCCGGCGTCGCCGTTGGCCGTGCGCTGATTGCCGTTATCGAGAACTACCAAAACGACGATGGCTCGATCACAATTCCGCAAGCGCTGCTGCCTTATATGGGCGGTTTGACCAAGATAGAGCGGAAATAATGCGCATATTACTGACCAACGATGACGGCATCCATGCCGATGGCCTAGCCGCGCTGGAGCGCATCGCCCGCACATTGTCCGACGATGTCTGGATTGTCGCGCCGGAAACGGACCAATCTGGGGTCGCGCATTCGCTGACAATTTCGGAACCGTTACGCCTGCGCAAAATCAGCGATAAGAAATACGCCGTGCGCGGCACGCCTACCGACTGTGTCATTATGGCCGTGCGCGAAATCATGGATGTCGCACCGGATTTGGTGCTTTCTGGCGTAAACTCCGGCCAAAACATCGCTGATGACATCACGCTTTCCGGCACGGTCGCTGGCGCAATGGAAGGCACGCTGCTGGGCATCCGCGCCATCGCATTGAGCCAAGCTTATAGTTGGAACAATGGTCGTGTTGTGCCTTGGGATACATGCGAAGCGCACGCGCCAGCGCTTCTCAAGAAACTCATCACACAGGATTTGCCGGAAGGCGTGTTCCTTAACGTGAATTTCCCCAATTGCGCGGCATCGGAAGTGCAAGGCACGAAGGTGACCAGCCAAGGCAAGTTGGCGCACGGCACTTTCATTGAGGAGCGGGCAGACGGGCGCGGCTTTCCCTATTACTGGATACGCTTTAATCGCGGCGCGGAAACGCCGGGCGAGGGCACAGATGTCGCCGCACTTGATGCCAAGTACATTTCAGTGACGCCGCTAATGCTTGATCTCACCGCCCACAAAGTACGCGACCGTTTGGAAGAGGCGCTCTCATGAACAGCCGCATGACAGACCGTGAAAATTTCGCTGCCTTTTTGATGCGGATGCGCGCTAAGGGCATATCAAATCCTGATTTGCTCGGCGCGTTTGAAGCCACACCTCGTCGCGGTTTTGTACCTGCAGAATTTTCTGACGCCGCTTACTCAAACCGTACCGTCCCCATCGACTGCGGCGAGGTCATCGAAGGCATTGATTTGCAGGCCACGATGATTTCCCTTCTCGGCGTCGAACAAACGCATCGCGTCTTGGAAATTGGCACAGGATCTGGTTATTCAACCGCAATCATGTCCCGCCTCGCACAGCGCGTCACCACTGTTGAGCGTTTCAAAACCCTAGCCGAGCAAGCCCGTGCCCGCTTTGAAGCTCTGCGTCTAACCAACATTACAGTACGCCATGTCGATGGAAAAGCGGGCCTCATCAACGAGGGTCCGTTTGACCGGATTATCGTTTGGGCGGCATTTGATGCGTTGCCGCGCATGTTTGTCGATCAACTGTCCAGTTCAGGCGTCATGATTGCCGTGATCGGCCCCGATGATGGCGAGCAAGTTGTTGCGCGTTTAACCAAAATCGGTAGCCGTTTTGAGCGTGAAGACTTATTGAATGTTCGCTTTCAGCCGCTCGCGGGTACACTTGCCACCGCACTGTAATTCGCCCGTCATGGTGAATTATTTGCAAACACTCTGCGCTTTTTAACCGTCCAGTAAGGATAACAGGCTTTAATCATTCCAACGGACGAGTTCTCCGTAGTGGCGTGAGTAAGAGTAATGCGCGTTTTTGTTTTGAGTACACAGTCGAAAAAATTGTTGCGTGGTGTCGCGCTTGGCCTGATTGCTGGGCTGGGGGCAGGGTGCAGCAGCGATTTTTCCCGCTTCGCGCCTCAGGCCAGTGATTACACGGGCTCTATCAATCAGGCACAGATTATCCGCAAAGTCTCGCCATCAATGCCTGTAGCGGCGCAGCCTTTCCCGGATGAGCTACCCGCGCCCGCTTTGGCAAATAGCCAGCCGATCTACACCGGTTCCGTTCAGGGAAATACAATCCGCCCTGCAATTGCGCAGGCTGAAACCTCAATTCAGCGCAAGACGCTCGCACCCATTGGCAAATATAATTCCAAGATGGAATCAATGCAGCCGATGCCTGCGCCAATCAGCGCCGCCCGCCGCGCCGTATCGCCTGATGTCTTGTCTGTTCAGGACGAAGTGCCTGTTACACTGGCGAAAAAGGCAATCGTCAAACCAATTAAAAAGCTCGCTGCGCCAGTATTAGATGATACCGTCACTGGAGCCGTGGAGGCGACGCCACAGCGCGTTGTAAAGGCGGTAAAGCAGCCTTTGCCCGTGGCGGAAGACATGGCAGCGGCTGAGCCAACACTAATCAAGAAGCCAAAGCTCGGCAGCAAGCCGCGCGTGCTAGGTCCTGTTGATGATACTGCTGAAGCTGCGCCTCTTCCGGAAAAAACAACAGCATCGGTCAAACCTGCAACCGGCGGCAAATACGTAACCGTCGCCGCAGGTGACACCATTTATAGCATTGCCAACCGCGTTCACAAACCATCCACCAAGATTCTGGCAGCCAACCATCTGCCAAGTGGCACGGCATTAAAGGTCGGTCAAAAACTGCTAATACCTGATGCCACGACTGCTGCACTTGATACGTCTACAACTGGCTCAATCTCCACTGATACACCTTTGGAAAAGACACCATCGCCCGGCAAAGCGCCAAGGCATGAATCGGTGGCCGTTCTGCCGAGTGTGCCCCAAGTCAAGGGTAAAGTTACGTCCAAGGACGCCCTCGCAACCGCTGCGCCTGCGAAACCAGCAACTGTTAAATCCAAACTTCCCGCTGGTTCTTACGCTGTTACTTCCGGTGACTCGATGTATTCGATTGCCAAGAAAAATGGCATCACCGTTGCTGAGCTTAAGGCGGCTAATACGGTCGAAGACGGCAAGCTGAAGATCGGCCAGACGTTGAAAATCCCTGCCAAGGGCACGACTGTTGCTGCGTCGGCAAAGGCGACTGCCAATCCTGGTATTGATCCGATTGTAACCGGCTCGGCAGCTACTTCTACGAAGAAGAAGCTCGGGCCAGTGGTAGATGATACGCCAGCGCCCGCACCTGCCAAGGTGCCTGTCGTGGCTCCTGCCACGCCGTCAAACGAGGCAATTGCTGAGGCAGAAAAAGATACCGCTGCTGCACCGGATGCTACCGGCATTTCGAAGCTGCGTTGGCCGGTTCGTGGCCGCACATTGACCAGCTTTGGCCAGTCCGGCGATGGTGGTCATGCCAACGATGGTGTTGATATTTCTGTGCCAAACGGAACGCCAGTAAAGGCGGCTGAAAATGGCGTGGTCATCTATGCCGGAACAGGCCTGAAGGACTTTGGCAACACGGTTCTCGTGCGCCATGAAAACGGTCTCGTGACCGTCTATGGCAACAATGGCGAAATCTCAGTGAAGCGCGGCGAAAAGGTCAAACGCGGTCAGGAATTGGCTAAGTCGGGCATGTCTGGCAACACCAAGGTGCCAAAGCTGCACTTTGAAGTGCGCAAAAATTCCACGCCAGTTAATCCGACCGGCTATCTCGAATAGGGTTTACGTGCCTCCAGTCACAGTAAAACCAACCCGCTGGCAGCAATGCCGGCGGGTTAAATATTTTCAGGCCAAAATCTTAATTCCCAAACGCCCAGCCAAATCCTGAATAAATTGAAACGCCACACGCCCTGAACGGCTCCCCCGCGTTGTTGACCATTCCAACGCTTGATGCACTAAATCCGCCTCATCAATCTCAATTTTGAAATGCTTGGCATACGCGACAACCATCTCCAGATACTCATCCTGGCTACACTTATGAAAGCCCAGCCACAGGCCAAAGCGGTCCGACAACGAGACCTTTTCCTCGACCGCTTCACCTGGATTAATCGACGTCGAGCGCTCATTCTCAATCATATCGCGCGGCAGCAAATGGCGACGGTTGGACGTGGCATAGAACACAACATTGTCTGGCCGTCCTTCAACACCGCCCTCAAGCGCTGCTTTGAGAGACTTGTAACTGGTGTCATCATTATCAAAGGATAGGTCATCACAAAACAGGATAAATCGACACGGCGCTGCCTTCACCAAAGCCATCAGCTTAGGCAGGCTGTTGATATCCTCGCGGTGAATTTCGATAAGCTTTAGCGGCGCTTGGCCTTTGGCTTGAGCAGCTGCAATCGCATGATGCACGGATTTCACTAGCGAAGATTTGCCCATACCGCGCGCGCCCCAAAGTAGCACATTGTTCGAGGGCAGACCGTCTGCAAAGCGTTTTGTATTATCAAATAAAATATCCCGCACATGGTTGACGCTGCGGATAAGCGATAGGTCAACGCGGTTAACACGCGCTACGCGGCTAAGCACCGAATGCTCGGCGTCCCAAACAAAACAATCCGAAGCACCAAAATCCGGCGTGAACGCCAGCGCAGGACCAAGCCTGTCTATTGCCGCAATAAGCCGGTCGAGTTTTGCATTTAAGGTCAGCAGTGCGGTCTCGGTCATGGTCTTGTCCTGTTTTACGGCCAATTAGCACGGGAAAAGGAGATTTCCAAAGCCACTATTGTTACCAAATCCCTTTTGTTTCATTGCATTGCTGTCATCAATCACTATATTCCCGCCAACTTTGTAGCGCGCTTTTGTGCTGGATTCTGTGGAGATTTTTGATGTTTGTAACCGAGGCATATGCCCAAGCCGCCGCACCCGTATCGGGAAGTGCTGATATTATCATGAGCATTCTGCCATTCATCCTCATTTTTATCGTGATGTATTTCCTCATCATTCGCCCGCAGCGCGCCCAGTTGAAAACGCGCGAAGCTTCGCTCGCGGCAATTCGCAAGGGTGACACAGTCGTCCTCGGAGGCGGTATTGTCGGCAAGGTAACCAAGGTCGCGGATGGTTCAGCCGATGTCGAAGTGGAAATAGCCACCGGCGTAAAAGTCTCGGCCATCCGCTCACTCATCGCCGAAGTCCGCGTCAAGGGCGTGCCGGTAGCGGCAAACGAGAAGTAAGACTGATTTGCGATATTAGGCCCGTCATTTTGGCGGGTCTATTGTTGAAGACGACTTTAGAAAGTTTTGTACTATGCTGCATTTTTCCCGCTGGAAAACCGTTCTGATTTGGCTCACCATCGCTGTGAGCGCCTTCGTTGCGGTGCCTAATCTCTTCAGCAAGGCACAGCTGGAAATGCTGCCTAAATGGCTGCCGCATGGTCAAATGCCCCTTGGTCTGGATTTGCAGGGCGGTTCGCATATTTTGCTGCAAGTGGAGCGCGCGGATCTTATCAAAGACCGCGTAAACACCATCAAGGACGACGTGCGCACCCATCTGCGCGACGCTAAAATTGAATACACCGGCCTCAGCGCAGGTCCGCAGGATGTGCGTGTAACCATCAATGATCCGGCAAAAATCGACGCCGCCAAAACCGCGCTGGCTGATTTGTTTAAGCCCGCCAATGCCACGCTGCTTGGCAGCGGCAATGTTGTTGAAGTTGAACGAGCAGAAGAAGAACCGGGCAAGTTTGATTTGAAACTCACTGACGCGGGCATTGATTACCGCGTCTCCTCCGCCGCAACACAGTCCATTGAAGTGGTGGAGCGCCGTGTCAACGAACTTGGCACTACTGAACCAGTCATCCAAAAACAGGGCAAAGACCGCATTCTGGTGCAGGTTCCTGGCCTTGCTGATCCGCAGGGTCTCATCGATATACTGGGTCAAACTGCCAAGCTAACATTCCAAATGGTTGACACAACAATGTCTGCGCAAGATGCGTTGACTGGCCGTCCACCAGCTGGTTCAGAAGTGCTTTATTCTAAGGCCACAGATGGCGAGCAGGAGCGGCCATATCTGGTAGAAAACCGCGTCATCATTTCCGGCGAAAGCCTTGTGGATGCGCAGGCCTCTTTCAATTCGCAAACTAACGAGCCTGTGGTGTCCTTCCGCTTTGATAGCAAGGGTTCGCAGCGCTTCGGCCAAGCAACGCAGCAAAATGTAGGCAAGCCTTTTGCTATTATTCTGGATAATGCCGTACTTTCAGCACCTGTCATTCGCGAGCCAATCTTGGGTGGTTCCGGTCAGATTTCCGGAAGTTTCAGCGTAAAGG
>JAYTVD010000206.1:0-3211 GCA_043744175.1 Phyllobacteriaceae bacterium
TGCTCTTGGAAGAAGTCGCGGAACTCCGGTTTGGCCGTCGCCAGATATCCGGCGTCATACATCTGGCTGAATGGCAGCAGCAATGTCGGACCGGTTTCCATCGGTGCATTCACATGGGCAATGGCACCCTGCAGCGTCAGCATGGGCGAGAACAAATGCACGGCCCGCCGATAGCGCTCCACATCTTCAGCCGACTGGAAGCCCAGATGATAGTCGCGATGCGGCGACTGCGCCGCGCCACCCGGATTGACCACATTCAACTGCGCCGTCATCTGATAGAGCGGCCCGAGCCAGGCTTCACTGACCAGCGCCAACATTTCGTTGGCATAGTACTGGGCAAAGTTTTCCGGGTCTTTCAGGCAGTGCTTTTCCAGCGAGTTCCATATCCGGTCATTCGCCCCAGGTTTGGCGAAATGATCACCGCCACCGGAATTGGTGCGGTGTTGTTCGGCAATGATACCCCGGAAAATATCGCTCGCCCGGTCAATCATCGCGTGATCGGGCTCGGCATGCTTCAGCACGATCACGCCCGGACCTTCCATGAGTGCATCGGCCCATTCGGCCATCACTGCCCTGCGGACATCTGAATCCGCAATAGCAGGACGAATTGCGTTGCAGTCATAGATCAACACGTTCTTTTGAATGTCCGCGGCAAACGGATAATCGGTCTTGTTGACATTCCGGCTCGTGAGCGCCGCAAGATCTGCAACATCGCAGTCAACAGCTTTGAAGAAAATTTTCGCGGTGCGCCGCGCAGATGTGTTGTCGCTTTTCATGGCCATTCCTCTAATGGGCAAAACAGACCAAGACCTTACGCCAGACCAGCATATCTGCTACGGGTACGATCCATCAATAATCCATCAGAATTGACAAAATGCCGCACCGCTATCTCGTCAAGGACATCGCCTTTCAGGCAGGGCTGAGCACCGCAACGGTCGACAGGGTCCTTAACGCCAGAACCGGGGTACGCGGCCAGACAGTGGCGCGGGTGGAAGCGGCAATACGCGAACTTGAACGACAGGAAGGAAATCTGGCGCGAGGCGGCAAGACGTTTGTGGTGGACGTTGTGATGGAAGCACCAGAGCGGTTTACAAGCGAGGTTCGCGCAGCTTTTGAAACCGAGGCCGGGGCATTCTTTCCATCCATGTTCCGCCAGCGCTTCCATTTTGCCGAACGCATGGAGCATGCCGCTTTCGCCGCCCATCTTGATCGAATCCGCCTTCGCGGCAGCGATGTGGTTGTGATAAAAGCGCCTGACATAAAAGCCATCAGGGCTGCGGTTTCGCGACTTGGCTCTGCAGGCATTTCCGTGTTGACGTTGGTCACTGACCTTCCAGGTTCCAATCGCCTCGCGTATGCCGGAATGGACAATGGGGCAGCCGGGCGCACTGCGGCATACCTGCTCGCTCTGGCATTGGGTGAGCGGGGCGGGCGCGTTCTGGTCACACTTTCCTCATCACAATTTCGCGGCGAAGAAGAGCGTGTGACAGGTTTCCGTGATGCTCTGCGGCAGGATCATCAGGCGCTGACAATGACGGAAATCTCGGAGGGCTTTGGGCGGGACGAGCAGACCGGAGCGCTGGCACACCATGCGATCAACGCAAATCCTGACATTTGCGCGGTTTATTCCGTCGGCGGTGGCAACCGTTCGATACTCGATGCTTTTGCCGCAGCGGGGCGGTCATGTCGGGCGTTTGTGGCACACGATCTTGACGCGGACAATCGCGCACTTCTTGGAACAAAGCGCATCAGCTTCGTCCTGCACCATGATTTGAAAGCAGATATCCGCAATGTTTACAGGCTGATGCTCGAACACAACCGGCTCCTGCCTCGCTCCAAAACATCGCTCTTGTCCGAAATTGGCATATTCTCGCCGCATAATTTCGAAAAAATTTAAAGCAGGAATCGGGTCCGATGCGCTTAGTGAGCAATTGTGTTAAAGTTTTTGCGCGGTCCCTGCCTCGACCGCCATGCCGCCATTGCAGCGGTGCGTACAGGCTGATCCTGACTGCATGATCACCGGAGGCAAAAAGTGTAGTTTGGACAGGCCTGTGTTTGGGAGGACATGTCCATGTCATACTATCTCTACCAACTGTCTTATTCGGCTGACGCCGTCAAAGCGATGATTGCCAAACCCTCCGACCGAAAGGCGGCGGCAGCAAAACTTATTGAAGGCCTTGGCGGTAAGCTGCACCATCTGTTTTTCGCCTTTGGCAAATATGATGTCGTCTGTCTGGTTGAAGCCAAGGATGACAAGACCGCTGCTGCCGGAGCAATGGCTGTTGCTGCTACAGGGACGGTTACTTCTTTCGCGACAACCAAGCTGATGACGTCTGAAGAGGCCATGGATGTCATGAAATTGGCTGGCATGGCATCGGGCAGCTATAAGCCACCCATGAGCTGAACATTTGAATTTGAGATAAATCAGCGTGACCGGCTGATGGAATTGTGCTGGCCATCGTTTCATTAACCGGTCACGTTTCTCATTGCTCAGGCTTAGAGTCTGGACCTGTTAATTTTGGCGAAATGGGGTGCCAAAATCGGGCGCTTTCCGGCGATTGCCAGATCTTGAACAAGAAGGTTGGCAAAGGCTTTAAAATGCAAACCTATCCAAAGAAATTTGCATTTCCTGTGCCTTCGCTCTTGGCATTCACCAAAAATCACCTCGACTATTTCGTCAAATTTAATTGATCCAGACCCTAAGCCAGCTGATCCTTCAGCGCGTCTTGTGCAGCTTTCCGGTGTGCGGGGGTGATGTAGCCGCGCACGGCGGTAATGGCCATGGTGAGGACGGCGACGTCATCGGAAAAGCCGAGGCCGACCAGAAAATCCGGAATCGTATCAAACGGCATGACGAAATAGGCGAGCGCGCCTAAAATAATCATGCGCACGCGCGCCGGCGTGTGGGGATCGAACGCGCAAAAATAGGCTGCGACCACTTCATCCATAAAAGGGACTGCGCGTGCGGCTTTTTTGATTGTGCGCCAGAAATCGCGTTTGACGCGGCTTTCCTGATCCTTGTCGCCCGGGCCAAAGATTTCGCCATCCAGCGGCTTGTCCATCACAACCTCCATTTATACCGGTTGCCAGACGGCTATCGGTGCAATCATGTGGCCCCGGGCATTTGGTGATTCAAGCGACAGGCGGGGGAAATCGAACGGCAGACTTTTCAATTGCCTTGGCAAGTTTGCCGTCCAGCGCGCTGAGGCCA
>JAYTVD010000207.1:0-3196 GCA_043744175.1 Phyllobacteriaceae bacterium
CACTTACAAAGATTTTGGTTTCGAGCAAATCGTGGTGAAGCTTTCTACGCGACCAGAAAAGCGCGTGGGCACGGATGCCGATTGGGACCGCGCCGAAGATATTATGCAAAAGGTTCTGGTGCAAATCGCCGAAGCCTCTGGTGGTGCAATTAGAACGGCTATCAACCCGGGCGAGGGGGCCTTCTATGGCCCCAAATTTGAATATGTGCTGCGCGATGCGATTGGCCGCGATTGGCAATGCGGCACCACGCAGGTGGATTTCAACCTGCCGGAACGCTTTGGCGCGTTTTACATTGGCGCCGATGGTGAGAAACATGTGCCAGTGATGATCCACCGCGCCATATGCGGATCAATGGAGCGCTTCCTTGGCATATTAATCGAGAATTTCGCCGGCCATTTCCCACTGTGGATGGCCCCTTTGCAAGTGATGGTGGCGCCCATTACCAGCGAGGCTGATGACTATGCTGTTGAAGTGCGTTCACAACTGCGCGCACTGGGGCTGCGGGCGGATGCCGATTTGCGCAATGAGAAAATCAATTACAAAGTGCGTGAACATTCATTGGCCAAAGTGCCTGTGATTTTAGCTGTAGGCAAACGCGAGATAGAAGAGAAAACAGTTTCAGTGCGGCGCTTGGGTTCGCAGGATCAGAAGGTTGCAACACTGGCGGATACTCTGGCCGCACTGGTGAAGGAAGCAACGCCGCCGGATTTGACGTAAATGGCATCAACTAAGGACGAAATAAAAGCAGCAAATGAGAGAAACCAATTTTTGGAATTTGCTCGTTGTCTAGTATTGAATGTGAATACTGAAAGTGTTCAGTCTCGCCCAAAACCTGAGCCGGATATCTTATTCACTGATCAAGAGCAAACTGTTGCTTTTGAACTAGTTGAAATTTGTAATGAAACAATCGCCCATCATATCGGAGCTTTTATCGCAGATCAGATTGTGTCTGGACCGTCTGTGCTTACAAGTGACCCCACACCTGTAATAGTCAGGCGGAAACTAAAGAAAACTTACAAGACGGAATTTCCTGTTGAACTTCTGTGTTATTGGGACGGTAGGGCCAACAGTTCCGATGCGCAGGTACTCCACGCTATAAAAAATGAACTAGAAGGAGCGCCAGCACATCCTTATCGTAAAATTTGGTATTTTGGTGAAAGGTCAATCTCGTCTTTGGACCCCCGAGGTAACTTCATTAGTAACGCTCAATTTGATATGCGTGAACCTCTTTTTGTGACTAACTTGGATGCATAATTAGAAATCCAAATTTATTAAATACACGTAGTCGTTGTATGGCAAAACACATCATCATCGGCGGGACGGGTGGCATTGGGGCGGCGATTGCTCGTCGGCTTCAAGCGGTTGGAAATTCAATTCATTTAATTGCGAGGGACGACGCGAAGCTTGCTGCGCTGGCGTCTGAACTCAACGCCACCTTTGCAGTGGCTGATGTGCAAAATAGAGCCGCTCTTGAGGCGGCTATCATAGCAGCTGGGCCTTCCATTGACGGGCTTTGTTATGCGGCGGGCACGATAAACCTCAAGCCAGTTCATCGCCTGACTGATGCTGACGCGTTGCGAGATTTTGAGATCAACGCCCTTGGGGCATTTCGTGCTGTGCAAATTGCTTTGCCGCTGTTGAAGGCCTCATCGCAAGCCACTGCTTCCATTCTGTTGTTTTCCACTGTTGCTGTGCAACAGGGGTTTGCCTCTCATGCTTCGGTGGCCATGGCTAAGGGAGCCATTGAGGGGCTTACGCGTTCACTTGCAGCAGAGCTTGCGCCAAAAATTCGCGTGAATGCCATCGCACCATCGTTGATCAAGACACCATTGGCTGAATTCATCACCAAGAATGATGCCATGTCGCAAGCCGTTGTGGCGCTGCACCCCTTGCAGCGCTTGGGCGAGGCCGATGATGTGGCAGCCCTTGCCGCACTTCTTCTTTCTCCAGAAGCGGGTTGGATTACGGGTCAGGTGATGGGCGTGGATGGCGGGCGTTCAACTTTGCGCACTAAAGGCTAACATGCGCGGCGTTGTTAGATCCAATCTTCCCACTAAAACTTGCGTAACCTGCGGAAGGCCTTTTACATGGCGGAAAAAGTGGGAAAAGGTTTGGGCCGATGTTAAGTATTGTTCCGATAAATGCCGTGGCTTGAAAAGTAACAAGTAAAGTTTCATATAACGAATATGGAAATTGGAATTTACACTTTTGCGGATGTGCCTGCGGGCCATCCTGAATTGGCTGGGCTTCGCTTGAGGAACTTGGTTGAGGAAATGGCGCTGGCTGATCAGGCTGGTTTGGACGTATTTGCGGTGGGTGAGCATCACCGTGCGGACTATGCTGTGTCGTCACCTGCTGTCGCATTGGCGGCCGGAGCTGCGGTTAGCAAGCGGATTAAACTTTCAAGTGCTGTAACAGTTCTTTCGTCAGATGATCCGGTTCGGGTGTTCCAGCAATTCTCAACTGTCGATGGCATTTCCAATGGCCGCGCCGAGATTATGGCGGGAAGGGGTTCGTTCATCGAATCATATCCACTATTTGGCTATGACTTAGATGATTACGATGCGCTGTTTGCCGAGAAGCTCGATCTGTTGATGAAGCTGCGCGATGCTGACCGCATTACATGGAATGGCAATCTTCGCCCTTCACTTAAAGATGCGGGAATCTATCCGCGCCCTGAGAATAAGAAAATGCCGATTTGGATTGCTGTTGGTGGAACGCCTCAATCAGTGGTGCGGGCGGCAAATTTGGATTTGCCAATGGCGCTGGCGATTATTGGTGGTGACCCACGCCGGTTTGAGCCATTTTTTCAACTTTATCGTGAATCTCACGCCAAGGCTGGGCACGATACGAAGAACATTCAGTTGAGTTTGAATATGCATGGCTTTGTTTCATCATCAACTGATCACGCTAAGAAAATTTACAGTGCAGCCCATTTGGAAGTGATGAACCGCATTGGCCGAGAACGTGGCTGGGGGCCGCAGGGCATGGAGCATTTTGAAGCGGCGGCTGGGCCAACAGGCAATCTTATTATTGGTGATGCGGCGCGCGTGACTGACCGGATTTTGGAACTGCATGAGATTTTCAAGAACACCCGCATTCTCATTCAAATGGCCATCGGAACTGTTCCACATGCGGAGCAGTTAAAGGCGATAGAGATTTTGGGAAGCAAGGTGGCACCTGCCGTTAGGAAGG
>JAYTVD010000208.1:0-10791 GCA_043744175.1 Phyllobacteriaceae bacterium
AAAACATTGCCAGAAATACGACGACAATCATCAGGCTTCCATAGCCAAGTGGCAAGAAAAGCAGCGCTGAAACACCAAGGCTCGCTGCCGCGATAGCAATCAAAACATAAGACCGCTCTGGTGAGCGATCTGCAAAATAGGTAAATATCGGCGTTGTTAGCAATCGAACAAACACCGGCACCGACAGCATTGTAGAGATTTGTATCGGGTGCAAACCGATGTACTCCAGCCACAACGGGAAGAACGAGAGATTGATCGCGTTAGGCATAAACAGCGTCGCAAACAAAATACTGAGGCGCAGCTCAAATCTTGGAGGTTTGACGTTTTCGTTAGACTGAATTGTTGCAGACATGGGGCAAATAATACGAAGCGCCACGGTCGCGGCATTCGTCCAAAGTGAGGTGGGAGGTGGCGGGGGACTCAAACAGCCCTGGTAGTTTGGTTGGATACCACACCTTGCGCTGAAAACAATTGGTTTGGCGTGGGAAGATAGCTTGAGAGTTCACTTTGTTGGGAGACGCTGCAAATTTCAGGCCGCCAATCTTAATCGCGAGGCTTCCTTTTCTTCCGTCCTGCGGACATTCTTCGGGGAGATTGAGGAGTGCGTCTGAGAAAGCCAACGTTTGGCTTTCGCGCGACGAACGTCCCCTCACCCTGCACTCTCACCGTTTGGAGGTCCGCAGGACGGGAGACGAGGCGCTTTTATCCCGACGTTCCGTCATTCCGGGGCCGCGTAGCGAAACCCGCGAATCCAGAGATGGATAGCGGAGATTGTGCTCGTTTGTTGGCATTTAATCGTTTGTTTTTATTGATATTTCGCCGGTAGTGCACTTCATCCTTAGGCCTCACGACTCTGGATTCGCGGGTTGCGCTGCGCGGCCCCGGAATGACGGACTTTGAGGGTTTTTATCCACGCCCCAAAATCCTCACATACAATAGCGCCAGTTTGAATGAGGAATGAACATGGACTGGCCGCTAGTCATACATCGAAACCGCATCGCGCTCATGACGATCATCGTGGCGCTGATGGGTTCGCTTGGGCTGATGGCTGGCGGGCGGTTGACTACGCTGCCGTTTTTCCTATACCGACGTGCACTGCGTATTCTTCGCCCTGCTGAATCTGCCGTGCGGCGGCTGATTATGATTGTCGCCCATGAGATGAAATTGCGCGGGTTCAAACTGCATCCGGCGCGGCGGGATGGGCTGGCGGAATTTCTTGTGTTTTCGCGGCCAAACCCGCGCGATGAGTCTGCACTACCCACGTTTAATCTAATTGATCCGCTGAAGATATTCGGGCGTGATGCGCCGGATATTGATGGGTTTTATGCGGGCGAATATTCTGATACGCCGGACAAGATGCCTGTACCCGCGGCCTCGCTGGGCCTGCGCATTTTAGCGTTGAAACACGCGTTGGAAGATCTGCCGAGGCACGCCAGGCGCCTTGCGCGTTGGTACGAGCAGCGGGATTTAGCCTATGCGCAAAATTTGCCGTACCGCTATTCCCCCATGCGTCCCGGCCCCGCGCCCGCATCAGAAAAACGCAAAACTCACGAAATAGACGAGGTTCTGCTCGAATGCCATTTGCTGGCGATTTATGCGGGCGAGCGGCACGATAGTTCGTGATGATTTATCAAAATTCGGAGTTTGCGGCGCTGGTTCCTGTGGGGATCGGCGGGCTTACGCGCGCGTGCAGAAAATTCGGGGAGTAGCGCGTTGTTCAAACGTCATGAACGAAATCAGCCCTCAATGCCCACTTCCCGCGACGGGCTTTGCCATGTTAGGGCAGTTTTGAATTCTGTGGAGGCGGGGTATAAAATGTCGAAGAGTGATTTGGATGAACAGGCGCTGTTCTTTCATCAGTTTCCCCGTCCCGGCAAACTAGAAATTCAGCCGACAAAGCCGCTTGGTAACCAGCGCGATTTGGCGTTGGCCTATTCTCCCGGCGTTGCCGCGCCTTGTCTTGCGATCCGCGACAATCCGGAAGCAGCCGCCCTTTATACGGCGCGCGCCAATCTCGTGGGTGTCGTTTCAAACGGCACAGCGGTTCTTGGCTTGGGCAATATCGGACCACTGGCTTCAAAGCCCGTGATGGAAGGTAAGGCTGTTCTCTTCAAAAAATTTGCCGGTATAGATGTCTTCGATATTGAGATTGATGCGCCGGATATCGACCGCATGGTCAATGTTATTTCGGCATTGGAGCCAACATTCGGCGGTATTAATCTTGAAGATATTAAGGCTCCAGAATGCTTCGAGGTTGAAGAACAGCTTCGTGCAAAAATGAATATTCCGGTGTTTCATGATGACCAACACGGAACGGCAATCATTGTTACCGCTGCCGTATTGAATGGGCTGGAGCTTGCTGGAAAGAACATTGCCAACGCTAAAATCGTGACGTCAGGCGCGGGCGCAGCTGCACTCGCCTGCCTCAATTTGCTCGTTCGCCTCGGCGCAAAACGCGAGAATATTTTCATCACCGATTTGGAAGGCGTTGTTTATGTCGGCCGTCCAGTGCTGATGGATCGCTGGAAAGATGTGTTTGCGCAAGACACTTCCGCCCGCACACTGGCGGATATTATTCCCGGCGCTGACGTATTTTTGGGCCTTTCTGCAGCTGGCGTATTGAAGCCCGAGCTTTTGCTCGGCATGGCTGAAAAGCCACTCGTCATGGCGCTGGCAAACCCGACGCCGGAAATTATGCCGGACCAAGCGCGCGCTGTGCGCAGCGACGCGATGATTTGCACAGGGCGCTCTGACTTTCCCAATCAGGTGAATAATGTCTTGTGCTTCCCCTATATTTTCAGGGGGGCGCTCGATGTTGGCGCAAAGTCGATCAACGAGGAAATGAAGGTTGCTGCCGTCCACGCCATTGCCGCGCTTGCCCGCGAAGAGCCGTCAGATATTGCCGCACGGGCCTATACCGACGACACGCCAACCTTTGGTCCGGATCATCTTATCCCCTCGCCTTTTGACCAGCGCCTGATTTTGCGCATCGCGCCTGCGGTGGCAAAGGCGGCAATGGAAACCGGCGTGGCAGCTCGTCCAATCGCTGATATGGACGCCTATGTTGATAAGCTGAACCAATTTGTCTTCCGCTCCGGTTTCATCATGAAGCCGATATTTGCGACTGCAAAACACGCCAAAACAGACCGCGTGATTTACGCCGAGGGTGAGGATGAGCGCGTGCTTCGCGCCGCACAAGTGGTTCTGGAAGAAGGTATTGCGCGGCCCATTCTTATCGGTCGCCCCAATGTCGTTGCCGCGCGTATCAAGCGTTTTGGATTGCGCATTACCGCGGGTGTAGATTTCGAGCTGGTTAACCCAGAAGATGATCCACGCTACCGCCGCTACGTCGATGAGTTGATTGAAGTTACCGGCCGTCAGGGCGTTACGCCTGAAGCCGCACGCACGCTCATTCGCACCAACAACACGATGATTTCTTCTATCGCGCTGCGATTGGGGGATGCGGATGCTATGATTTGTGGGCTTGAGGGCCGTTATGAGCGGCATTTGCGTGTGGTTAGCCAGATCATCGGCAAGGCGCCGGGAATACGTGAGCTCGCGGCGCTTTCGATGCTGATCTCCAACGCTGGTGTGACTTTTTATACCGATGCCTATGTTGCTGTTGACCCATCGGCTGAGGAAATAGCCGAGGCTACCATTATGGCTGCCAGCGAAATTAGGCGATTTGGTATTGAACCTCGCGCCGCCCTTCTTTCGCACTCCAACTTCGGCTCGCGCGATAGCGAAAGTGCGCGAAAAATGAAAAAAGCATCGGAACTCATCCGGATTTTAGCGCCAAATCTTGAATGCGATGGCGAAATGCATGGTGATTCAGCGCTCTCTACAGACTTGCGGATGCGCGCCTATCCACATTCGCGGCTCAAAGGCGTGGCAAATTTGCTGGTATTCCCCAATTTGGACGCAGCAAATATCACGCTGAATGTTGTCAAAACCACCAGCGATGCGCTGCATGTTGGTCCAATTTTGCTTGGTGTGGCAAAGCCTGCGCATATTCTTAGCCAATCCGTGACTTCGCGCGGTGTGGTCAATATGACAGCGTTGGCAGTGGTGGAGGCGGCGTCGCAAAAACAGCGCGTCCTCTAATTTCCATTAAGGACGTTAGGGATATTTGGTTACGCTAATACCATTCTATTATTTACAATTGTCTCAAAATAGCGCATCTGACGCCACATCCTAATATCTATGGTTTCCACTCCCATTTGTATTGTGTCGGGGGCTTTCTTGAACATTCGCGCGGCTATTTCATCGTTTCTGGCCCTTGGCACCATGGTGGCTTTTCCGCTTGTCGCTGAAGCAAGGCCATTAATATGTGCGAAATTAGAACGCCAATTGGCGTCCTTTGACGCAGTTTCTTTTAATCCCGGAGCCAATAAATATGGCAAAGCGGCAAGCGCACAGAGCCAGCAATTGCAAATTGCCCGCTCACAAGCGCGCCGTGCAGGTTGTGGCGCTAGCTTTCTCTTTTTGGGAAGTGACAATAGCAATTCCGCCCAATGCTCCAAATTGAACAACACCATTCAGCGCATGGAGCGCAATTTGGCGGCGCTGAAAAGCAAATCTGGCCAGATATCCGCGCCCAAGCCAAACCGTGGGCGTGTCTTGGCAGCACTTGATGCCAATGATTGTAACGGTCGTGTTGTTGCCTCCGCCGACGCAAAACGCAAGCTGCCCAGTCCCGTTTCAGAAGAGCGTATTAGTCTGTTTCAGCAACTTTTTGGGAACACCGCCACAGAGAAAAAGTTGAAAATACAGGAGCGCCAAGTCGCATCTGTTCAGAAGATGGATAATCAAGACAATGGGCAATCGGTCACGCTAGACAGTGTCGGACCGACAGGGCTTTACCGTACTTTGTGTGTCAGAACTTGTGATGGATACTATTTTCCAGTGTCGTTCTCTACGGTCAGCAGTCATTTTCCAGCAGACGAAAAGGACTGCGCGTCCATGTGCCCTGCGGCCGAGACCAAGCTATATTACCATCGTGTACCAGATGAAGAGCCTGAGCAAATGATTAGTCTTGCCAAGGAGCCCTACGCTTCAACCGCGACGGCCTTCAAATATCGCATTGATGGCATCAACGGCACGCCGGGATGCACCTGCCAAGCAACTGAACAAAGCGATGCGCAAGCACTTGATCCTCTTAACAAAAAGGCAAAATGGATTCCTTTGCCTATGGCAAAGCCATCCTTGCTGGATGATGATGAGACCGTTCAAAACCGTGCTGGAAGACTGGATGGCGAGGCGATTGCTAATTTGATAGGCGCTAAAACCTCAACCGAGACTTTGGCAGCGCAGGGAACAATCAGGGTCGTCGGGCCAGTGTTTCTTCCCGCCCAATCAACGGCAAAAGGTTTGCTAATTCCGGGCCATTTGAACGTCCAGTAAGCGCAATACGCAGCGGCATGAATAAATTGCGGCCGGATCTTCCGGTGGCTTTTTTCACTGAATCTGTCCAAACTTTCCAAACGGGAATGTCACGGAAGTCGGTCGGCAAGAGGTCGAACGCCGCACGAACAAAGTGCGTATCTTCGTCGGACAGCGTCTCATCGGTGGCCTTCGCGACGGTTACGATATTCCACCAGTCTGCGGCCTCTTTGACCTTTTCAATATTGCCCCGCACTGCCAGCCAGAAGGCTTCAGCTTTCTCGCCGGTAATGCCCATGGCATCGAGACGCGGTTTAACGGTGGCGTAGTCCATTTTATGAACCAGCTGTTTGTTGAGGATTAATACCTCCGCCGGATCAAATTTGGCAGCCGACTTTGATACGTGCGAAAGATCAAAAATCTTACTAAGTGATTCTAAATCTGGCTGCGCCTCAACGGCATCAGACGTGCCGGTCAGAATTGCCAGCGATGCCACGGCGGCGGGCTCAAATCCGTCTTCGGCAAGAGAGCCGATTGACAAAGCACCGGTGCGCTTAGAAAGCCCCTCGCCCGTCAGCGTGGTGAGCAAGTTCATGTGGGCAAAAACCGGAACTTTTGCGCCAAGGGCCATGAACATCGCAATCTGCGCGCCGGTATTGGTGACATGATCTTCACCGCGTATGACGTGCGTGACGCCGCTATCAATATCATCGATCACTGATGTAATATTATAGAGCCAGGTGCCATCTTCGCGTAGTACGACCGGATCGGACAGTGAGCACAGGTCCACGGTCTCGCGGCCACGCACCATGTCGTCCCAATGGATTTCGGTACGTTCCGGTTTGAACGGATCGGTTTTGAAATTGGGCAGCAGGAAGCGCCAATGCGGCTTGAGGCCTTGGGCCAGCAAGTCTGCGATTTCGTCCTTAGTAAGCTTTAGCGCCTCACGGCCATAGGTGCGCAATTGCTTGCGGGCAATGCGCAGACCACGGCGCTTCTCAAGTTCTTCAGCAGATTCAAAGCACGGGTATAGCACCCCGCTTTGCTTGAGCTTTTCTGCAGCCGCTTCGTAGAACGCGAGCCTATCAGACTGTTTGAAATACACATCGGGCTTAATGCCAAACCAAGCCAAATCGCGATGGATAGCATCGGTATAAATCTGCTTGGAGCGCTCCACGTCTGTGTCATCCAGACGGAAGATGAACTTGCCATTGTGCTGTTTGGCATAAAGCCAATTTGCCAATGCAGGCCTTGCGTTGCCAATGTGAATGTAGCCAGTCGGAGACGGCGCGAAGCGAGTGATTACGGTCATAAGTGAGCGATAATCGAAGACTGGATTCTTGGCAACTATCTTAGATGTTTATCTTGTTCCAGATTTGCGGGCATCAATCCAACCGGCGTAAAATGCAACACTCATGGCCAGCTCTGCCGCGTCAGCCGGTGCGATGCGCTGGCGGGAATAGCTGATAGCATGAGCGCAGGCGCTGAATGACGCTGCCGTTAGCTGGCTGGCATCGTCGTCGTCCATCATCAGGGCATCAATATCTGCCTGAATACCGCCTGCCATCACTTCCAGCGGCGCCGACAAGACGTGCCCGCGCAAATCGCAGTTACCATGGCGCTGCATCGCCTCTTGCGCGTCTTGGCGCACGAGTGAAACTTCGGGAAAACGACGGGATCCTGCCAGCAATGAGGCTTCCACCAGCGTAGAGGCCAGTGAGCCGGATTTCATCGCGCCGAGCTTTTCGCCCACAGCGTCATTGCGAAGGAAAACAACGCCGTTGCCTGCTTGATCCACGCGAAACTCTTGGGGTTCAATTTTGAAAAACCCGCGCTGCACAATGCGCCCGCTCAAATAAGCCAAGGTGGCGATAAGGTCAGCTGGATTCGCTAAAACCCGCGTATCAATCTCGCGCACCAGCAATTGAAAAAGATCAAGGCCGAGATCAGGCTTCTCAGCGAAAAGCGACATCGCCTCAGCATCGCCCGCTGGCATCCACGATCCATTGATCGACCTAACGTTTTGCAACCTGTTCGCCCCACTGATAAAATCAGACATAGAACAAATGTGAAAAACTACCGTTGTTGAATTGGTTAGAATTTTAGCCAATTGCAAACGGGATACCGACGCAATTCACTTAAACTCTACGCCTGAATTTGCGGGTTGGCTAATGGAAAATATAGCGGCCTTATCCCCTATCCCGATACCTATTGGTAATAGGATAGCGCCTATCGCGGCCGAAATATTTGCGCGTAATCTTTACGCCCGGCGCTGCCTGGCGCCGCTTGTATTCGGCGATGTACAGCAAGTTTTCGATGCGCTCGACGGTGGCCTTATCATGACCTCTGGCAATGATGTCGGACACTTTCATCTCATGCTCAACCAGGCATTCGAGGATATCATCCAGCGCCGGATAGGGCGGCAGCGAATCCTGATCTGTCTGGTTCGGGCGCAACTCGGCGGAAGGGGCCTTGTCGATT
The DNA here is from genome assembly GCA_043744175.1 of Phyllobacteriaceae bacterium. Lineage (GTDB taxonomy): Bacteria > Pseudomonadota > Alphaproteobacteria > Rhizobiales > Rhizobiaceae > JANMEX01. The sequence goes on from JAYTVD010000208.1 coordinate 7,864, forward strand.
GTGCTTTGCGGAATGACCATGCCAGAGGGGCCAAGTGCGCCGGGCGGCACATGGGTGTTGCGCCAACTGGCTAGGCCATAGACTTGCATTTTATAAAGGTCTTTGATCGGGTTATAACCGCCGTTCATATCGCCATAGAGCGTGCAATAGCCGACTGACATTTCTGACTTATTACCAGTGGTGACGACCATTGAACCGAACTTGTTGGAAATCGCCATGAGGATTGTGCCACGGGCACGGCTTTGCAGGTTTTCCTCCGTGATGCCTTCCTTCGTGCCCTCGAACACAGGACCAAGCGATTTCAAAAAGCCATTTACAGGCTCGAAAATTGGCACGATGTCATAGCGGCAACCGAGAAGCGCTGCGCATTCCTTGGCATCGACCAGTGAATCTTGGCTGGTATAGGTGTAGGGCATCATGACGGCGCGCAGGCGTTCTTCGCCCAGTGCATCGACAGCAAGTGCCGCGCAAATGGCACTATCAATGCCGCCGGAAAGGCCGAGTACGACATCCTTGAAGCCGTTTTTATTGACGTAATCGCGCAGGCCAATCATGCAAGCGCGGTAGTCTGCCTCTTCGTCTTCGGGAATAACAGACATCGGCCCCTGCTCGCAAACCCATCCATTTTCGCGGCGCTTCCAGGTGGAGACTGAAACAGTTTCCTCAAACTGACTCATTTGGAAGGCGAGAGATTTATCAGCATTGATGGCAAAACTTGCGCCGTCGAATACCAACTCATCCTGCCCGCCGAACTGGTTGGCGTAGAGTATTGGCAAGCCGGTTTCTATAACCTGCTTGATAACGATTTGGTGGCGCACGTCGATTTTCTGGCGATAGTAGGGTGAGCCATTGGGAACCAGCAGCATTTCCGCGCCGCTTTCGGCCAACGTTTCGCACACGCCCAACTCACCCCAAATATCCTCGCAGATGGGGATACCGATACGCACGCCGCGAAAATTGACTGGTCCGGGCATTGGCCCTGCCTGAAAGACGCGCTTTTCGTCAAACTCGCCATAGTTTGGCAGGTCTGCCTTGAATCGCTCGGCGATGATTTTACCGCCATCAATCACTTGGACGGCATTGTGCAAACCCGAGCTACGGCGCAGCGGCAGGCCGATAATCATGCCGGGTCCACCGTTGGCCGTTATTTCGGCAAGCTCTGCGACAGCCGCTTCGCAGGCGGTGCTGAAGGATGGTTTCAGAACCAAATCTTCTGGCGGATAGCCGGCCACAAATAGTTCAGTGAAAATAACCAAATCCGCGCCATGGCGATTGGCTTCGCTCCAAGCGTCTTTGGCTTTGAGGATATTGCCCGCAATGTCCCCCATGACGGGGTTAAGCTGGGCAGTGGCGATCCGAAGCGTGTCGGTAGATTTATGCTGTGTGCTCATAGCCAACATTTAAGGGCAAGTGAGCGGACAGGCAACGTGGTGCGTTTACATTATTTTGTACTAATGGCGGGAGGCACGGCAACTTTACTTGTTTCGACAGGGAAAATGCGCGAAAGGAAACGCGGGGCATTGTTGGCACTATTCATGAATTCGACTGAATTTGATGAGATAGGTAGCTTTATCGGGTTAAGGGCTTTGGGTTGACATGAGCGATGCTGGCGACGACAATTTGCGCAAGCCAAAGAAAGCGTCCAAGCTGCTTGAGCTGGACGCCGTGCTGGATTCATCGCTCTATAATTTACGCTTTTGGTTTGGTGAGTTTTGGGAAGGCGTGACCATCCGCTCAAACCGAATGCGCGTGCGCGGATTTCGCCGGTTCTTAGTGGAAGTCACTGATGAACTTTTCACTTTTGGCGTAGCTGGTTTTGTTTTGCTTTTGGGGCTCGCCTTGCCCGCCTTTGATGAAACCACCAAAGATTGGCGCAACCAAACTGATATCTCCGTGACATTTCTTGATCGCTACGGCAACGAGATTGGTCAGCGCGGCATCTTGCACAAGGACGGCGTGCCGCTCGATCAAATGCCTGACCATGTGATTAAAGCCGTGCTGGCAACAGAAGATCGGCGCTTTTTTGACCATGTGGGGATTGATTTTCTTGGCCTTTCCCGCGCCATCAGTGAAAATTTGCGCGCCCATACTGTGGTACAAGGTGGCTCGACGATTACGCAGCAGTTAGCGAAAAACTTGTTTTTGACCAATGAGAGAACCTTTGAGCGCAAAATCAAGGAAGCTTTTTTGGCCATCTGGCTGGAAGCCAACTTGAGCAAGAAAGAGATTCTGCAGCTCTATCTCGATCGCGCCTATATGGGTGGCGGCACGTTTGGTATTTTGGCTGCCAGCGAGTTTTACTTCGACAAAAACATCAAAGATGTGACCTTGCCGGAAGCAGCAATGCTGGCAGGGCTGTTCAAATCACCAACCAAATATGCGCCGCACAACAACTTGCCTGCAGCCCGTGCGCGCGCCAATGAAGTTTTGACCAATATGGTGCAGGCAGGGTTTATGACCGAGGGCCAAGTCATCGCGGCGCGACGCAACCCTGCTTCTGTAGTGGACCGCGCAACGGTAAAAAGCCCTGATTATTTTCTCGACTGGGCGTTTGACGAAGTTAAAAAAGTAGCAGTGAATATGCCGCAAAAATCATTCGTGGTTCGCACCACTGTGGATACCGACTTGCAGGCTGCGGCTGAGGAGTCGGCTGAGTTTCATCTGCGCCAGTTTGGTGAGCAATATAAAGTCACACAAGCCGCCGTTGTGATGATGGATGTTGATGGCTCAGTGCGGGCGATGGTGGGCGGGCGCGACTATGGGGTCAGCCAGTTTAACCGTGCTACTAGGGCGCTGCGGCAAGCCGGTTCATCGTTCAAACCTTATGTTTATGCCACTGCAATGGAAAATGGCTACACACCGCAATCCGTCGTTTCTGATGCACCGGTCAGTTGGGGTACTTGGTCTCCGCAAAATTACACGCGCGGC
>JAYTVD010000209.1:0-10759 GCA_043744175.1 Phyllobacteriaceae bacterium
TTTGTTGTGTGCGGTCATGGCGGAATTGGTAGACGCGCAGCGTTGAGGTCGCTGTGGGGCAACTCGTGGAAGTTCGAGTCTTCTTGACCGCACCAACTACTCTTCTCAACGCATAATTTATCGATTCAGCTTTTCGTGCCAAGGCGCGGAGTGGATTGATTTATTTCTTTGCAGGCGGACGTTTTTCGGTCTAAGCGGGAATATCCCTGCCACTCTTTCGGGAGCGCTATCGTGACCGAATCTTTAGCCGAAAATCACAACGACGACGATCTGGACATTGCTTCAGAAATCTATGACGACGAAGGTGTCGTGCGTTCCGCTTATCTTGCGCATATTGGCGCGGCGATTGCGGACAGGGATGTTCTGACGCTCGGCAAAGATGTTGGCGAGCTGCACGAGTCTGAGTTGGCGGATTTGCTGGAGGCGCTGCAATCCGACCAACGGCAAGCCTTGGTTCGCCTGCTGGGCAAAGAGTTTGACTTTGGTGCTCTTACCGAGGTTGATGAGGCTATCCGTCTTGAGATTGTCGATAGCGTTCCCAATGAAGATTTGGCGGCTGCCGTTCAAGAGATGGATTCGGATGATGCCGTGTACATTCTTGAGGATATGGAGCGCGAAGATCAGGACGAGATTCTGGCGCGTCTGCCGCATGAAGAGCGGATGCTGCTGCAACGGTCATTGAACTATCCGGAAGAGTCCGCCGGTCGGCGTATGCAGACGGAGTTTGTTGCCGTTCCGGCATTTTGGACTGTCGGGCAGACGATTGATTATCTGCGCGATGAGACAGATTTGCCGGATCGTTTCGCGCAAATTTACGTGATTGATCCGCTGTTCAAGTTGGCTGGTGCTGTCGATCTCGACCAAATTTTGCGCACGAAACGTTCAGTCAAAATCGAAGATATTTTGCATGAAACACGCCATGCGCTTCCGGCCACTATGGACCAGGAAGAAGCCGCGCAGATCATGCAGCAATATGAGCTGCTTTCCGCTGCTGTCGTGGACGAAAACGAGCGTCTTGTTGGCGTTTTGACCTTTGACGATGTGGTCGATGTTATTCAAGAAGAGCATGAAGAAGACATCATGCGCCTTGCCGGTGTGGGCGATGAAGAGCTGTCGGATAATGTCTATGAAACGGCAAAGTCGCGCTGGCCTTGGCTGATTGCCAATGCGTTTACGGCGTTTCTTGCCTCTAGCGTTATCGGGCTTTTTGGCGGGACAATTCAGCAGATGGTGGCGCTGGCGGTGCTGATGCCAATTGTGGCCTCCATGGGTGGCAATGCGGGCACGCAGACCATGACGGTTACGGTTCGCGCATTGGCCACCAAAGATTTGGATATTTACAACGCTTTCCGTGTTGTCCGACGCGAAGTGATGGTGGGCCTTGCCAATGGACTGTTGTTTGCTGTTGTTATTGGCGTTGTCGCGTCATTGTCGTTTGGCAATTGGAATCTTGGATTGGTGATGGGGTTAGCGCTGATTGTGAACCTGACGACTGCGGCGCTGGCGGGCATTACAATCCCGTTGATTTTAGACCGTTTTGGCGCAGACCCTGCGCTTGGGTCCGGTGTTTTTGTTACCATGTGCACAGACTGTGTGGGTTTCTTCTCCTTTCTCGGCTTCGCCACATGGTGGTTTCACCTTTGAAGTAAACCACTCTCTGATTTAACGCTGTTTTATTTGATGTCTTGACGTTTACGTAAATACTGGCGCATTACATACTGCTATGAAAGCCTAGCGTTACATACCGAGAGTCGATGATTTGATCCGCGAATATTACACCATTACCGAGTTGACCCGCGAGTTTGAGATTTCAACGCGCACTATACGTTTTTATGAGGATGAGGGGCTCATACGCCCGCTGCGCCGTGGTCGCACGCGCCTGTTCCGCCCGTCCGACCGCCATTTGCTCAAGCAGATTTTGCGTGGCAAGCGGCTGGGATTCTCCATCGCGGAGATCAGCGAAATTGTGAACATGTACAAGGAACAGCCAGGCGAATCTGGTCAGCTACGCCTTATGATGGCCCGCGTGGAAGAAAAGCGCGCGTCGCTACGTCAAAAACGTAAAGACCTTGAAGAGACGCTGGCTGAATTGGACGCAGTGGATGAGATGTGCATTGAGAGGTTGGCGGAGCTAGGGGTCAATACCTAAAACCAGCGCCGCACTTTCTGCGCATAATCGCGCCAGTTTTTGCCGAACTTTGCTGACAGATGCGCTTCTTCACGCTCTATCGCGAGTTTGGATGTCAGCAGCGCTGCGATGAATGCCAGTGGCAAAAACCAGACGATGCCGAACACCAGACCTGCGCCAAAGGTTAGCAGCGTGTTGCCAAGATAAATCGGGTTGCGGGAGATTTTGAAGGGACCGTTTGTTACCAAATGGTCCGCGCCCTTGATAGGAAGAATTGTGGTTTTGGCCGCGTGAAGCGTTTGCATAGCGCGAATATCTAGCGTTAGTCCGGCGGCGATTATCAACACGCCAATCGCAAAAAGAAAATCCGATCCGGGGCTTTCTATCCACGGTGTGGGCAGAACAAATTTTGATAGCGCACCGATAAGAATCGCCGCCGCATAGATGATCGGGGGCCACGGGAAGCGATTGGGCGTGAGCGCAATACCAGTTACGGCTGGTTTGTTTGGTTGCTTCATTGGGTTAGCCTCCTTCTGCATTGATTGTGCACACACCCGCAATGGTGGCAACATCCGGGTCGGTTGTAACGTCGCGCTTGCCATCCAATACTTCGTTGAAAATGCCATTGGTTTCCATGCTGGTTTTGACGCAACTACAAAAGCTTTCGCAGAATTTGGCATCGCGAGTTTGTGAGCAACTGGAGACGCAGGCGGGCACATAGGCTGCGCCGCGATCTGGCGGAGCGATTTGGAATGCACACCAGACGAGGCCGAAGAGGACGACCTGGTGGATCAGATAATAGGGTAGGCTGTGGTTGCCCAGCCATGCCAGCGCTTTTCCGGGCGGATTGGTAACGGCGTTGATGCTGGCGAGTTTTGGAAAGATCTCGTGGTTGCTGAGCACTTTTGCAACCGCCACACCCGCTAACATCGCGGCTGTCCATGGGAAAACTGGCACATAATCATTGGCGGGTGGATCAAATGAGCTAAGGCCAGTCCACCAGAACGCAGGATGATCTAACATTGGCGTACGCAAATAAAAATGCGCAGCGAAAACCAGTGCGGCTGCAATAAGGGTGATTGGCCAAGGCAAGCGCACGAAGCAGATGGCGATGAGCGAGCCAAAGGCTAATTGATGCAAGATGCCGAAGAAAATGAAGCGCTCAGGTGTGGCGAAAAAAGTGGCGATAGTGATGATGGCGGCGGCGGCTAAAATCTTGGCAAAGCGCTTCCTGAATGATGGCCAGCGGATGCCGGAGCCATGTGACAGGAATAGGCTAAAGCCAGCGATGAACAAAAAACTGGTGGCGATGCTGCGGGCAAAAAGTTTCCAGCCAAAGGTCGCGGTCATGCCGGCGGATGCGTAACCGAAGTTTTCCAAATCCCACGAGAAGTGAAAGATTGTCATGGCGACAACGGCGACACCGCGCAGTACATCGAGCGATGATATGCGGGCCGTACCAATTGCAGCGCTATTATTGTCTGAGGCGGTCATTAGTCTATCCAGATGTGGCAAATCCGGTGATTCGCTGATTGCATGTTAGGCCATGTTTCAAATTGTCAGAATGGAGCGACAAAAGTGACGGACCAGACAGACAGAATAGTAAAGTTGGCTGTTTCCTGTGTCGTGTTTGATGGTGCGCGGTTTTTGCTGGTGGAGCGCGCTAACGCACCTGCCAAGGGACAGTTTGCCTTTGCTGGCGGTAAGGTGGAGCCCGGCGAGGCGCTGGATGTAGCGGCGCGGCGCGAGCTGTTTGAAGAAACGGGAATTATGGCCAGCGTGGTGACGCCTCTGCGGGAATATATGGTGGAGGGCGCGTTTCATCTCCATGTTTTCTATGCGCAAGCCTATTCTGGCGAAGCGGTCGCCGGCGATGATGCGGCCAGCGTTGGCTGGTTTACCATAGCGCAAATGAAAGCCATGCCGATGCCACATTCTGTGTATGAAGTGGCGAGTGATTTGGTTCGGGGACCGGGAATATGAGCGGCAGCTGCGGCGCTGTGGTTGGAAGATGCTTGCTGGCTTACCTGCTTTTCGCCGGCGGCATAGGCGCGGCGCGCGCCGAAGATCCGCCCTACAACGAAAAGCTACTGCGGCTTGCTGAGGTGCTTGGCTCTGTGCATTTTCTGCGCAATCTGTGTGGCGAGACGACCAATCAATGGCGCGACGCTATGAATGATCTTGTGGTTTCCGAAAATCCCACGCCGGAGCGCAAGGCAAAAATCATTGCAAGTTTTAACCACGGCTATCGCTCTTATGGCGGCATTTATTTGCACTGTACGCCGGCAGCGACGACAGCGCTGGATCAATTTATGAGCGAAGGAAAAGCACTCAGCGAGGATATAGCGCAGCGCTATGCGAACTGAAAAACGCGAATAAAAAGCGGTTTACTAACAGTTAACTTTCTATGAAAGCGATTGGTGCAAGTTTAGACATCTATGCTAGAGTGTTAAACGGACGTTAACGATGCAGCGCATCGAGGGTGACATGAAAATGAATGCGACAGAGGCCGAGCTCAACGAGCGTATCCTCAATGAAAAGCGACTGGCGGCACTGGAAGTGCAGACGGAAGCGTGGGCTGACGGCATTTCGGAGGGCATAGACCCCGAAATCATGGCCGCAGCGGGCATGGAAACCATTCTCATCCATCTGGTGCGCGATTGCGGCGCGGAGGCTGCGAACGGCCTTTTGGCGATGATGAAGACGCGATTCGAATCAGGTGCGTTTCACTCGCATGAATATTTGAATTGATAATGGCTAAGGCGCTTACATATCTGGCACTGGCAGCCGCGCTATATTCTGGCGGCGTAGTTGTCGTTGACGCCAAGCCAATGGCGGGAACGTTGCTGGCTCTCAGTGAAATCAAGCGCGAAGAGCTTCCGCCGATTGGCGGGACTGTGACGCCTAGTACTGATCCCGTTGACCCACTGGCAGAAATACCTGCGCCTGAGCCAATTAAGCCAGCGGTAGATCCTAATATGATCGGACCGATGCCGGAAGACCCGGGTCCGGATGTTGCCCCGGATCAAAGCGATGAGAGCGCAACGCCGGAAGGTGATCCCAATGATCCGGCACGGCCGCACTTGGCCCCTACGGACCCCATTCCGCCAGTTGAATATGATCTGAGCAAATTGCCCGAAGCCGTGCGCTCAACGCATGATAAGATCGTTGAAGCGGCCAAGAGCGGGAAGCCGGAAAACCTGCGCGCTTTGATCGGCAGCGGACCTGATGTGACTGAGCTTTCCCTGGGCGAAAATGCTGACGACCCGATGAAGTTTCTACTCAGCCTTTCCGGCGATGAGGGCGGGCAGGAAATACTGGCTATCCTCTTGGAAATTATGGAATCGGGCTATGTGCATCTGGATATAGGCACGCCGCAGGAGCTCTATGTCTGGCCGTATTTCTTCGCGGTGCCGCTGGATAAGCTGGACGAGAAACAACGCGTGGAGTTGTTCAAAATCGTCACATCCGGCGATGTGGACGATATGAAGTCGTTCGGCTCGTATATTTTCTATCGCGCGGGGATTTCGCCTGATGGCAAATGGCGGTTTTTTCTGGCGGGCGAGTGATTAGCTCTCGGAAAACACCACCGCTTGCCCTTGGCTCGGCATTACAATCTCGCCATTGCTCATCACCATTTGTCCGCGCACGAGCGTCATCACTGGCCAGCCTTGCACTGATTTTCCGTGATAGGGTGTCCAGCCGGCGCGGGAACCTGCCAGCGCGTTGGTGATAGTTTCGCGGCGCTTCATGTCCACGATGGTGAAGTCGGCGTCGTAGCCGGCGGCGATGCGCCCCTTTCTGGCCATGCCGAAAATGCGCTGCGGGCCGTGACTGGCAAGATCCACAAAGCGCTCGATGGTGAGGCGTCCGGCGTTCACATGGTCTAGCATGACGGGGACGAGCGTTTGCACGCCTGTCATGCCTGATGGTGATTCCGGATAAGGCTTGGCTTTTTCCTCGAGCAAATGCGGCGCGTGGTCCGAACCCAGCACATCGACGATGCCTTGGCTAATACCGCGCCATACGCCATCGCGGTGGAAGGTTTCGCGCACGGGCGGGTTCATTTGCAGGAGTGTGCCGAGGTGGGCATAGTCATCTGACGAAAGCGTGAGATGGTGCGGTGTGGCCTCGCAGGTGGCGACGTCTTTATGTTGCGCCAGGAAGTCGATTTCCTGATGTGTTGAGATATGCAGCACATGGATGCGGGCGTGGACTTTTTTGGCGATTGAAACGAGCCGTTGCGTGCATTGCAGTGCGGCAATATCATCGCGCCAGACATGGTGCGAGGAGGGGTCGTTGGGTACGCGCAGGTGCATCCGCTCGCGCAGGCGAAACTCATCCTCGGAATGGAAGGCGACACGGCGGCGGGTGTTACGCAGGATGGAGGCAACGCCTTGGTCGTCCTCGACAAGAAGATCGCCTGTTGATGAACCCATGAACACTTTGATGCCAGCGGCGCCCGGCAGGCGCTCCAGCTCGGCCACGTCCTTGGCATTGTCGCGCGTGCCGCCAACCCAGAAGGCGAAATCGCAGTGCATACGGTTCGTGCCGCGCGCGACTTTATCGGCCAAAGCTTCGGCGCTTGTGGTGAGCGGCTTGGTGTTGGGCATTTCAAAAACCGACGTGACACCGCCGAGCACGGCGGCGCGGGAGCCGGTTTCTAAATCTTCCTTATGTTCCAATCCCGGCTCACGGAAATGCACTTGGCTGTCGATGACGCCGGGGAGGACATGAAGTCCGGTGCAGTCAATTGTCTTTGCGGCGCTTGAAGCATGGAACGAGCCGATAGCAGCAATGCGGCCGTCTTTGACGCCGACATCGCGAAGACCGACGCCATCTTGATTGATGACAATACCGCCTTTGAGAAGAAGATCGAAAGTCTGCGTCATGATACACCGCTTGTTCTTGATGTTGGCTGGCTCACGGCTTAGTTAAGGGTGACGCTTAAATCAAGACGCAGGACCGCCATGCCCCATGCCATTCTATCAGATCGTGCTTTGATACGCATTGGCGGCGTGGATGCGGCGGAGTTTTTGGACAATCTTGTGACCTGCGACGTGCATGGTTTGCGCGGCGAAGAAATTGGCGCGGGTGCGCTTTTGTCGCCACAGGGCAAGATAAACTGGAGCTTTTTGATTGGCAGGGCAGACGAAGGCTTTGTGCTGGAAGTCGCGGCGCTAGACGCTGCGGATTTTGCTAAGCGGCTGAGGTTTTACCGGCTGCAGGCCAAGGTGGATATTTCGGAACCGGAGTTTGTTTCGGCCCATGTTGCTTGGGGAGCGGCAGAGGTTTCTAACATTGCAAGGCGTGATACGCGATTCAAATCTGTAGATGTTTATCGTAGCTATGGCAGCAACGATGACGGACCTGTTGATGCAGGCTGGACTGCCTTGCGCATTGCTCATGGCGTTGCTGAAGCGCATTTGGACTATGCGTATGGTGAGATGTTTCCCCATGACGTGAACTTGGACCAGACCGGCGGCGTTGCGTTCACCAAGGGCTGCTATGTGGGGCAGGAGGTTGTCTCGCGGATGCACCATCGCGGCACGGCGCGGTGGCGTGTGATGGTTGCGAGTGGCGCGGGTATGACATCTGGTAGTGCTATCACTGTTGATGGTCGTAAAAGTGGAACGACTGGCTCGGTATCGGGAACGACTGCGCTGGCAATTGTGCGGCTGGACCGTGTGAAGGATGCGCTGGATAAAGGCGCGGAAATTTTAGCGGGAGATGCGCCTATCACTGTTTCATTGCCCCAAGACGTCACGTTTACGTGGCCCGTTGCCAGTGCGGAGTCCGCATAGATGATTGCCAAGCAACCCGCTCCGCCGCGCGCGTGGCAACGCATGCTATCTGGTAGGCGGCTAGACCTATTGGACCCGTCGCCGTTGGATATTGAGATTGAAGACATCGCTCATGGGCTTGCCCGCGTGGCGCGGTGGAACGGGCAGACATTTGGTGCTCACGCCTTTTCTGTGGCGCAGCATAGCCTTGTGGTCGAGCATATTTTTAGGCTGATGGAGCCGGATGCCAGGCCGCACCAGTGCCTCATTGCGCTGCTGCATGATGCGCCAGAATATGTGATTGGTGATATGATTTCGCCGTTTAAGGCGATGGTTGGCGGCGATTATAAGGTGGTGGAAAAGCGCTTGCAGCGAGCTATCCATTTGCGCTTTTCGCTGGTTGCCGAGCCAAGTGCAGCGCTGACGGCGAAGATTAAGAAGGCGGATACTGTGGCAGCCTATTTTGAGGCGACCAAGCTGGCGGGGTTTGAAGACGCCGAAGCCTCGCGCATTTTCGGACGGCCACGCGGGTTTAGTGCGGATATGCTGGCGCTGGAGCCGCAGGCAGCAACTGATGCGCAGGCCGCATTTTTGGAGCGTTTTGCCGCGCTCGAGGCTTCGCATCCCATTGTGAAAGTAGAGTCATGCCCCATTTGATCGTTACGCCACTGTCACGCCTGATTGAAATATCGGAGGCGCATAAGGCCAGCAAAGTGCTGACGCTTATTAATGCTGCGACGCCTGTCGAGCGACCGCGCCACGTGGCGGCGACGGATCATTTGTTCCTTGGGTTTAACGATATCAACGAACCGCGCGAAGGACTCGTGCCGCCCGGCGAGGCGCATATCCGGCAGATATTTGCATTTGCTAGCGCGTGGGATCGCACGCAGCCGATGATTATCCATTGCTATGCGGGCGTTTCGCGTTCGACCGCTGGTGCTTATATGACCTCGCTGTTTCTCAACCCAGATCAAGATGAAATGGTTCTGGCGCGGGAGCTGCGTCGCCGCGCGCCGACAGCTACGCCCAACATCCGCATGATTACAATGGCCGACGATATTCTCGGGCGCGGCGGGCGAATGGTGGATGCGATAAAATCAATCGGGCGCGGGGCGGAGTGCTTCGAGGGCGTGCCCTTTATTCTGCCGATAAAGGGCTAATTCGATGTGTGGGCGCTTCTCTTTTGTGGCAACGCCGGACGAAGTGGAAGAGCTTTACGCGGTCTACAATCTTGACCCGTTTCCGCCGCGCTACAACATTGCGCCAACGCAGCCAATACTAATGATCCAAGCGGGTCTGCGACAAGAGAAGGGCTCTAACCTGCCGAACCGTGTGGCGACATTGGTACGATGGGGGCTGATTCCCTCATGGGTGAAGGACGTGAAAGCGTTTCCGCTGCTTATCAATGCACGCTCGGAAACGGTACTCGAAAAGAACTCTTTCAAAGCGGCTATCCGTCATCGGCGCACTCTAATACCGGCATCTGGCTTCTATGAGTGGAAGCGCTCGGGCGATAAGAAATCGCAGGCCTATTGGGTGCGCCCGCGCCATGGCGGCATTGTTACCTTTGCGGGACTGATGGAGACCTATCTTTCGCCAGACGGTAGTGAGATTGATACTGGTGCGATGCTGACGACCTCTTCCAATCCGACCTTCGTGCCTATCCACGACCGGATGCCCGTGGTTATCAGCCCGCCGCATTTTGAGCGTTGGCTGAACTGCATCGACTATGAACCGCGCGATATGGTGGATTTGTTTGGTGCGGTTGATGATGATTTTTTTGAGGCGGTGCCAATTTCTGACAGGGTCAACAAAGTGGCTAATATGACGGCGGATGTTCAGGCTCGAATCAATTTGAATGATTCAGCTAAGGCGGGCGAAACCAAGAAGCCGGAAATAGTTAAGCCCAGCAATCAATTGAAACTGTTTTGAAGTTTTAGCCTCCCATATTTCGTTTGGGCATCGCGATATTTTCGTGACGAAACAGGGCAAAACTTATGATCCGCGAATTCAGTGTTGAACTCAATGACGAAGATCGAAGCCGCATGGCGGCTGAGGCGACTGGCACGGTGTTTCCAGATACTAAGCCGGGCCGCAAGACATTTGCCTTTGACGACAAGCATTTGACCGCAATCGCTGGCGATAGTTTCGAGCGTTTCCTGTGGTCAAATTTCGATCGTGTTGAGCAAAAGGGCGGCTCAATTGTGTTGGCCAACGAAAATGGGGTGACGTTTTTTCTTCCCGTTGATAAATTGCAGGATGCATCAATTCGTCAGGCTATATTCGATTTTGTAACGGGACGGGTTGCAGCCAAGCACTAAATCAATATCATGACCTCATGATATTCGCATTCCTCAACGGCTTGGCACTTGGTGCCTCACTCATCATTGCTATTGGTGCACAAAACGCATTTATTTTGCGTCAAGGGTTGCTGCGCCAGCATGTGTTCATTCTTTGCCTCATTTGTGCGCTGGCTGACGCCGTGCTTATTGCCGCCGGTGTGGCAGGGCTTGGCACGCTGGTGTCATCGCATCCGGATTTGGTGCGCTATGTGACCATAGGCGGCGTGATATTTCTCGGCAGCTATGCGGTGCTGGCGTTTCGCCGTGCGATGCACTCCGAATCAATGCAGGCCAAGGGGGACGGCATGAGCCTCAACAAGGCGATTGCCACATGCCTTGCGTTCACGTTTCTTAATCCGCACGTCTATCTTGATACGGTGCTGCTGTTGGGTGGCCTGTCGGCGCGCTACGCCGGCGACTTGCGCATTGCTTATGGTGCAGGCGCGATGGTTGCCTCTTTCGTCTGGTTCTTTGGCCTTGGCTATGGCGCAAGGTTGCTATTGCCA